>NZ_JARVTD010000043.1:0-23928 GCF_030208835.1 Variovorax sp. efr-133-TYG-130 | reverse complement strand
GAAGGCGGCCGCACCGTGGGTTCGGGCGTCGTTGCCAAGATCCTCGACATCTAAGTCGGGCGCAAAGAGTACCGGAGGGGTATAGCTCAATTGGCAGAGCGTCGGTCTCCAAAACCGAAGGTTGTAGGTTCGATTCCTACTGCCCCTGCCACTTAGGTGGCACCCCTAAAGCCCATCGTGACCCGATGGGCTTCGGCGTCTCAAGAGACGCATTGAATTGAAGGCCTACAGGCCACAGGAAATCAGCCAACCATGGCCACATCTCAAATCGAAACCGTGAGCACCGGCGCCGACAAGGCCAAATTGGCCGTGGCTGTCGTGCTGGCAGTGGGCGCCATCGTGGCGTTCTACCTGCTGTCGCGCCAAGGCTCGGTGGTGCAGTGGGCTGCGCTGCTGGTCGGCCTGGCTGCGGCCGTGGCCGCCTTCGGCAGCTCCGAGAGTGGCCGTCAGTTGTGGGCTTTCGGCCGCGACTCGTGGCGCGAGGTCAAGAAGGTCGTCTGGCCGACCCGCAAGGAAGCGATGCAGATGACGGCCTATGTGTTCGCCTTCGTGGCGATCATGTCCGTCTTCCTCTGGCTCACCGACAAGACGCTCGAATGGGTGTTTTTCGACCTCATTCTGGGCTGGAGAAAATAAATGACCGACGACGCAGTTGAAACCACGCCGAGCACGCCGGAGGAAGAAAACACCTCCGTGCTGGCTCCCGCCGCCAACCCCGATCTGCGTTGGTACGTGGTGCATGCCTATTCGGGCATGGAAAAGGCTGTCGAGCGCAACATCACCGAGCGCATCAACCGCGCCGGCATGCAGGACAAGTTCGGCCGCATCCTGGTCCCGACCGAAGAAGTGGTCGAGATCAAGAACGGCCAGAAGCGCACCACGGAGCGCCGCTTCTTCCCGGGCTATGTGCTGGTCGAAATGATCATGGACGACGAGAGCTGGCACCTGGTGAAGCACACCAACAAGGTGACGGGTTTCGTGGGCGGTGCCAAGAACCGTCCGGCCCCGATCTCGCAGAAAGAGGTCGAGGACATCGTCAGCCAGATGCAGCAGGGCACCGAAAAGCCGCGCCACAAGGTCGAATTCACCGTCGGCGAATTCGTGCGCGTCAAGGAAGGCCCGTTCACCGACTTCAACGGCACGGTCGAGGAAGTCAACTACGAGAAGAGCAAGGTCAGCGTGTCGGTCATGATTTTCGGCCGCGCGACCCCTGTGGAACTCGAATTCAGCCAGGTCGAAAAGACCTGACGACCCACCGGCCTTTGCGCCGGTGTCATTGTTTCCGGCTGCGCGCTGTCCGACTCGGCGCGCGGCCTTGATCCCGAAGAGTCGTTTAACCCCGGGGAGCCTTGGCTGCAAGCCAAGGCGATATCACCCGCAAGGAGCAAAGCATGGCGAAAAAAATCGTCGGCTTCATCAAGCTGCAAGTCCCAGCTGGTAAGGCCAACCCGTCCCCGCCGATCGGTCCCGCACTCGGTCAGCGTGGTCTGAACATCATGGAATTCTGCAAGGCGTTCAACGCGCAAACGCAGAGCTACGAGCCGGGTCTGGCACTGCCGGTGGTCATCACCGCTTTCGCCGACAAGAGCTTCACCTTCATCATCAAGTCGCCGCCGGCCGGCGTGCTGATCAAGAAGGCGATCAAGCTCGACAAGGGTTCCGCACGTCCTCACACCGACAAGGTCGGCAAGATCACGCGCGCCCAGCTCGAAGAGATCGCAAAGACCAAGATGAAGGACCTGACCGCGGCCGACATGGACGCAGCAGTTCGCACCATCGCCGGTACCGCCCGCTCGATGGGCGTGAATGTGGAGGGCGTGTAAATGTCCAAGATCACCAAGAAGCAAAAGTCGCTCGAAGGCAAGGTCGACAGCAACAAGCTGTATCCGCTGGCTGACGCGATCACCATCGTCAAGGACGCTGCCACCGCCAAGTTCGACGAATCGATCGACGTGGCTGTGCAGCTCGGCATCGACGCGAAGAAGTCGGACCAGGTCGTGCGTGGCGCCGTCGTGCTGCCCAACGGCACCGGCAAGACCAAGCGCGTCGCCGTGTTCGCCCAGGGCGCCAAGGCTGAAGAAGCCAAGGCCGCCGGCGCCGACATCGTCGGCATGGACGACCTGGCTGCCATGGTCAAGGCTGGCGACATGCCTTTCGACGTCGTGATCGCTGCCCCCGATGCCATGCGCGTCGTCGGTACGCTCGGTCAGATCCTCGGCCCGCGCGGCCTGATGCCGAACCCGAAGGTCGGCACCGTGACCCCGGACGTCGCCACGGCAGTGAAGAACGCCAAGGCCGGCCAGGTTCAGTTCCGCGTCGACAAGGCCGGCATCGTGCACGGCACGATCGGCCGTCGCTCGTTCGACAACGACAAGCTGCAAGGCAACCTCGCCGCGCTGATCGACGCTCTGGTCAAGGCCAAGCCCGCGACCAGCAAGGGCGTGTACCTGCGCAAGGTGGCCGTGTCGTCGACCATGGGTCTGGGTGTCCGCGTGGACACGCAAACCATCTCGGCGAGCTAAAGAGATTTGCTCCACCTCGCAAGGGTGGGACGGATGTGGTGGGTCGCGGCGGCTTCGGTTGCCGCGGGCCATCCAAGACCGCTGGTGTGCAGGGTGCTGCACTTAATCGCCGGACCTCCCTGTCCGGTATCCAGCGCAGATGGCGATCCCGCTGCAAGGAATTTGTTTTTTGTTCCTGACAGTTGGTCGCTGCATGAAGCGCGATCCGAGGCCCTGGCCGAAGGTCGCATTAAAAGGAGTAGACCTTGAGTCTGAATCGCAGTGAGAAAGAAGCGGTCATCAGTGATGTGACCAGCCTCGCCGCAAAAGCTCAAACGCTCGTGATGGCGGAATACCGTGGCATCACGGTGGCCGACATGACCAAACTGCGCAACGAAGCTCGCAGCAAGGGTGTGAGCCTGAGTGTTCTGAAGAACACCCTGGCCCGCCGTGCTGTCGCTGGTAGCGCGTTTGAGATTGTTGGCGACCAGATGACCGGTCCGCTGATCTACGGCTTCTCCGAAGACGCTGTGGCCGCCGCCAAGGTGGTGGCCGATTTCGCGAAGACCAACGACAAGCTGGTCATTCGCGGCGGCGCCTTCGGTGGCAAGGCCCTGGACGTCGACGGCGTGAAGCAACTGGCCAACATCCCTTCGAAGGAAGTGCTGCTGGCGCAACTGCTGGGCTTGATGCAATCCCCCATCTCTCGTACCGCCCGCGTGCTCGCGGCGCTGGCCGAGAAGCGTGGTGGTGGCGAAGCTGCACCCGCCGATGCACCGGCAGAAGCACAGGCCGCTTGAGCCTGCGTTTGAAATATTCAACCCAATTGTTAGGAAACAAAAATGGCATTCGATAAAGACGCATTTCTGACCGCGCTCGACAGCATGACGGTCCTGGAACTCAACGACCTGGTCAAGGCCATCGAAGAGAAGTTCGGCGTGAGCGCCGCTGCAATGGCCGCTCCCGCAGCTGGCGGCGGCGCTGCCGCTCCGGCCGCTGAAGAGAAGACCGAATTCAACGTCATGCTGATGGATGCTGGCGCGAACAAGGTTTCGGCGATCAAGGCAGTGCGCGAAATCACCGGCCTGGGCCTCAAGGAAGCCAAGGACCTGGTGGAAGCCGCTCCCAAGGCCGTCAAGGAAGGCCTGTCGAAGGCTGACGCTGAAGCCGCCAAGAAGAAGCTGGAAGATGCCGGCGCCAAGGTGGAACTGAAGTAATTCAGACCCCCTAGAGGGCTGGAGGCGCCTGAAAAGGCCCTCCAGCCTTTGCCGCTTTCAGAGCGCACCCGAAAGCCGCCGCATCGACGCGGTTTTCGAGTGTCTTCTGACCCCGACTGCAGAAGACCCCTTGGTTCGGGCGATGTGCAACGCATCGCTGTCCGCCAACGGCTGGTAGTGGCCAGCCGCCAAGCAGTGGTGCCTCGGCACCTCTGACAAGTCGCTGAAGATCTCAAGCTCCGGAGCTCTCATGGCCCAATCGTCCGCGTACAGTTACACCGAACGCAAGCGCATCCGAAAAAGTTTCGGCAATCGCGACAGCGTCGTAGAAATCCCCTACCTGCTGCAGATGCAGAAAGACGCGTACACCGCGTTCCTGCAAGCCGGCATTCCCCCGAAACAACGTACCGTCGAAGGCCTGCAGGCCGCGTTCGACGCCGCCTTCCCGATCGTCTCGCACAACGGTTTTGTCGAGATGAAGTTCCTCGAGTACAACCTCGCGAAACCCGCCTTCGACGTGCGCGAATGCCAGACCCGCGGTCTGACCTTCGCCTCGGCCGTGCGCGCCAAGGTCCAGCTCATCATCTATGACCGCGAGTCGTCGACTTCGCAGTCGAAGGTGGTCAAGGAAGTGAAGGAACAAGAGGTCTACATGGGCGAAGTGCCGCTCATGACGGACAAGGGTTCGTTCATCATCAATGGCACGGAACGCGTGATCGTTTCGCAGCTGCACCGTTCGCCGGGCGTGTTCTTCGAACACGACAAGGGCAAGACGCACAGCTCGGGCAAGCTGCTGTTCTCGGCCCGCGTGATCCCCTACCGCGGTTCGTGGCTCGACTTCGAGTTCGACCCGAAGGACATGCTGTACTTCCGCGTCGACCGTCGCCGCAAGATGCCGGTCACGATCCTGCTGAAGGCCATCGGCCTGAACCCGGAATCGATCCTCGCGAACTTCTTCGTGAACGACAACTTCCGCCTGATGGACAGCGGCGCGCAGATGGAGTTCGTCTCCGAGCGCCTGCGCGGCGAAGTCGCGCGCTTCGACATCACCGACAAGTCGGGCAAGGTCGTGGTCGCCAAGGACAAGCGCGTCACCGCGCGCCACACGCGCGAACTCGAGCAGGGCGGCACCACGCACATCAGCGTGCCGGAAGACTTCCTGATCGGCCGCGTGATCGCCCGCAACATCGTCGATGCCGACTCCGGTGAAATCCTGGCCAAGGCCAACGACGAGCTGACCGAAGCGCTGCTGAAGAAGCTGCGCACGGCCGGCGTGCAGGACGTGCAGGTCATCTACACGAACGAACTGGACCAGGGCGCGTACATCTCGCAAACGCTGCGCATCGACGAAACCGTCGACGAGTTCGCAGCGCGCGTGGCCATCTACCGCATGATGCGCCCCGGCGAGCCGCCGACGGAAGACGCAGTGCAAGCGCTGTTCCAGCGCCTGTTCTACAACCCGGACACGTACGACCTGTCGCGCGTCGGCCGCATGAAGTTCAACGCCAAGGTCGGCCGCGACGAGTCGACCGGCCCGATGGTGCTGACCAACGAAGACATCCTGGCCGTGGTCAAGATCCTCGTCGACCTGCGCAACGGCAACGGCGAAGTCGACGACATCGACCACCTGGGCAACCGCCGCGTGCGTTGCGTTGGCGAACTGGCCGAAAACCAGTACCGCACCGGCCTGGCACGTATCGAGAAGGCCGTGAAGGAACGTCTGGGTCAAGCGGAGCAAGAGCCGCTGATGCCGCACGACCTGATCAACAGCAAGCCGATCTCGGCCGCGCTGAAGGAATTCTTCGGTGCGTCGCAGCTGTCGCAGTTCATGGACCAGACGAACCCGCTGTCCGAAATCACCCACAAGCGCCGCGTGTCGGCCCTTGGCCCGGGCGGTCTGACGCGCGAACGTGCAGGCTTCGAAGTGCGCGACGTGCACGTGACCCATTACGGCCGCGTGTGCCCGATCGAAACGCCTGAAGGCCCGAACATCGGCCTGATCAACTCGCTGGCCCTGTACGCCCGCCTGAACGAATACGGCTTCATCGAGACGCCGTACCGCCGCGTGGTCGACAGCAAGGTCACCAACGAGATCGACTACCTGTCGGCCATCGAGGAAGGCAAGTACGTCATCGCCCAGGCCAATGCGGCCCTGGACAAGGACGGCGTGCTGACCGGCGACCTGGTCTCCGCGCGCGAAGCCGGCGAATCGATCCTGGTCGGTGCCGAACGCATCCAGTACATGGACGTGTCGCCCGCGCAGATCGTGTCGGTGGCTGCCTCGCTCGTGCCGTTCCTCGAGCACGACGACGCGAACCGCGCGCTGATGGGCGCCAACATGCAGCGTCAGGCCGTGCCCGTGCTGCGCCCCGAAAAGCCGATGGTCGGTACCGGTATCGAACGCGTCTCCGCGGTCGACTCGGGCACCGTGGTCACGGCCACCCGTGGCGGTATCGTCGACTACGTCGATGCGACCCGTGTCGTGGTGCGCGTGAACGACGCCGAAGCGGCTGCCGGTGAAGTCGGTGTGGACATCTACAACCTGATCAAGTATCAGCGTTCGAACCAGAACACCAACATCCACCAGCGTCCCATCGTCAAGCGCGGCGACAAGATCGCCAAGGGCGACGTGGTGGCCGACGGCGCATCGACCGACCTCGGCGAACTGGCTCTCGGCCAGAACATGCTGATCGCGTTCATGCCCTGGAACGGCTACAACTTCGAAGACTCGATCCTGATCTCGGAACGCGTCGTCGCGGAAGACCGCTACACCTCGATCCACATCGAGGAACTGGTGGTGATGGCTCGCGACACCAAGCTCGGTGCCGAAGAAATCACGCGCGACATCCCGAACCTGGCCGAGCAGCAGCTCAACCGCCTCGACGAATCCGGCATCATCTATGTCGGCGCCGAAGTGCAGCCGGGCGACACGCTGGTGGGCAAGGTCACGCCGAAGGGCGAGACCACGCTGACGCCTGAAGAGAAGCTGCTTCGCGCCATCTTCGGCGAGAAGGCTTCCGACGTGAAGGACACCTCGCTGCGCGTGGACCAGGGCTCGCAAGGCACCGTGATCGACGTGCAGGTGTTCACCCGCGAAGGCATCACGCGCGACAAGCGCGCCCAGCAGATCATCGACGACGAGCTCAAGCGCTTCCGCCTCGACCTGAACGACCAGCTTCGCATCGTCGAAGCCGACGCGTTCGACCGTATCGAGAAGCTGCTGACCGGCAAGGTCGCCAACGGCGGCCCGAACAAGCTGGCCAAGGGCATCAAGCTCGACAAGGCCTACCTGTCGTCGGTCGAGAAGTTCCACTGGTTCGACATCCGCCCGGCGGAAGACGAAGTGGCGACGCAGCTCGAGTCGATCAAGAACTCGCTGGAGCAGACGCGCCACAGCTTCGACCTCGCGTTCGAAGAAAAGCGCAAGAAGCTCACGCAGGGCGACGAGCTGCCCGCGGGCGTGCTCAAGATGGTCAAGGTCTACCTGGCCGTCAAGCGCCGCCTGCAGCCCGGCGACAAGATGGCCGGCCGCCATGGCAACAAGGGTGTGGTGTCGAAGATCGTTCCGGTCGAAGACATGCCCCACATGGCCGACGGCACGCCGTGCGACATCTGCCTGAACCCGCTGGGCGTGCCCTCGCGGATGAACGTGGGCCAGGTGCTCGAAGTGCATCTGGGCTGGGCCGGCAAGGGCGTGGGCCAGCGCATCGGCGACCTGCTGCAGCAGGAGGCCAAGGTGGCCGAGCTGCGCAAGTTCATGGAGCAGCTGTACAACGGCTCGGGCCGTCCGGAAGACCTCAGCCAGCTGAGCGACACCGAACTGCTCGCGATGGCCGCCAACCTGCAAAGCGGCGCCACGTTCGCGACGCCGGTGTTCGACGGCGCCTCGGAAGAGGAAATCCGCGGCATGCTGAAGCTCGCCTACCCGGACGACATCGCCAAGCTCAAGGGCCTGACCGAAACGCGCACGCAGGCGTACCTGTTCGACGGCCGCACCGGCGACCAGTTCGAGCGTCCCGTCACCGTCGGCTACATGCACTTCCTGAAGCTGCACCACCTGGTCGACGACAAGATGCACGCCCGTTCCACCGGCCCGTACTCGCTCGTCACGCAGCAACCGCTGGGCGGCAAGGCGCAGTTCGGCGGCCAGCGTTTCGGGGAAATGGAAGTGTGGGCGCTGGAGGCTTACGGCGCCGCCTACGTCCTGCAGGAAATGCTGACCGTGAAGTCCGACGACGTGCAAGGCCGTACCAAGGTGTACGAGAGCATCGTCAAGGGCGAGCACTCGATCGAAGCCGGCATGCCGGAATCGTTCAACGTGCTGGTCAAGGAAATTCGTTCGCTGGGTCTCGACATCGAGCTCGAGCGTTCTTAATTTGAAAAGGGAAAGAGTCTTATGAAATCGCTACTCGACCTGTTCAAGCAATTCACGCCCGATGAGCATTTCGATGCCATCAAGATCGGCATGGCTTCGCCCGAGAAGATCCGTTCGTGGTCTTTCGGCGAGGTGAAGAAGCCGGAGACGATCAACTACCGCACGTTCAAGCCCGAGCGCGACGGCCTGTTCTGCGCCAAGATCTTCGGCCCCATCAAGGACTACGAGTGCCTGTGCGGCAAGTACAAGCGCCTGAAGCACCGCGGCGTGATCTGCGAGAAGTGCGGCGTCGAAGTCACGCAGACCAAGGTGCGTCGCGAGCGCATGGGTCACATCGATCTGGCCGCGCCCTGCGCCCACATCTGGTTCCTGAAGTCGCTGCCGTCGCGCCTGGGCCTCGTGCTCGACATGACGCTGCGCGACATCGAACGCGTGCTGTACTTCGAAGCCTACGTGATCACCGACCCCGGCATGACCCCGCTGAAGAAGTTCGGCATCATGTCCGAGGACGACTACGACGCGAAGCGCAAGGAATACGGCGACGAATTCATCGCCAAGATGGGCGCCGAAGGCATCAAGGACCTGCTCGAAGGCATCGAACTCGACAGCGAGATCGAACGCCTGCGCGGCGACCTGACCGGCTCCGAAGTCAAGGTCAAGAAGAACTCCAAGCGCCTGAAGGTGCTGGAAGCCTTCCGCAAGTCGGGCATCAAGCCCGAGTGGATGGTGCTCGACGTGCTGCCCGTGCTGCCGCCGGACCTGCGTCCGCTGGTGCCGCTGGACGGCGGCCGCTTCGCGACCTCCGACCTGAACGACCTGTACCGCCGCGTCATCAACCGCAACTCGCGCCTGCGCCGCCTGCTGGAGCTGAAGGCTCCGGAAATCATCGCGCGCAACGAAAAGCGGATGCTGCAAGAGGCGGTCGACTCGCTGCTGGACAATGGCCGCCGTGGCAAGGCCATGACGGGCGCCAACAAGCGCGCGCTGAAGTCGCTGGCCGACATGATCAAGGGCAAGAGCGGCCGCTTCCGCCAGAATCTGCTGGGCAAGCGCGTCGACTACTCGGGCCGTTCGGTCATCGTGGTGGGCCCGACGCTCAAGCTGCACCAGTGCGGCCTGCCGAAGCTGATGGCGCTCGAGCTGTTCAAGCCCTTCATCTTCTCGCGCCTGGAAGCCATGGGCATCGCGACGACGATCAAGGCTGCCAAGAAGGAAGTCGAATCGGGCACGCCGGTGGTCTGGGACATCCTGGAAGAGGTCATCAAGGAGCACCCGGTCATGCTGAACCGCGCTCCGACGCTGCACCGCCTGGGCATCCAGGCCTTCGAGCCGATCCTGATCGAAGGCAAGGCCATCCAGCTGCACCCGCTCGTCTGCGCGGCATTCAACGCCGACTTCGACGGCGACCAGATGGCCGTCCACGTGCCGCTGTCGGTGGAAGCGCAGATGGAAGCCCGCACGCTGATGCTGGCCTCCAACAACGTGCTGTTCCCGGCTTCGGGCGAACCGTCGATCGTTCCTTCGCAGGACGTGGTGCTGGGTCTGTACTACACGACCCGCGACCGCATCAACGGCAAGGGCGAGGGCCTGATCTTCTCCGACATCGGTGAAGTGCAGCGCGCACTCGACGCCAACGAAGTCGAACTCACCGCCAAGGTGGCAGTGCGCATCACGGAGTACACCAAGAACAAGGAAACCGGCGAATTCACGCCGTCGACCTCGCTCGTGGACACCACCGTGGGCCGTGCCCTGCTGTCCGAGATCCTGCCGAAGGGCCTGCCGTTCTCGAACATCAACAAGGCGCTGAAGAAGAAGGAAATCTCCAAGCTCATCAACGTCTCGTTCCGCAAGTGCGGCCTGAAAGAGACCGTGGTGTTCGCCGACAAGCTGCTGCAGAACGGCTTCCGCCTGGCGACCAAGGCCGGTATCTCGATCGCCATCGACGACATGCTGGTGCCTGCCGAGAAGCACGGCATCATCGAGCGCTCCGCCAAGGAAGTGAAGGAGATCGAACAGCAGTACGTCTCCGGTCTCGTGACCTCCGGCGAACGCTACAACAAGGTGGTGGACATCTGGGGCAAGGCCGGCGACGAAGTGTCGAAGGTCATGATGGCCAAGCTGTCGAAGCAGAAGGTCATCGACCGCCATGGCAAGGAAGTCGAGCAGGAGTCCTTCAACTCGATCTACATGATGGCCGACTCGGGCGCCCGCGGTTCCGCGGCCCAGATTCGCCAGGTGGCCGGTATGCGTGGCCTGATGGCCAAGCCGGACGGCTCGATCATCGAGACGCCCATTACCGCGAACTTCCGCGAAGGCCTGAACGTGCTGGAGTACTTCATCTCCACCCACGGTGCCCGCAAGGGTCTGGCCGACACGGCGCTGAAGACGGCGAACTCGGGTTACCTGACCCGTCGTCTGGTCGACGTGACGCAAGACCTGGTCGTGACCGAGCAGGACTGCGGCACGCACGGCGGCTACCTGATGCGCGCCATCGTCGAAGGCGGTGAAGTGATCGAATCGCTGCGCGACCGTATCCTCGGCCGCACCGCAGCCGACGACGTGCTGCACCCGGAAAACCGCTCGGTGCTGCTGAAGGCCGGCGAGATGTTCGACGAGGACACCATCGAGGCGCTGGAAGCGCAAGGCGTCGACGAGGTCAAGGTCCGCACCGCGCTGACCTGCGAAACCCGCTTCGGCATCTGCGCGACCTGCTACGGCCGCGACCTGGGCCGCGGCGGCCTGATCAACATCGGCGAAGCCGTCGGTGTGATCGCCGCGCAGTCCATCGGTGAACCCGGCACGCAGCTGACGATGCGTACCTTCCACATCGGTGGTGCCGCTTCGCGCGCTGCCATCGCCTCGAGCGTGGAAGCCAAGTCGAACGGCTCGATCGGCTTCAACGCCACGATGCGCTACGTGACCAACAGCAAGGGCGAGCTGGTCGTGATTTCGCGTTCGGGCGAGATCGTCATCCATGACGAGCACGGCCGCGAGCGCGAGCGTCACAAGGTGCCGTACGGCGCCACGCTGACGGTCAAGGCGGACCAGCAGATCAAGGCCGGCCACGTGCTCGCCAACTGGGATCCGCTGACCCGCCCGATCATTACCGAGTTCGCCGGCAAGACGCAGTTCGAGAACGTCGAGGAAGGCCTCACGGTTGCGAAGCAGGTGGACGAAGTGACCGGCCTGTCGACCCTGGTGGTCATCGACCCGAAGCGCCGCGGCGCTGCCAAGGTCGTGCGCCCGCAGGTGAAGCTCATCGACGCTTCCGGCGCCGAAGTGAAGATCCCGGGCACCGACCACTCGGTGACGATCGGCTTCCCGATCGGCGCGCTGGTGCAGGTGCGTGACGGCCAGGACGTGGGCCCCGGCGAAGTGCTGGCGCGTATTCCGGTCGAAGGCCAGAAGACCCGCGACATCACCGGCGGTCTGCCGCGCGTTGCCGAGCTGTTCGAAGCCCGCTCGCCGAAGGACAAGGGCATGCTGGCCGAAATGACCGGCACGGTGTCGTTCGGCAAGGAGACCAAGGGCAAGATCCGCCTGCAGATCACCGATCCGGAAGGCACGGTCTGGGAAGACCTCGTGCCGAAGGAAAAGAACATCCTGGTGCACGAAGGCCAGGTGGTGAACAAGGGCGAATCCGTGGTCGACGGTCCGGCGGACCCGCAGGACATCCTGCGCCTGCTGGGTTCCGAAGAACTGGCGCGCTACATCGTGGACGAAGTGCAGGACGTGTACCGCCTGCAGGGTGTGAAGATCAACGACAAGCACATCGAGGTGATCGTTCGCCAGATGCTGCGCCGCGTCGTGGTCGACAACATCGGCGAGACCGGCTACATCTCCGGCGAACAGGTCGAACGCAGCGAAATGCTCAACACCAACGACGCCCTGCGCGCCGAAGGCAAGATCCCCGCGACGTTCACCAACCTGCTGCTGGGTATCACGAAGGCTTCGCTGTCGACCGACTCGTTCATCTCCGCCGCTTCGTTCCAGGAAACGACGCGCGTGCTGACCGAAGCCGCGATCATGGGCAAGCGCGACGAGCTGCGCGGCCTGAAGGAAAACGTCATCGTCGGCCGCCTGATTCCCGCGGGCACCGGCATGGCGTACCACCAGGCACGCAAGGTCAAGGACGCCATGGACGAGGCCGAGCGCCGCGCCATCGCCGAATCGGAAGCTGCCGAGCTGGCCGGCTCCGGCGACAGCGATGCAGCGACCACCACGGTCGACGCCAGCGAAGGCGCCGCGACCGAATAACTGGTTAGCATCACCGGCCATGACCGGTACCCCACGCCCCCCGACCGCCCCGGTTGGGGGGCGTTTTTCTTTGTGCTTTGGCTGATGAGGTTTTGTCGTCGATGAGTCTGTTGCCTGAATCGCTGGCCAGCTGGATCGTGATCGCGGTGCTGCTGTTCTGGTTTGTCGGCGCCTACAACCGGCTGGTGCGCCTGCGCGCCGCCGTGCTGCAGAGCTACGGCACGCTCGATGCGGCACTGCGCAAGCAGCTCGATTTCGTCCAGGCCAGCATCACCGCCGCGCCGCCGGCCGAGGCGCCGGCGAACGAGCTGCTGTCTTCCATCGCGCCGCTGCAGGCATCGACCACGCAACTGGGCATCCTGCTGGGCGCGACGCGGTCGAGGCCGCTCGATGCGGGCGGCATGGCCGCGCTGGCCACTGCGCTGCAGGTGTGGATCGGTGCGTGGCAGCGCCAGCATCCGGACGCGGTGACGATGTTCGAGCCCGACGGCACGCTCGCGCGGCCGGCGCAACAACAACAGCAACCGTCGCTCCAGGGGGCGCCCGACCCCATCGCCTGGCCCGAGCCTTCGGCGGCGGCGGAGATCGCGCGCAACCAGTTCAATCTTGCGGTGAAACAGTACAACGCCGCGATCGCCCAGTTCCCCGCGGTGCTGGTGGCATGGGCCGTGCGTCTGCGTCCGGCCGCGCCGCTGCTCTGACGCGGTCGTTTTTTTCTTTCCATTGCACGGCGCCCGGCTTTCCGCGGGCCCGTTACCATCGCCCCCAACTTGGCTGAACTACCTTCCGATCTCCCCAGCAGCGGTGCCCCGCCGTCGCTGCAACCGCCGCTCTGGCGCCAGCTGCAATTGACCGCGGTGGCGCTGGCGTCGATTCGCGCCGGCACCTCGGGTTCCGTCGCCTTCGAAGCCGTCGAGCCCGCGCTGCGGCCCGGCGTGCAGGCGCTCGGCTTCCAGGTGCTGCGCTGGCTCGGCCGCGCCGAGGCGCTGCGCCGCCACCTGGCCAAGCGCACGCCGCCGCCGCTGCCCGACGCGCTGCTGTGCACCGCCCTGGCGCTGGCATGGGACAGCGAGCGCGCGCCCTACGAGCCGTTCACGCTGGTCGACCAGGCTGTCGAGGCCGCCAAGCGCAACCCGGCCACACGGGCGCAGGCCAGCTTCATCAACGCCTGCCTGCGGCGCTTCCTGCGCGAGCGCGACGAGCTCGTGGCCGTGACCGACTCCGAGCCGGTCGCGCAGTGGAACCATCCGCGCTGGTGGATCGAGCGGCTCAAGCGCGACCATCCCCGCGAGTGGCAGCGCGTGCTCGCCGCCGACAACGCGCAGGCGCCGATGACCTTGCGCGTCAATGCCCGCAAATCGACGGCTGCCTCCTATCTGGTGGAACTCGAGGCCGCCGGCCTTTCCGCCAGCCGCGTGGGCCCCAGCGGCCTTCAACTGGCGCGCGCCCGGCCGGTGCAGCAGCTGCCCGGCTTCGCCGAGGGCGCCTGTTCGGTGCAGGACGCGGCCGCGCAAATGGCCGCGCCCCTGCTGCTCGACGGCCTGCTGCCGGCCACGCCCGGCGGCGCGCCGCTGCGCGTGCTCGACGCCTGCGCCGCGCCCGGCGGCAAGACCGCTCACCTGCTTGAGCTGGCCGGCCCGGACGCCATCGACGTGACCGCGCTCGAAGTCGACGCCGTGCGCAGCCGTCGCATCGACGAGACCCTGTCGCGCATCGGCCTGAAGGCCCGCGTGCTGGTGGCCGACGCCGCGCGCCCCGCCGACTGGTGGGACCGCAAGCCGTTCGACGCGATCCTGCTCGACGCGCCATGCACCGCATCGGGCATCGTGCGCCGCCATCCCGACGTCCGCTGGCTGCGCCGCGAGAGCGATACCGCCCAGCTCGCCGTCCAGCAGGCCGCGCTGCTGGCCGCGCTCTGGCCGCTCGTGCGCCCCGGCGGGCGGCTTCTTTACTGCACCTGTTCCGTCTTCCGGGAAGAGGGTTCGCAACAAATTGATGCGTTTCTTGTACACAACACCGACGCACGATTGCTGCCATCGCCTGGCCATTTGCTGCCCCAAAGCGGGTCGAATGCCCGTGGCGTCCCGGACAATCCCTCTGGTGATCACGACGGCTTCTTCTACGCCCTGCTTGAAAAGCGCCCGCATTGAGTCGCGGCGCGGGCCGCTCCTGCTGGCCGTGCTGCTGTGGGCCTGGGCGATGTGGATGGCGTGGCTGCCGGCTCCGGCGGCCGCGCAGGGGCGTCCCACCACGTCCATCAGCCAGATGCGGCTGGAACAGGCCGACGACAGCGTCTACCTGAGCGCGGTCGTGCAGTTCGAGCTGCCCTCGCTGGTCGAGGAGGTGCTCGACAAGGGCATCGCCATCTATTTCGTGGCTGAGGCCGAGATTTTCCAGGAGCGCTGGTACTGGACCGACCGCAAGGTCGCGCAGGTCCAGCGCCACATGCGGCTGGCCTACCAGCCGCTCACGCGGCGCTGGCGGCTCAATGTGTCGCCGGTGCCCATCACCGGCGCTGCCGGCCTCGGCATTTCGCTGAACCAGAACTTCGACACCCTGAGCGACGCGCTCGACGCCATCAAGCGCGTCGGGCGGCTTCGGCTGGGCGACGCGGCCGAGATCGGCGACGACCCGCTGCACCAGGTGACCTTCCGCTTCCGCCTCGACACCTCGCAGTTGCCGCGCCCGTTCCAGATCGGCGTGGTCGGGCAGGCCGACTGGAACATCGCCGTCGAGCGCACCGCGCGGCTCGCGGTGGAGAAGGAAAAGTGAGCACCTCCCCGCGCAGCGGCGCAGCGGCCACGCCCGCCGCGAGCCGCGCGCGTGCGATGCGCTGGGCCATCGGCGTGGGAGCCGCGCTGGTCACGGCCATCGGCCTGGTGCTGATGTTCCTGCTCGCGCAGGCCACCAACAACCGCGCGCTGTACGAGCGCTACTACGTGCGCCTGTTCGGCATCAACGTGGTGGTGGCGGTGCTGCTGGTGCTGGTGATCGGCTGGGTCGCGTTCCGGCTGCTGCGTCGGCTGCGGCAGGGCAAGTTCGGCAGCCGGCTGCTCATCAAGCTGGCGGCCATCTTCGCGCTGGTGGGTGTGGTGCCCGGGGCGCTGGTCTACGTGGTGTCCTACCAGTTCGTCGCGCGTTCGATCGAAAGCTGGTTCGACGTCAAGGTGGAAGGGGCGCTCGATGCCGGCCTGAACCTCGGCCGCGCCACGCTCGACTCTCTGTCCGACGACCTCGCTGCCAAGGCGCGCAGCGCCAGCGGGCAGCTCGCGCAGGTGCCCGATGCCAGCGCGGGCCTGGTGCTGGAGCGCATCCGCGACCAGCTCGAGGCGACCGACGTGATTCTCTGGACCGGCTCGGGCCAGCTGGTGGCCAGCGCCGGCTCGTCGCGTTTCCAGCTCAACCCCGAACGGCCGACCGCGCAGCAGTTCCGCCAGGTGCGGCCCGAACGCGCGGTCGCGCACATCGAAGGCCTGGATGAAACCGCCATGCCCGGCGCCACGCCGCCGGTCGCGAGCGTACGTGCGCTCGCCATGGTGCAGCGCCCCGGTTTCGACTTCGACACCGCGCCGCGCTATCTGCAGGTCACGCGTCCGTTGCCGCCCGCCGTGGTGGCCAATGCGCTGGCGGTGCAGGAGGCCAACCGCGAATACCAGGAGCGGGCGCTCGCGCGCGAAGGCTTGCGCCGCATGTACATCGGCACGCTGACGCTGAGCCTGTTCCTTGCGGTGTTCGGTGCGGTGCTGCTGGCCGTGCTGTTCGGCAACCAGCTCGCGCGCCCGCTGCTGGTGCTGGCCGATGGCGTGCGCCAGGTGGCCGCCGGCGACCTGCGGCCCACGGCCGTGCTGCAGGGCAAGGACGAGCTGGGCGGCCTCACGCGCTCGTTCGCCGTCATGACCCAGCAGCTGGCCGACGCGCGCGGCGCGGTCGAGAAGACCATGGGCCAGCTCGACGCCGCCCGCGCCAACCTGCAGACCATCCTGGACAACCTCACCTCCGGCGTGATCGTGCTCGACGCCAAGGGCACGGTGCTTTCGACCAACCCCGGCGCCACCCGCGTGCTGCGTGCGCCCCTCGCGGCCTACGAGGGCCAGCCGCTGGTCGACGTGCCCGGGCTCGCGGAGTTCGGCGCCAAGGTGCAGCAGCAGTTCGACGACTTCCTGGTCGAGCGCATGCAGCACGGCCTCGACCATTGGCAGCACGCCTTCGAGCTCCACGCCTCGGGGCACGACATGCCGCAGCAGGACGGCGCCATCAACATCGTCGCCCGTGGCGCCGAGCTGCCCGGTGCCGCGCGGCTGCTGGTGTTCGACGACATCTCGGAGATCGTCTCGGCGCAGCGCGCCCAGGCCTGGGGCGAGGTGGCGCGCCGCCTCGCGCACGAAATCAAGAACCCGCTGACGCCGATCCAGCTGTCCGCCGAACGGCTCGAGATGAAGCTGTCCGGCAAGGTGCAGCCGCCCGAGCAGGCGGTGCTCGTGAAGTCGGTGAAGACCATCGTCGACCAGGTCGATGCGATGAAGCGGCTGGTCAATGAATTCCGCGACTACGCGCGGCTGCCCGCCGCCGACCTCAAGCCGGTCGACCTCAACGCGCTGCTGGCCGACGTGCTCCAGCTCTACAACGCCGAGAGCCTGCCCATCGTGCTGCGCTCCGAACTCGACGAGCGCTGCCCGCCGATCCGCGGCGACGCGCAGCAGATCCGGCAGGTGATTCACAACCTGTTGCAAAACGCGCAGGACGCCGCCGAGGCCGCGGCCAGCGGCACCGGCCGGCGGGGCGAGGTCGTCATCCGCACGCGCCTGGGCGATTCGGGCCAGCGCGTGCGGCTCACCGTGCAGGACAGCGGCCCCGGCTTTGCCGAGAACATTCTCAAGCGGGCCTTCGAACCCTATGTCACGACGAAAACAAAAGGTACCGGTTTGGGCCTTGCCGTCGTGAAGAAGATCGCGGATGAGCACGGTGCGCGCGTCGAGCTTTCCAACCGCGTTGTCGACGGGGCTGTAGCCGGGGCACAAGTCTCGCTATCATTCGCGCTGGCAAGCGAGCCGCGGGCAGCGGTCGCTCACACCGAAGATTCGAAATCTTCCGCCGCCTGAGCGCTTACGATTTCCGTCGCCCAGGCGATGGCCGGACCGGCGGACCTTACACACCATTGCAGATACCAGCGCACACAACAAGCAGCACTCATGGCAAACATTCTCGTGGTCGATGACGAGCTGGGCATCCGGGACCTGCTCTTCGAAATTCTCAATGACGAAGGCCACAACGTGGAGCTCGCGGAAAACGCCGCCGAAGCCCGCGCGGCCCGCCAGCGTGCGCGGCCGGACCTCGTCCTGCTCGACATCTGGATGCCGGACACAGACGGCGTCACGCTGCTCAAGGAGTGGTCCACCGCAGGCCTGCTGAGCATGCCCGTCATCATGATGAGCGGCCACGCCACCATCGACACGGCGGTCGACGCCACGCGCATCGGCGCCTTCGCCTTCCTCGAAAAGCCCATCACGCTGCAGAAGCTGCTCAAGGCCGTCGAGCAGGGGCTGGCGCGCGAGAGCGCGCGCCGCGCCGCAGCCGGCGTGGTCCCCGTACCGGCGGGCGTGGCGCAGGCCACCGCCATCACCACCACCGGCGACAGCCTGCTGATGGCATCGCTCGCTTCAGTGCCCGTGGCCGACATCGGCCCCCAGTCGACCCAGAGCTTCGACCTCGACCGCCCGCTGCGCGATGCGCGCGACGGTTTCGAGAAGGCCTATTTCGAGTTCCACCTCGCGATGGAAAACGGTTCGATGACCCGCGTGGCCGAGAAAACCGGCCTCGAGCGCACCCATCTCTACAGAAAACTCAAACAACTTGGTGTGGATCTGTCGAGAGGGCGCAGAAGCGCTGTATAATTTAAGGCTGCACACAAATGCAGATGGCCCGGTAGCTCAGTTGGTAGAGCAGCGGATTGAAAATCCGCGTGTCGGTGGTTCGATTCCGCCCCAGGCCACCATTTTTCTTTCTCGGTAGATCCCAAGACAGCTCAAAAGCCCTTGTACATCAAGGACTTAGCCTCAAAAAGGCGGCTCAAGCGGCATCACCGAATCTCACAAAGTCCCGTTCTTGCGCGTACCCCACGGTGTACCCCAGACTGCTTTTCAATCGCAGTCGATTTTGGGTACACCATGGGGCAACTCAACGAGCTTCAGATCAAGGCGGCAGCGCCGCGGGACAAGGAATATTTGCTGGCGGACGGCGACGGTCTCTACCTTCGCGTGCGCCCTACCGGCAAGGCGTGGGTTTATCGCTACAAGCGGCATGGCAAGGAGGCCAAGCTCAGCATCGGGCACTACCCGGTCGTGACGCTTGCCGCTGCGCGCAGGAAGGCGCGTGCCGAGGCCGAGAAGCGTGCCGATGGAGTCGATCCACGCGAGGCACGGTGGGTGGAGGGAGAGCGTGTTCGCGTCGCCCGCCTCAATACCTTTGAACGGACTGCCCGTGCATGGCACGCGCAGGCGTGGAAAGACCGCACATGGTCCGCCGGCTATGCCGAGAAGGTGATGCGCCATCTGGAATTGCACATCTTCCCGTGGATCGGTGCGCTGGCCATAGAGGCCATCTTGCCGACCGAGGTCGTCCGATGCCTTCACCGCATCAAGGAGCGCGGCAATCTGGAGACGGCGCAGCGCGTTCGTGAGGCGGTGCAGCACGTGTTCCAGTACGCCGTCGATGTGGGCGCGCTTGAGCCGGCAAAGAACTTCGTGAACAGCCGTACGGCTGGCTTGCCGCCACCTCGAACGCGCCACTACGCAGCCATCACGGACCCGCAGAAGCTCGGCCAGTTGCTTCGTGACATCCGTGCCTACAACGGCAACGTCATCACCCGCGCGGCGCTGCAGCTCTCGCCCTTGTTGTTCCAGCGGCCAGGTCAGTTGCGGCTGGCGCACTGGGAAGATGTGGATCTCGACCAGGCGCTGTGGCGCTGCCCGCCCGAGAAGATGAAGCTGCGGGAGTGGAAGAAGCGCGATGTACGCACGCCGGCTCACCTCGTGCCGCTACCGACGCAGGCGGTCGAAATCCTGAGCGACATCTATCCGCTGACCGGTCCCCGTGGGCCGATCTTCCGCAGCATGTCGAAGCGTTCCGAGAAGACGCGCTACATGAGCGACAACACCATCAACAGTGCGTTGCGCACGTTGGGCTATGACACGAAGGAACAGATCACAGGCCACGGGTTCCGCGCCACCGCCCGGACCCTGATTCGTGAACTGCTGGGATGCGATCGTGAGGTGATCGAGCGGCATCTGGCACATGGCTCCGATGAGGAACTGGGTAGCGCCTATGACCGCGCCACTTTCTTGAGTCAGCGGCGCAAGATGATCCAGTTGTGGGCGGATCTGCTGGATGACCTAGCGGCGGGGAAGACGTTGGAAATGCTTTCAGATACGGAGTTCGCGTCAGCAAGGGGAAGCGAGGTGAGCGTGGTGCAGGCGCGCTCTTTTGCCGGAACGTTGCCGATCTTGATTTCTGATTCCGGGAGCAGTGTGGGCACGTTGCAATCGCACACCCTCGCCGGATATCGATCGGAGGACATCAAGTCATGAGGCAAGAAATTTCTTCCTCTAAGGCGAGCGCTGCGACCTTGCCGAGCGGGTATGCCGGTATCCGAGGTGGCATCGTCGAGTTGCTCGATGCCGCAAGGCACGCAACTGCCCGGAGCGTCAATTCATTGATGACGGCGAGCTATTGGGAGGTCGGTCGCCGCATCGTCGAGGCCGAACAGAAAGGCAGGCGGCGAGCGGGCTATGGCGAGCAACTGATCGAGCGGCTTTCATTGGACCTGACAGGGCAATTCGGCCGAGGATTCAGCCGTCAGAACTTGCAGCAGATGCGCTCGTTCTTTCTTGCTTGGCCGATTCGCCAGACAGCGTCTGGCGAATCTCCCCAACTGCCGACGCAGGAATATGGCTCGGAGGCGCAAGCTTCCACCATGCCCCGGACATTGGGGTTCGGCTCCGGTGATTCAGTTCGACCGTGGCGTCTTGAGGAGTTGGCGCCGCTCTTCACGCTACCTTGGTCCGCCTATGTCCGCTTGCTCGCGGTTAAGGATAGTAGCGCCCGCCGGTTCTACGAAGCAGAGGCGCTGCGCGGAGGCTGGAGCGTGCGCCAGCTTGATCGCCAAATCAGTAGCCAGTTCTACGAGCGCACGGCGCTGTCAAGGAACAAGGCCGCGATGCTTCAAAAGGGTTCGGCGTCGACGCAGGGCGACGCTGTCTTTTCCGATGAAGCGGTCAAGGATCCTTATGTGCTGGAATTCTTGGACCTGAAGGACGAGTATTCGGAGTCCGATTTGGAAGAGGCCCTGATACATCGGCTGGAAGACTTCCTGCTCGAACTCGGCGGAGACTTCAGCTTCATTGGAAGGCAGCGAAGGTTGCGCATCGACCAGACCTGGTACCGCGTTGATCTATTGTTCTTTCATCGCCGCCTGCGCTGTCTCGTCATCATTGACCTGAAGCTTGGGGGGTTGACTCACGCGGACGTGGGGCAGATGCACATGTATTGCAACTACGCCAAGGAAAACTGGACCCTGCCCGATGAAAACCCCCCGGTCGGTCTGATCCTCTGCGCCGACAAGGGAAACGCGCTGGCGAGGTACGCACTTGAAGGACTGCCAAGCAAGATCATGGCAGCGAACTATCGCACCGTGCTCCCGGATGCCGAACTGCTGCAAGGTGAACTAGAAAAGACGAGACGCATGCTGGAGGTTCGTGGCACTTTCCGCGAGAGGGGCCGCCGACGGTAGCGGTTGGTCGCCGCGCGCAAGGTGCCGAGACTGCATTGCGCGACATTTTTCCCCAGAGGGGATCGAAAACTCTGCTAGAAGGCCCATAGAAGCTCAAGTCTTACGCTCTTTGTTGTCAGAGATGCCGACAAAAGTACCGACGAGATTGCTGGTCTGAACAGCTCGGTTTCCGGCCGACCGAAGAAGCCTTCGCAAGCTACGTTGTCAGGCGAGCATGTTGATTTCTAACTAGAAGTTGCCTTGCGTGGAGCGCGAACCCCACCATCGACCTAGCACGGATCGCCTCCGGGCGCGTGATGCTCAGCCCGCCTACGCGGGTGAAGTAGACTGCGCAGCATTCTGTCATCTACCGCGCAAAGGAGTCGGTTATGCGCTTTGCAGCGAGCGATGTAGTGCCCTTCACGCAAGCGCGGGCCAACCCGTCCGAGCTGGCTGACCAGGCTAAGGCCGGCGCCGAGGAGATCATCACCAAAAATGGTGAAAGCTACGTTGCGTTGATCGATGTCGACCGGCTGGGCTACTACCATCGCCTTGAGCGCGAGCGCATCCACCTATTGCTGATCGACGACGCCAAGATGGGCCTGGCCAACATCGAAGCTGACCACGCTTATGGTGCCGATACCGCCATTACGAAGCTCCAACAGTGCCGCGCCTGTGCAACAACCGGCAAGGCCACCAAGAAGCGTGGCTGACTGTGCCTACCGGGTCGAAGTGACCGCGAGATTACTGCGGAGCCTGAACGCCATCGAAGCGTTCTTGTCCCAGGAAACCGCGGCCTTTGCCCTCGATGAACTTCTAGCCGAGCTGCGTGCCACGGTCATCCAACCCGGCCCGATTTCCCCCCTCGGCCGCCGCTATCTGGACAACCCGCGCAATCAGCCGAGGCTCTGGCGGAGCTTGCCACGCTGCAGCCCGGCGCTCCCAGTGCGCCGCGGGAGTACCTGCACGGCGACTACCTTGTGCTGTACACGGCCATGGGTCCGACGCCGCCGTCTATCGGCTGTCAATTCGGCTCCACTGCCAGTTTTTCGTCTGACTTCGCTCCCCTTTGGCTAGCACTGAAACAATGAGCCTCGTCAAATCTAAACAACGTGTTGCTGACCATGGCGAAGTCTTTACGCCTCCATGGATGGTTGACGCCATGCTCGACCTCGTGAGCGAAGAAACCGAAAGGATCGACGCTCGCTTCTTGGAGCCCGCGTGCGGCAGTGGCAACTTCATCCGTCATATCTTGCGACGCAAGCTAGCGGCCGTGGAGTGGAAATATGGCCGGTCTGAATTCGAGCGGCGCCACTACGCGCTGCTCGGGCTGATGTGCATCTACGGGATCGAGCTACTGGCCGACAATGTAGCGGAGTGCCGAGCGAATGCCCTGGACATCTTTGCCGATTACACGAATGTAGGTGAATCAGATGACCTGTATCACGCGGCTTCGTATGTGCTGACTGCAAACATCCTTCATGGCGATGCGCTGACCATGCGGTCGCGCTATGGCCAGCCCATCGCTTTTGCTGAATGGGGTTACTTGGGCAAGGGTGTTGAGTTCCATGGAATCCTGACCCGCGATTTCCATCGAATATTGACCCACCCTCTTTGCGAGCCAGCCGGCTCACGGTGTGGATAAGTTCTTGGCTTTCTCCTTTTTAGGTTGGACTGCTTGAACGGGTTGAGCCGAGCTGTGCTTGAAGCGGAAGCTGTCGTTTCCGGTCTCCAGAATATGGCAGTGATGCGTTAGCCGGTCCAGCAACGCCGTCGTCATCTTCGCGTCGCCGAAGACGCTGGCCCACTCGCTGAAGCTCAAGTTGGTTGTGATCACCACGCTCGTGCGTTCGTAGAGTTTGGACAGCAGATGGAACAACAGCGCGCCACCTGATGCGCTGAACGGCAGGTAGCCCAGTTCATCGAGCACCACCATGTCCGCGTACATCAGTCGGTGCGCGATGTGGCCGGGATTGCCACTGGCCTTCTCTTGCTCGAGTGCGTTGACCAGTTCTACCGTCGAGAAGAAGCGCACCCGGCGGTGTTGGTGCTCGATGGCCTGCACGCCCAGCGCCGTGGCGATGTGGGTCTTGCCGGTGCCCGGACCGCCCACGAGCACCACGTTCTGCGCATCGTCCATGAACTCGCATCGGTGTAGCTGACGCACCAGGGCCTCGTTGACCTCGCTGTTGGCGAAGTCGAAGCCGGCGAGGTCACGGTAGGCTGGGAAGCGAGCGAGCTTCAACTGGTAGGCCACCGAGCGTACCTCCCGCTCGGCCGTCTCTGCCTTGAGCAACTGCGAGAGCATCGGTTGGGCCGCCTCGAAGGCCGGAGATCCCTGCTCGGCCAGCTCCGCGACGGCCTGGGCCATGCCGTGCATCTTGAGTTCGCGCAGCATGATCACGAGGGCGCCGCTGGCAGGGTCATGTCGCATGGCGCACCTCCTGGCTACTTGACTTGGAGTTCAGCGGCCCGCGCAGGCCGCCGGCAGCGCTGGCACGCCCCCTGAGCGTGTCGTAGCGCAGCACATCGGCCTTGGGCTCGTTCATCAGGCGCAGTGCCTGCGGTGCCGTGACAGGCGCCGGTGCAATGGGCTTGGCATCGAGCAGTCGGTGCAGCACATTCAGCACGTGAGTCTTGCTGGCCACGCCAGCTTCCAGCGCCAGTTCGACCGCGGTCAGCACGGCCTGCTCGTCGTGGTGCAGCACCAGCGCCAGGATCTCCACCATCTCGCGGTCCCCGCCGGGTTGCTTCAGCAGCGCGGCCTGCAGCCGCCGGAAGCCCTGCGGCAGCTCGCTGAAGGGCGCTCCGTTC
>NZ_JARVTD010000051.1:0-28924 GCF_030208835.1 Variovorax sp. efr-133-TYG-130 | reverse complement strand
TCGAGCAGATCAACCAGGCCATCACGCAGATGGACCAGGTCACACAACAGAACGCGGCGCTGGTCGAAGAGGCTTCGGCTGCGGCGCAATCGCTGCAGGAGCAGGCCGGCAGCCTCGTGCAGTCCGTCAGCATCTTCAAGCTCGATGCCAATGCCCTGGCCACGCGCACCAGCTTCACGCACCTGACGCCGATCCCCAGGCCCGCCGCCGCGGCCAAGCCGGCACCGAAGGGTCCGGCCAAGGCGCTCCCCTCGCGCCGTGAGCCGGGTGGCCGCCCCGCACCGCAGCTGGCCATGGCCGGCGACGCCAAGGGCGACTGGACGGAATTTTGATCTTCGGGTGTTCAACCTTGCCGCATCCGTGCCGATAACGAACCCATGGCGCCGCATCCCGCGGCGGGTTTGCTCCAGTTCCGAGAAAGAAGAAGCCAAATGAATTTGAAGAATCTGAAAATCGGCACCCGCCTGGGCTTCGGCTTCGCGGTGGTGCTGCTGCTGATGGCGGCCATCGCGGCCACGGGCATGCTGCGCCTGGGCAAGGTGGGCAAGGCCACGGAAGATCTGATGCAGAACGCGCTGGTCAAGGAGCGCCTTGCCAGCCAGTGGTCCAACCTGCTCGGACCAGCCATCGTGAACTCGTTCGCGATGGTCAAGGCAACGGACCCCAAGGTGGCGGCCTACTTCGAGAAGGGCCGGGCCGACAAGTCGGCGCTGATCAACCCTGTGCAGAAGAAGCTCGAGGAGCTGCTGACTTCCCCGGACGAGAAGAAGCTGTATGCCAACGTGGCCGACGCTCGCGCCATCGTGCTGCAGACCATCGGGCTGGTCAACAAGCTCAAGCTGGAAGGCAAGAACGAGGAGGCCATGGACCTGGCCGACAACAAGTTCGCGCCCGCGCTCGTCGTCTATGAGGAAGCAGTCGCCAAGCTCGCGGCGTACCAGCGCGACCGCATCGACGAACTGGCCAAGGACATCGAGGCCGACCATTCGACCGGCGAGACCGCGCTGCTGGCGCTGTCGGTCATCGGCTTGCTGCTCGGCGCCCTGTTGGCCTGGCGCCTGACGCTGGGCATCGTGCGACCCCTGGGGCAGGCCCTGCAGGTGGCCGAGACCGTGGCGGCCGGCGACCTGAGCACGAACATCAAGGTGGAAAGCCGCGACGAGGCGGGCCAGCTGATGCAGGCGCTCAAGAACATGAACGAGAGCCTGGCCAAGGTGGTGGGCGAAGTGCGTACCGGCACGGAGACGATCGCGACGGCTTCAGGGCAGATTGCTTCGGGCAACCAGGACCTGTCGTCGCGCACGGAACAGCAGGCAAGCTCGCTGGAGCAGACGGCTGCTTCGATGGAAGAGCTGACTTCGACCGTGAAGCAGAACGCCGACAACGCGCGCCAAGCCAACCAGTTGGCTGTGTCGGCCTCGGAAGTCGCGGTGAAGGGCGGCAGCGTCGTGTCGCAAGTGGTCGACACCATGGGCTCGATCAATGCGTCGTCCAAGAAGATCGTCGACATCATCGGCGTGATCGACGGCATCGCGTTCCAGACCAACATCCTGGCGCTGAACGCTGCGGTGGAAGCCGCCCGCGCAGGGGAACAGGGCCGTGGCTTCGCGGTAGTCGCCTCCGAAGTCCGCAGCCTCGCACAACGTTCTGCAGCGGCAGCCAAGGAAATCAAGACCCTCATCGGCGACTCGGTGGAGAAAGTCGAAGAGGGCAGCAAGCAGGTGGAAGAAGCCGGCCGCACCATGGACGAGATCGTCGGCAGCGTGAAGCGCGTGACGGACATCATGGGCGAGATCACCGCAGCGAGCCAGGAGCAGACCTCCGGCATCGAGCAGATCAATCAGGCCATCACGCAGATGGACCAGGTCACGCAGCAGAACGCTGCGCTGGTCGAAGAGGCTTCGGCCGCCGCCCAGTCGCTGCAGGAGCAGGCCGGCAGCCTCGTGCAGACGGTCAGCATCTTCAAGCTCGACGGCAATGCCGTTGCCAACGCGCGCCCCGGCTTCACCCGCATCACCCCCATTGCCAAGCCGGCCAAGCCGGCGCCTGCCGCGGCGAAGCGTCCGGCCAAGGCGCTGCCGACGCGCCGCGAGCCGGGCGGCGGCCCGGCGCCGCAACTGGCCATGGCCGGCGACGCCAAGGGCGACTGGACCGAGTTCTGACTCCGGCCCTCAAGTTTTGTCCGGCGCTGCCGATAGATACAAAGAAGGCGCCTTCGCGGCGCCAAACACACTCTCCAATTGACAGGTAAAGCCTTATGTCCGGAAGCATGTTCTACACAGGTCTGAGCGGCCTCGGCGTCGCCCGCACCGCGCTGATGACCACGGCCCACAACACCGCCAACGTCTACACGGCCGGCTACAGCCGCCAGGTGGCGGAGATTGCCACGGGCAGCGCCATTTCCAGCGGCTCGGGCTACATCGGCACGGGCGCCAACGTCACGACCGTCTCGCGCAGCTACGACCGCTACCTGACCGCGCAGCTTGCCAGCGCGCAGTCGAACTCGGTCGCGCTGGCCACCAACGGCACGCAGATCAACCGCATCGACACCCTGCTGGCCGACAAGACCTCGGGCATCTCGGCGCTGATGCAGAACTTCTTCACCAGCATCCAGGGCGTGGCCAACACCCCGGCCGACCCCGCCGCGCGCCAGCAGATGATCAGTTCCGCGCAGGCGCTGGCCAGCAAGTTCCGCTCGACCGACCAGTACCTGTCGGACCTGAACTCGTCGGTGAACGAGCAGATCGACGGCAGCGTCGACCAGATCAACACCTACGCCAGCAAGATCGCCGGCCTGAACCAGCAGATCAGCCAGGCCACGGCCATGGCCAGCGGCCAGCCGCCGAACGACCTGCTCGACCAGCGCGACCTGCTGGTGAGCCAGCTGAGCCAGGTGGTCGACGTCAAGGTGCTGCAGCAGGACAACGGCAAGTACAACGTGTTCATCGCCACCGGCCAGTCGCTGGTGGTGGGGGACTACGCCTCCCAGATGGTCTCGGTCAACTCGGCCGCCGACCCCACCCGCAAGGCGGTGGCGCTCAAGGGCTTCGGCGGCAACACCGCCGAGCTCGACGACGGCACCTTCAAGGGCGGCGTCCTTGGCGGCCTCATGACCTTCCGCAGCGAAACCCTCATTCCCACGCAAAATTCCATCGGCCGGCTCGCCATGTCGGTGGCCGATGCGGTCAATGCACAGCACAAGCTGGGCGTCGACCTGAACGGCGCGCTGGGCCAGAATTTCTTCAACCAGGCGGTGCCGGGCGTGATGTCCAACGCAAAGAACACAGGCAACCTCGAAATCGGCGCGTCGCTGACCGATGCCTCGAAGCTCACGACCAGCGACTACGACGTCAGCGTCACCAACGTGTCGGGCACGCTCACCTACACGGTCACGCGGCTGTCGGACAAGACGTCTATGGGCAGCTTCACCGCCTTCCCGATCAACTTCGACGGCGTGAGCCTCACCGCCGCCAGCGGCACCGCGCAGGCCGGCGACTCGTTCCTGGTGCAGCCGACCCGCACCGGCGCGCGCGACCTCGACGTGGCGGTGCGCGACCCCGCCAAGGTGGCGGCCGCGTCGCCGCTCGTCACCGGCAACACCGCGGGCAACAAGGGCAGCGCCGCGCTGGGTACCGCGACCGTCGACGCCTCCTACCCCGGCACGCCGCTGGCAGGCACGGTCACGCTGAGCTTCGACGCCGCCACGGGCAACCTGACGGGCTTTCCCGCGACCTCGGCCGTTTCGGTGACGCTGCCCAACGGCACCACCACCAACTACCCGGCCGGCACGCCCGTGCCCTACACCGCCGGCGCGAAGATGAGCTTCGACGGCGTCACCGTCAGCATGACCGGCGCGCCTGCCCAGGGCGACACCTTCAGCATCAAGAACAACACCTCGGGCGTGTCCGACGGCAGCAATGCGCTGCTGCTGGGCGCACTGCAGCGCAAGGCCGTGATGGCCAACGGCACGTCGACCTTCAACGGCGCGTATTCGCAGCTGGTCAGCGAAGTCGGCAACCGGGCCATGGCCGTCAAGGTGGCTGCGGCCACGCAAGACAGCGTGACCGGCCAGATCAAGGCCAGCCAGCAAGCCGTCTCGGGCGTCAACCAGGACGAGGAAACCGCCAACCTGCTGATGTTCCAGCAGATGTACCAGGCCAACGCGAAGGTGATCCAGACCGCCTCGACCATGTTCGACGCGATCCTCGGCATCCGCAGCTGAGCCGTTTCACCGAAGCACAGAATCCAGGAGCCGCGATGCGCATCAGCACCTCATCCTTCTACGAGCAGAACGTCAGCGCCATGGGCCTGCAGCAGCAGAAGCTGTTCAAGGTCCAGCAGCAGCTGGCGACCAATTCCAAGTTCCTGTCCGCCGGCGACGACCCGGTCGGCGCGGCGCGCTCCCTGGGCGTCAGCCAGACGCTGTCGGAAAACGCGCAGTACGCCACCAGCCGCCAGCGCGCGAGCCTGGCGCTGTCGACCGAAGAGAACGCGCTGAACTCGGTGACTTCGATCCTGCAGAACATCAAGACGCTGACGGTGAACGCCGGCAACGGCACGCTCACCGATGCCGACCGCGCCTCGCTCGCCACCACCATCCAGAGCGCCTACGACCAGCTGGTGGGCGTGGCCAACACCGACGACGGCAACGGCCAGTACCTGTTTGCCGGCTTCAAGAGCGGCAGCCCGCCGTTCGTGGCGGCCGCCGGCGGCGGCGTGCAGTACGTGGGCGACCAGGGCCAGCGGCTGATGCAGGTCGACGTGTCGCGCCAGATGTCCACGGGCGACGACGGCCGCAGCATCTTCCAGTCGGTGCAGGGCGGCGCGGGCTACGTGGCTTCGAGCGCGGCCAGCAACACCGGCAGCGCCGTGTTCGGCTCCATCAGCATCGCCGACGCCACGGCAACGAACTACGGCAAGGACTTCACCATCACCTTCAACGGTGGCAACTACACCGTGATGACCAAGGACGTGCCGCCCGTGGTGGCCGGCGCCGGTGCGTACACGGCGGGCTCGCCCGTCAACTTCGGCGGGGTGCAGGTCAAGTTCACCGGCAAGCCGGCGGATGGCGACAGCTTCGACGTGTCGACCGCGCAGAACGCCGGCACCGACGTGTTCGCGGCCATCGGCCAGCTGGTGACCGCGCTGCGCACGCCGCTGGCCGGCGGCGGCGAGGCCGCCCAGGCGCAACTGCAGAACGCGCTGGCCACGGCCAACCGCAAGGTGACGAATGCGCACGACAACGTGCTGACGGTGCTGTCCTCGGTCGGCTCGCGGCAGACGGAACTCGATGCGCTGGACAGCGGCGGTGCCTCGCGCAAGCTGCAGGAAGAGTCTTACCTGTCTTCCATCGAGGACCTGGACCCGTACAGCGCGATCGCCGAGTTCTACCAGCGCCAGTCTTCGCTGCAGGCAACGCAGATGACCTTCGCCAAGCTGAACAGCATTTCGCTATTCAACTACCTGTGAGCGGCGGGGGGACAATCGGGGGAGTTCCATTCGACACCCCACGACCATGCCCCGCCTAGACGACCCCCTCCACGACGCAGAAATCGGCTCCCGCGACAGCACGCTGGACACCACCCGCATCGACGACGTGCGCATCGGCGCCGTCCGTCCGCTCATGACCCCCGCGCTGCTGCAGGAGCGCGTGCCGGTGCGCGACAACACCCTGGCGCTGGTCGAAGGCAGCCGCGCGGCCATTGCCGACGTGCTGCACGGCCGCGACGACCGGCTGGTGGTGGTGGTCGGCCCCTGCTCCATCCACGACCACGACCAGGCCATCGAATACGCACAGCGCCTGAAGAAGCTCGCCGATTCGCTGCAGGACGACCTGCTGATCGTGATGCGCGCCTACTTCGAGAAGCCGCGCACCACCGTCGGCTGGAAGGGCTACATCAACGACCCGCACCTGGATGGCAGCTTCGCCATCAACGAGGGCCTGGAGCGCGCGCGGCGCCTGCTGCTCGAGCTGACCACGCTGGGCCTGCCGACCGGCACCGAATTCCTCGACCTGCTGAGCCCGCAGTTCATTGCCGACCTGATTGCCTGGGGTGCCATCGGCGCGCGCACCACCGAGAGCCAGAGCCACCGGCAGCTTGCTTCCGGCCTGAGCTGCCCGGTCGGCTTCAAGAACGGCACCGACGGCAGCGTGAAGGTCGCGGCCGACGCCATCCTCGCGGCCCGCGCGCCGCATGCCTTCATGGGCATGACCAAGATGGGCATGGCCGCGATCTTCGAGACGCGCGGCAACGACGACTGCCACGTCATCCTGCGCGGCGGCAAGGCGCCCAACTACTCGGCGGCGGACGTCGCGGCCAGCTGCGAGGCGCTGCTGGCGAACGGCCTGCGGCCCCAGGTCATGGTCGACGTTTCGCACGGCAACAGCAGCAAGCAGCACCAGCGCCAGATCGTCGTCGCCGAAGACGTGGCCGCGCAGATCGCGGCCGGCGAGCGGCGCATCACCGGCATCATGATCGAGAGCCATCTCGAGGAAGGCCGGCAGGACCTGTCGCCGGGCGTGCCGCTGAAGCACGGCGTCTCCATCACCGATGCCTGCATCGGCTTCGCGCAGACGGTGCCGGTGCTCGAGGGGCTGGCGACGGCGGTCAAGGCGCGGCGCCGCTCGGCCAAGGGCTAGGCTAGAGCTAAGGCCGCAGCCCCTGCGTGAACCGCAGCATGTTCGCGATCCCCTGCGCGAACCGCGGTTCCAGGAACGCCGCCAGGTTCGGCATCAGCAGCTGCAGCATGAAGATGCCCGCCAGCAGCGTGAGCGGGAAGCCCACCGCGAAGATGCTGAACTGCGGCGACGCGCGGTTCAGGATGCCCATGGCCAGGTTCAGCGTGAGCAGCGCGGTGATGAGCGGCAGCGACAGCAGCAGCCCGCTGGCGAAGATCTCTCCCGCTGCCAGCACCAGGAACATCCATCCTCCCGCCACCAGCGGCCCGTCCGAGATGGGCAGCGTGGCGAAGCTGTCGGCCAGAGCGTTCACGATCAGCAGGTGCCCATCGAGCGCAAGGAAGATCAGCGTCGCCAGCATGTTCAGCAGTCTCGAGACCACCATGGTGCTGCCGCGGCTCATGGGGTCGTAGAAGGACGCGAACGACAGGCCCATCTGCAGGCCGATGTATTCGCCCGCCGCCAGCACGGCGGTGAACACCATCCGCATCGCGAAGCCCATGGCCATGCCGATGAGCACCTGCTGCACGATGATCCACAGCCCGCCGGCGGACACCACGGGCACCGCCGGAAACGGCCCGATGAGCGGCGAGATCACCAGCGTGAGCATGGCGGCAATGCCCACCTTGACCTGCCTCGGCACCCAGGACTCCGCGAAGATGGGCGCGGTGCTCACCAGCGCGAGCATGCGCACGAAGGGCCACAGGAAGGCCACCACCCAGCCCTCGAGCTGGCCCGAAGTGACGGAGAAGATCGACGGCGTCACGCCAGCATCTGCGGGATGCCGGCGAACAGCGCGCGCATGTAGTCGAGCATGCGGTCGAGCATCCACGGCCCGGCGATGACCAGCGTCGCGAACACGGCGAGCAGCTTGGGAATGAAGGAGAGGGTGGCCTCGTTGATCTGCGTGGCCGCCTGGAAGATGCTGACGATCAGGCCGATGACGAGCGCCACCAGCAGCAGCGGGGCGCCCAGCAGCAGCGAGATTTCCATGGCCCGATGGCCCATGGTCATGACTGATTCGGGTGTCATGTGGCGGTCCTGCCTAGAGATAGAAGCTTTGCGCGAGCGCGCCGATCATCAGCTGCCAGCCGTCGGCCAGCACGAAGAGCATCAGCTTGAAGGGCAGCGCGATGGACGCGGGCGGCACCATCATCATGCCCATCGACATAAGCACGCTGGCCACCACCAGGTCGATGATGAGGAACGGTATGAAGATGGTGAAGCCGATCTGGAACGCGGTCTTCAGCTCGCTGATGACGAAGGAGGGCAGCAGTATGCGCAGCGGCACGTCTTCGGGGCCCTGCATCTCGGGCGCCTTGGCGAGCCGGGCGAACAGGGCCAGGTCGGTCTCGCGGGTCTGCTTGAGCATGAAGGTCTTGAAGGGCGCGATGCCGCGCTCCAGCGCCTTTTCCGCGCTGATCTTGTTCTCCGAGAAGGGCTGGTAGGCCTCGGTGTAGGCCTTGTCGAACACCGGCGACATCACGAAGAAGGTGAGGAACAGCGAAAGCCCCACCAGGATCTGGTTGGGCGGCGAGGTCTGCGTGCCGATGGCCGTGCGCAGCAGGCCGAGCACGATCAGGATGCGCGTGAAGCTGGTCATCGACAGCAGCAGCGCGGGCAGGAAGGTGAGCGAGGTCAGCAGCACCAGCGTCTGCACGCTCAGCGACCAGGTCTGGCTGCCGGCGGGGCCGGGGGTGCTGGTGAGGCCGGGCAGGCCCTGGGTCCAGGCGGCGAGGGGCAGCGTGGCGGCGAGCAGCAACAACGCGGCGCGCAGGCCGCGGCGCAAGGCGGTATGCGTCATGGAGCGGAGTGCGCCTTGCCCGAGAGGGATTCGCGCAGCTTGCGGGCAAAGAGTTCGACCGGACTGTTCGTGCCGGCGGCCGGCGCCGCGGCATGGTGGTCCGGGGCCGATGCCTGGGCAGGCAGCGTGTGCAGCGTGTTCACATGGGTCGCGGTAACGCCGAGCACCACCCAGGTGCCGGCAACCTCGATCACCACCACGCGTTCGCGCTGGCCGACCATGGCGCTGGACACCACTTTCACATGCTGGCCGCCGCCCAGGCGCTGCAGCCCGAAGCGGCGCGCGAGCCAGGCGCACAGGAAGATCAGCCCGACCACCACCGCCATGCCGAAGCCGGCCTGCAGCAGGCTGCCGGCACCGACGGCCGACGGCGCGGCCGCGGCGGCTTCGTGCGTGGGCGAGGGCACGGTGGGCAGCGCGGCGTGCGCGCCCCGTGCGCAGAGCAGCAACAGCAGGGCCGGCGCCGCCGCGCCCCATGCAGGCAGGTGCCGGCGCAGGTTCATGAGCGGGCGAGCTTCTGCATGCGCTCGGACGGGGTGACGATGTCGGTCAGGCGGATGCCGTATTTCTCGTTCACCACCACCACTTCGCCTTGCGCGATCAGGTAGCCGTTGATCAGCACGTCCAGCGGCTGGCCGGCCAGGCCGTCGAGCTCGACCACCGAGCCCTGCGACAGCTGCAGCAGGTTCTTGATGGTGATGCGGGTGCGGCCGATCTCGGCGGTCAGCTGCACCGGCACGTCGAGCACGCGCGCGATGTCCACCGGGCCGGCGCCCGGGTTCGCGGCGGCGGGCGTGTCCTGGATCTGCTGGAAGACCTGCGCGGTGGCGGGTGCCACGGCGGCTGCTGCTGCGGCTGCCTGGGCGTCCTGCACCGGCGCGGGCGCGGTGGCGGCCGTCTGCTCGGCCAGGGCGGCAGCCCAGTCGTCCGCGTCGCTGCTGGCGGAAGAGTTGTTGTCAGTCATGGTCGTTCTTCAAATCGCTGTCTTGGTGGGAGATCATTTGTTGCACGCGCAGTGCGTAGCGCTCGTTCGAGGTGCCGTAGCCGCACTCCATCACCGGCACGCCGCCGACCTTGGCGACGACGGTCTCGGGCAGCTCGATGGGAATCACGTCGCCGACCTGCAGCTTCATGACTTCGCCCAGCGTCGAGGGCATGGTCACGAAGTCGGCCACCAGTTCGACGTCTGCGGCCTGCATCTGGCGCGACATCTGCTTGACCCAGCGCTTGTCGATCTCGACCTCGTCCTGGATCGGGTTGGACAGCAGGTCGCGGATCGGTTCGATCATCGAGTAGGGCAGGCACACGTGCAGGAAGCCGCCGATGGGGCCGAACTCGATCTGCAGCGTGGTGTTGATCACCACCTCGTTGGGCGCCACGATGTTGGCGAGCTTGCCGTGCATCTCGGCGCGCACGTAGTCGAAGTCCAGCGGGAACACGGGCTGCCACGCTTCGCCGTAGCACTGCAGCGAGATGTCGAGCAGGCGCTTGATGATGCGTTGCTCGGTGCGCGTGAAGTCGCGGCCTTCCACGCGCACGTGGTAGCGGCCGTCGCTGCCGAAGAGGTTGTCCACCACGAGGAACACCAGCTTCGGGTCGAACACGAAGAGGGCCGTGCCGCGCAGCGGCTTCATGTGGATCATGTTGATGTTCGCGGGCACCGGCAGGTGCCGCACGAACTCGCCGAACTGCTGGATCTGGACCTGCCCCACCGAGATGTCGGGGCTGCGGCGCATGAAGTTCAGCAGCGCGCCGCGCAGGCCGCGCGCGAAGCGGTCGTTGATGACCTCCAGCGTGTGCATGCGGTTGCGCACCACGCGGTCGGGCGCGCCGAGGTCGTAGGCCGGCAGGCCGTCCTTGGGCGGGGGCGGCGGAGCCGACGACTGGTCGATGTCTCCGCCGGTGACGCCTTGCAGGAGAGCATCGACCTCGTCCTGGGAAAGCACCTGTTCATACGCCATGGGTCGCTTGTCTGGAGGAAAGGGTGGTCACTGCACGACGAACGTGTTGAACGAGACGCTGGCAATGCCCAGTTCGGGCGCGCCGGCGCTCAGCGGTGCGCTCAGCGCCTTGCGGATCTCCTCGGCCAGCCTGGCCTTGTCTTCCGGCGACACGACCGAGTCGGGCGAACGGTTGGACAGCAGCATCAGCAGCCGGCTGCGCACCTCGGGCATGAACTCGACGAGCTGGGCCTTGGTCTGCTCGTCGCGCACGCGCAGCGCCATGCCGACCTGCAGGAAGCGGCCGCGGCCCTCGGACTGCAGGTTGACCGTCACCGGATCGAGCATCAGATAGATCGGCTTCTGGGGCACCGGCGCCTTGGCGGTCTCGGCGGTGGCGGGCGTGCCCATGAAGCGGGGAACGAGCACGTAGGCGGCCGCGCCCACGGCGACGAGGCCGACGGCGAGCAGCAGCCCGATCATCAGCTTCGAGGAGCGGCGGGAGCCCGGTTCGGCGGGAATGGCGTTGGCGGCGGAAGAGGAGGTAGCCATGGTGAAGCGTTTAACTTGTCCGATCTATTCTTTGCGAAGTCCCTCCTGGATGAACGGCCGAACAAGCGCGAAAAGACGCTTCACATCCGTTCATTGCGCGGCACCGGTGAGGGCGCCGCCGCGGGCGGGGGCAGGTATGGGTTGTCGCCTCAGGCGAAGGTGTCGACCCCCGAGCGCGCGGTGTTGCTGGCAAGGCTGGCGCGCGCGGGCGCCACGGGTTCGGCCGCCGCGCTGTTGCCGGCACGGCCGGCGCCGGGGTAGGCCGGCGCGCCTTGCTGGCGGGCCGTCTGCTGCTGCTGTTGCTGGTTCTGCTGCGCGAAGGCCGCGTCCTGGCCGAAGGGCTGGCGGGTTTCCGCGCCCACGGAGGTCTGGCCCAGCGTGATGCCCTGCTCCGAGAGCGAATTGCGCAACTGCGGCAGCGCGGCCTCCACGGCCTTGCGCACGCTTTCATGCGCCGACACGAACATGGCCTGCGCCTGGTTGTCGCCGATCGACAGCGTGACCTTCAGCGGACCGAGCCCGGCGGGGTTGAGGTTGAGCTCGGCCGTGTGATGGCCGGTGGTGCTCATGCGCGCCAGCTGCTGGCCGAGCGCCGGTGCCCACTTCTCGCTGCCGACTTCGGGGGCGACGGTGTACGCGCCCGGGCGCGTGGCCTGGCCGGTGTCGGCGCTGCGTTCGGCCGGGGCGGCCACCGTGGCGGCCTGCTGCGTGGCGATGGGCGTCGCGGCGGGTTGTGCGTCGTCGCCGCCGGTGGATGCGGCGGCGGCAGCAGCGGCCACGGGCAGCGCGGCGGCCTTGGTGTCTTCGGCGGAAGCCTTCGGCTGCGCCGCGCCTGCCAGCTGCTCGGCCGTGGCGGCGCTCGCCGTGGTGCGTGCGGAGGCGCGGCCCGAAGCCGCCGTGCCGGCCGGCGCGCCTGCGGCCGCGGCGGGCTTGGTGGCACCCACGGCGATGGTCTGCGCCGCGACGGCCGCGCTGGCGATGTCGTGCAGCGGCGTGGCCGGGGTGTCGTCGGCAGCCGGCTGGCTGGCGGCCGCGCCCGGCCTGGCGGCGGCGTCCCTGGCCGCGGCCTGGAGGTCGGCGGCCTTCGCGGCATCGGGCGCGGCCTTGGCGTCCGCGCTTGGTGCGGCGCCCTCGGGCAGCGGTTTGGCCAGCGGGTCCTGCACGGCGGCTTCCAGCGGCGAGTCGGCGGCGGCCGCGACCGTGGCCGTGCCAGCGGCATCGGCGCCGCGCGCGGCCTTCGCGCTGGCGCGTCCCGCCAGCGTCAGCGCGTGCAGCGGCGTGTGCGCCGGCGCCAGGAAGGCGAGGTTCGGGTCGGCCGGCAGCGGGGCATCTTTGGTGTCGTCGTCGATGCCGGGCCTGCGCACGGTCTTGCGGTCGGCGGAGGCGACGTCGCTGGCCGGCGCTGCGCCGTCCTGCGGCGTGGCCGCGGCATTGCGGCTGCCGGCCCGCGAGCGCTCGAGCGCGGCGCCGAAGCTGGCGCCTTGCGCGTCGTCCGCGCCACGGCCTCGCTGGCCGGCCTGGGCGGCCGAAGAAGTCGCAGAAGACCCGTTGGCGGCGACGGAGGGCGTGATCATGGGTGGCATGTCGGTTCCTGGAGATTCAAAGGGTCGGATGCGATGCGCGGTCGAAGAACTTGCGCGCCGCGCGTTCGTCGCTGTCGCGCTGCTCGCGCTTGGCCTCGGCCATCAGTTCCTGCATGCGCACGCGCTCGGCCAGGGTGTCGAAAGAGCTCAGGCGGCGCTTCTGGTGCTGCCAGTCGGTGCGGCCGTTGTCGAGCCGGGTCTCGGTCTGCGCGGCGATGGCGCGCTGCTGCTCGATGGCGCCGTCGAGCGTGCCGAGGAAGTTGCGGTAGTTGCGCCACTGCGAAGAGGGCAGGCCGCCGCGCATCAGCGCGTCGAGCTGGTCGTGGTAGTCCTGCCGGTACTGCAGCAGCAGTTCCAGCTTCTGGCTGGCGTTGAGGTGTGCGCTCTGCAGGGCGCCAAGGCGCCGCGCAGCATCGTCAGTCTGCGTGTGCGCCAGGTCGATCAGCATGCCGAGGGGGAGCTTGCGTGTCATGTCTGGAACTTCTTGGTGTTGGGTGTCCTGGAGTCGAAGCCTTGCGTGGACGCGGGCTCGGGCACGAAGAGGTGCTCGAGCTGCGCGATCGCGTCTTCATAGCCCGTGCGTTCGTCCATCGACTGCTGCAGGAAGGCCTCGATGCGCGGGTACATCGCGATCGCCTTGTCCAGCTGCAGGTCGTGGCCGGGCGCGTAGGCGCCCACGCTGATCAGATCGCGGTTGCGCTGGTAGCGCGACAGCATCTGCTTGAAGCGGCGCACCGTGTCGAACTGCGAGGACGGGATCAGCGCGGTCATGGCGCGGCTGATGGAGGCCTCGATGTCGATGGCCGGGTAGTGCCCGGCTTCGGCCAGCGTGCGCGAGAGCACCACGTGCCCGTCCAGGATGGCGCGCGCCGAGTCCGCGATCGGGTCCTGCTGGTCGTCGCCTTCGGACAGCACCGTGTAGAAGGCGGTGATGGAGCCGCCGCGCCCCTGCGCGTCGCGCGAGCCGTTGCCGGCGCGTTCCACCAGCGCGGGCAGCCGCGCGAACACCGAAGGCGGATAGCCCTTGGTGGCGGGCGGCTCGCCCACGGCCAGCGCGATCTCGCGCTGCGCCATCGCGTAGCGGGTGAGCGAGTCCATGATGAGCAGCACGTCCTTGCCGCGGTCGCGGAAATACTCGGCCAGGCAGGTGGCGTAGGCCGCGCCCTGCAGGCGCAGCAGCGGCGAGTTGTCGGCCGGCGCCGCCACCACCACGGCGCGCGCCAGGCCTTCCTCGCCCAGCGTGTTCTCGATGAAGTCCTTCACCTCGCGGCCGCGTTCGCCGATCAGTCCGACCACGATGACTTCGGCGCTGGTGTAGCGCGCCATCATGCCCAGCAGCACGCTCTTGCCCACGCCGGAGCCGGCGAACAGGCCCATGCGCTGGCCGCGGCCGACGGTGAGCATGGCGTTGATGGCGCGCACGCCGACGTCGAGCACCGAATCGATGGGCGCGCGCGACAGCGGGTTGATGGGCGGCGAACTCAGCGGCACCTTGCGCGCCACGTCGAGCGGGCCGAGCCCGTCGAGCGGGCGGCCGGCCGCGTCGACCACGCGCCCGAGCATGCCTTCGCCCACCGGCAGGCGCTTGGTGTGGGCGTCGCCGCTGGTGCCGGGCTCGGTGGCGCCGGGCCGCGCGAACACGCGCGCGCCGGGCAGCAGGCCCGCCACTTCGGTCTGGGACATCAGGAACAGGCGGTCGCCGGCGAAACCAACAACCTCGGCCTCCGCATGGCGCTGGGCGTTGCCGGGCGGCAGCTCGATCAGGCAGTCGCTGCCCACGGGCAGCTGCAGGCCGACGGCTTCCAGCACCAGGCCGACCGCGCGCGTGAGGCGGCCCGAGGCGGTGGTGGTTTCGCAGCGCGCGACATTGCCGCGCGCCTTCTCCAGCGCGGCGCGCACCGTCTGCAGATGGGGGTTGGCGGTGGCGGTCTGCATGGCGCTCAGAAGGTCTCGGCTTCGCCGTCGTCGCCCGTGCCGCGCACGGCCGCGGCCACGCGCTTCCAGCGGGTCTGCAGCGTGCCGTCGAGTTCGCCGTTGGCGGACTGCACGCGGCAGCCGCCGCGTTCGATGTGGTCGTCGGCGCGCATCTGCCAGCCGGCGGCCTCGATCTCCTCGCCCAGGCTGTTGCGCACGAGCGCAACGTCGTCGGGGTGCAGCAGCAGGCGCGGTTCGCCGCGCAGCGCGGGCTCGGTGTTGAGCAGGTCGCGCACCACCGGCAGCACCCATTCGGGCTCGGTCTTCAGCGTGCGGTGCACCACCTGGCGCGCCACGTCGAGCGCAAGCGCGAGCACGGCCTCGGCCAGTTCGCTCTCTGCGCGCTGCAGGGCGTCGGGCAGCGACTGCGCCAGCGCGCGCAGGCGTTCAGCGTGCACGCTGGCGGCGGCGAGGCCGGTCGCCAGGCCTTCGGTGTGGCCGACCTTGCGGCCTTCGGCCAGGCCCGCGGCGCGGCCCTCGGCTTCGCCGGCGGCGCGCGCGTCCTTGCGGATGCGGGCCAGCTCGGCCAGGTCGATCTTGGGTGCGGGCGGCGGCGCGGGCGGCAGGGCGCTGCCGTTGGCATTGCCGTGGGCGTTGCGTTCGGTGGCCTTGCGCCGCTCGGGCGTCTTGCCGCCGTCGAGCGTGCCCATTTCCCAGCGCTCCCATGCCGAGAGCGCGGGAACGCTGGCGGCGGCCGCGTGGCGCGCGGCGGCCTGGATGGCGGCGAGGCGTTCGCGCGATTCGCCGAACGCGCGGGTGGTGTCAGACGAAGTCATCGGTGCCAGGCGCCGCAATCACGATTTCGCCGGCCTCCGCCAGACGGCGGGCGACCTGCAGGATGGCCTTCTGTTCGGTCTCGACCTGCGAGACGCGCACGGGGCCGCGCAGTTCCATGTCCTCGCGCAGCGTCTCGGCGGCGCGTTGCGACATGTTGTTGAGGAACTTGTCGCGCAGCTCCATCGGCGCGCCCTTGAGCGCGATGATGAGCGAGTCGGACTCGATGTCCTTGAGCAGGCGCTGGATGCTGCGGTCTTCCAGGCCCAGCAGGTTCTCGAACACGAACATCTCGTCGACGATGCGCTGTGCCAGCGCCTCGTCCTTCTCGCGGACGTGGGCGATGGCTTCTTCTTCGACCGCGGTGCTCATGAGGTTGACGATCTCGGCCGCCGCGCGCACGCCGCCCAGGCGGCTGCGCCGCACGCCCTGGCCCGCGAGCATTTCGGTCAGCACGTCGGTCAGCTCCTTCAGCGCGGACGGCTGCACGCCGCCGAGCGTCGCCACGCGCATGATCACGTCGTGGCGCAGGCGCGTGGGCAGCTTCTCCAGCACTTCGGAAGCCTTCATGCGGTCCAGGTGAACCACCAGCGTCGCGAGGATCTGCGGATGCTCGTCGCGGATGAGCTCGGCCACCTCGCCGGCCTCGAGTTCGTTGAGCCGCTCGATGCCGCCGCGCGGCTCGTCGGGCTGCAGGATGTCTTCCAGCAGGTTGCTCGCGCGGTCGTCGCCCAGCGCCTTCTTCAGCACGGCGCGGATGTAGCTGGTGGAGCCCAGGTGCAGGGCCGACAGCTGCTCGGTCTCTTCGCGGAACTCGGCCAGCACGGATGCCAGCTCCTCCTTGGAGACGGAGGTCAGCTTGGACATCGCCAGGCCCAGTGCCTGCACCTCGGAGGTGGGCAGCTGGTGCAGTGCGGCGGCCGCGCGGTCTTCGCCCAGCGCCATCAGCAAGATGGCGCTCTTGCGGGTTCCCAGTTCGCTACTCATCGGTGTTCATCCAGTGCTGGATCAGGGCGGCCACCAGCTTCGGATCCTTGTCGGCGAGCTGGTGGGCATAGTCCATGTCGGCCTTCTTGCGGCTGGCCTCGCGTTCGCGCAGGCTCTCCTCGGCGGACGGCGTGTCGGGGTCGGGCGCGGCGGCCGGCTCGACGGCGGCCACGGGGACCGGTGCCGGCGCGGCGGGCGCATGGCGGCGCGTCAGCGGCCGCAGCACGGCCAGCCAGGCGAACAGCGCGATCAGCGCATACAGCAGGTACTGGCCCACCGTCTTGCCGATCTCGATGTTCTCGCGGTCGCGCCAGAACGGTACTTCGGGCGCGGGGCCGCTGTCGGCGTCGCGGGCGAAGGCGCTGTTGACCACGTTGAGCGAGTCGCCGCGGTCCTGGCTGAAGCCCATGGCTTCCTTCGCCAGGTTGCGGATCTGCTCCAGCTCGGCGGGCGTGAGCGCGCGGCTGTTGACCTTGCCGGCGGCATCGACCGCGTCGCGGTTGTTCACGACCACCGCGACCGACAGCCGCTTCACGCCGCCGGCGGCCTGCTGCACGTGGCGGATGGTGCGGTCGAGTTCGTAGTTGGTGGTGGTGTCCTTGCGGGTGCTGCTCGGGCCGGTGGCCGCGCCCGCGGTGGAGGCGGTGGTCGCACCTTGTGCGCCCTGGGCGCCGGGGGTGCCGGGGGTGCCGGGCGCACCGGGCGCGCCGGGTGGCGGCGTGCCGGGGGCGTTGGGCGCGCGCGGGCCGACGATGGGTGCCGTCGGGTTCACCGGCGGCTGGTTGGTCAGGGCGCCGGGCACGCCGCCGGGCGGGGCGCCGTTGTGCTGCGCCGACTCGCTCGACTGCTGGCTGCGCACGGCGGCCTGCGACGGGTCCTGGTTGGGCTTGTACTTCTCGTCGGTGTGCTCGACCACCGAAAAGTCGATGTCGGCCGCGACCTGGGCGCGCACGTTGTTCGCGCCCACGATGGGTTGCAGGATGGCCTCGATGCGGCGGATGTAGTTCTGCTCGATCTCCTGCGCATACTTGAGCTGGCTCACGTCCAGCCCGCGCTCGGTGCCGCGCGCGGAAGACAGCAGGTTGCCGCGCTGGTCGACCACGGTCACGCTCTTGGCGTCCAGGTCGGGCACGCTGCTGGAGACCATGTGCACGATGGCGCTGACCTGGCCTTCGTCGATGCTGCGCCCGCGCATCAGGTTCAGCACCACGGAGGCCGAAGGCTTCTTCTGGTCGCGCACGAACAGCGACGGCTTGGGCAGCGCCAGGTGCACCCGGGCCGACTCGATGCTGCCGATGGATTCGATGGAGCGCGCCAGCTCTCCTTCCAGCCCGCGCTGGTAGTTGATCTGCTCGGCGAACTGGCTGGTGCCGAACTTCTGGTTGTCCATCAGTTCGAAGCCGACGCCGCCGGCCTTGGGCAGGCCCTGTGCCGCGAGCTTGAGGCGCGTTTCCGCGACCTTGTCGCCGGCGATCAGGATCGCGCCGCCGCCATCGGCGAACTTGTAGGGAACGTTCATCTGCTGCAGCGACGCGATGATCGCGCCGCCGTCGCGGTCCGACACATTGGTATAGAGCACCTTGTAGTCGGGCGTGCGGCTCCACAGCACGAACGCGGCGGCCGCGGCCACCAGGGCCGCGCCGCCGACGATCAGCGGCAGCTTCGGCTGCGCGCGCAGGCGTTCCAGGATCGGTGGCAGGCCGTTGCCGGCCGCCGGCGGCTCGCCGGCGGGTGCCGCCGTGCTCATGCGGGCACCTTGGTCATGGCCGGGCGGCCGCAGGGGTCGAGAGCCATGTCGAGAGAAGAAATTCGGTGTTGAGATGTCATTCCGGGTGGCCGGTGATGTCGTCCGCGGCCTGTTCGTTTCGCGAACGATTGTCAACAGACGCAAGGAATTCGATCGGTCGAACAGCCGGGGTTTTTGCCCTCAGTTGGGCGCTTGAATCCGGGTCTTCCCTTGATACGCTGCGTGCCGGCCGAGGGGCTTTGGTCCCTCCTTGTCAAGTCACGCAGAAGTGTTCAAAGAGAAAGAACCCAGCCATGTCGATCAGCGCCATCGAATCCGTCCTGCAGCAGATGCGCGTCACCGCGCTCAACACCGGCATCGCGCCCGCGAGCGCCGCGCCCGCCGAGGCAGGCGGCGGCTTTGCCGCGGAGCTGAAGCGCTCGCTCGCCAACATCAGCAACGCCCAGCAAGGCGCCTATGCGCAGGCCGAGTCCTTCGAAATGGGCAAGCCGGGCGTGGCGCTCAACGACGTGATGGTCGACCTGCAGAAGGCCAACGTGGCGTTCCAGACCGGATTGCAGGTGCGCAACCGCCTGGTGGGCGCCTACCAGGAGGTGATGAGCCTGCAGGCCTGATGGCGGGAGGTTGTGGCCCCCGGCGGTCCTGGTGAACTTTTTTGTGCGCCGCCCTAAATGTTTGAAAGCTCCGGCCGATAACCAAATCAACGATGGCTTGAGTCTCACAGTGGAAGCGGGTCCAGCGTTACGGCCGAAAGCCGGAGTCCACAACCTTTTTTCATCAATCAGGAGTCGAACATGGCGCAAGTCATCAACACGAACAGCCTTTCTCTGCTCACGCAGAACAACCTGAACAAGTCGCAGTCGGCCTTGAACAGCGCCATCGAGCGCCTGTCGTCCGGCATGCGCATCAACAGCGCCAAGGACGATGCAGCCGGCCAGGCCATCGCCAACCGCTTCACGGCCAACATCAAGGGCCTGACGCAAGCAACGCGCAACGCCAACGACGGCATCTCGATCGCTCAGACGACCGAAGGCGCGCTGACCGAAGTCAACAACAACCTGCAGCGCATCCGCGAACTGTCGGTGCAAGCCGGCACGGGCACGAACTCGGCGACCGACCTGGACTCGATCCAGGGTGAAATCACCCAGCGCCTGAACGAAATCAACCGCGTGTCGGAACAGACCCAGTTCAACGGCGTGAAGGTCCTGTCGGCCAACGCCGGCAAGCTGACCGTGCAAGTCGGCGCGAACGATGGCGAAACCATTGACATCGACCTGCAGGAAATCAGCGCCAAGACCCTGGGCCTGGACGGCTTCAACGTCAACGGCAAGGGCGTTTCCGCCAACGTCAAGGCCAACGTCAACGACCTGACCAAGGCTGGCGCCACCGGCACGGGCCCCTACACCGTGACGACCAGCTTCGCCAAGGTGACGGCCGAGCAGGCAGTCGACGCCATGCAGGACGGCAACACCGCCGTCGTGGGTGCGACCACCTACAAGTACGACGCTACCGCCGGCAACTTCACGACGACCGCCACGGTCGCCACCGGCGCGCCCACCACGGCTTTCGCCGCGACGCTGCTGCCGACGGCCGGCAACAAGTACTCCGGCACGTTCACGGGTGCCAGCGGCTCCACGAACTTCGAAGTCGACAGCGCCGGCGCGATCACGATCGGCGGCCAGGCAGCCTACATCTCCGGCGGCAACCTGACGACCAACAACGTCGGCGCTCCCCCGGCCGCCACCGCTGCAACGCTGTTCGGCGGTGCCGACACCGGCGCCGGCGCTTCGAGCATCAAGCTCAACGGCACGACCTACAACTTCGCTGCTGGCGCCAACTCCGGCTTCACGTACACCAAGACGGTGTCGAAGGACGACGTCAAGACCGCCGTTGCCGGCGCTGCTTCCACGGTCAACCTCGGCCAGGGCATCTTCGCCTCGACCGTGACGTTCGCTGCGGCCGGTGGCCAGTCCAGCGACACGTACATGGACAACGACAAGGCAATGACCAAGACCGCGTCGTACACCACCGACTACGCAGTCAACGCGGTCAACGGCGAAGTGACCGTTGCCTCGACGACCGGTACCGGCAAGTACGCCGCACAGGTCGGCGCCACGGCATACATCAACTCGGCCGGCAAGCTGACCACGGACACGACCAGCAAGGGCACGAAGACGACCGACCCGCTGGCTGCCCTGGACGCGGCCCTGGCCAAGGTCGACACGCTGCGCGGCTCGCTGGGCGCGGTGCAGAACCGTTTCGACTCCGTGATCGCCAACCTCGGCACCACGGTGACCAACCTGTCGTCGTCGCGTTCGCGCATCCAGGACGCCGACTACGCGGTCGAAGTGTCGAACATGACGCGCGCCCAGATCCTGCAGCAAGCAGGTACCTCGGTGCTGTCGCAAGCCAACCAGACCACGCAAGGCGTGCTGTCGCTCCTGCGTTGATCGACAAGGCTTAGTTAGCCAGCAACAGCAAGGAAAAGCCGGGCCCCTCCCGCAAGGGTGGGGTCCGGTGGGCGCAGGCAACCGGGGCAAGCCGGAGCCGCCTGCGCTGTCCTCTGCGGCCATGCCCCGACAGGCGAGGCCGCAGAGCACAGCGAACCCAGCAAGACAAGGTGGAAATGATGTTGAACCCCGTGCCGGCGAACTCCGTGAAAGAAAGCCAGTGGACGCAACTGCTCCTCGGTGACGTTGCGGGTGCGGGTGCGCGCGGCGCGGCCACGGCCGAGAAGGACGACGCGAAGGAACAGGCGACGCCGGTGCAGGTGGAGCAGGCGGTGCGCCAGGTGAACAAGGCGCTCTCGCTTCGCGAGGTTGGCCTGAGCTTCGAGGTCGACAAGGACACCGACAAAGTCATCGTCAAGGTGGTGGACCGCGCCAGCGGCGAGGTCATCCGCCAGATCCCCAATGAAGAAGTCGTGCGCATGGCGAAGCTGATGAGCGACGGCAAAGGCCTCCTGGTGGACCACGCGGCCTGAGGCCGCGGCACACCGGTTTCTCCAGCGACGGCAATCAACTACACGACAGGAAAGCAATCACATGGCAACCATCACCAGTCTCGGCGTCGGCGCCAATCTCGACCTCGCAACCCTGCTCACGAAACTCGAGACGGCCGAGAGCCAGCCGCTGGTGGCGTTGCAGGCCAAGGCAAAGAGCTACACGAGCAAGCTGTCGGCCTACGGCACGATCCAGAGCGCGCTCGGCACGCTGCAGGCGGCCGCCAAGAAGCTGGGCGACCCGACGCTGTTCCAGAGCGTGACCGGCACGCCCACGGTCAGCGGCATTCTTTCCGCGTCTTCCACCGACGTGAGCTCGGCCGGCAGCTACACCATCGACGTGTCGCAGCTCGCGCAGGCGCAGACCCTGGTGAGCGCGGGCCAGGTCGATACCAAGACCGCCATCGGCAGCGGCAAGATCACCATCGACTTCGGCGCCATCACCGGCGGCACGCTCAATGCCGCGACCGGCCAGTACACCGGCGCCGCCTTCACCGCGGATGCGAGCCAGCCCGCCAAGTCGATCACCATCGATTCGAGCAACAACACGCTCGAAGGAATCCGCAAGGCGATCAACGACGCCAACGCCGGCGTGACCGCGGCGATCGTGAGCGACGGCAGCGGCGCGCCCAACCGCCTGGTGCTGACTTCCACGGCGACCGGCGAGAAGTCGAGCATGCGCATCTCGGTGGACGGCGACGCGGCGCTGCAGGGCCTGCTGAACAACGACCCGGCCGGCACGCAGAACCTGAAGCAGACGGCGGCGGCGCAGAACGCCAAGCTCAACGTCAACGGCATCGACGTGACCAGCGCGACCAACACCGTCAAGGACGCCATCCAGGGCACCACGCTCACGCTGGTGGGCACCGGCAAGACCGGCCTGGCGATGAAGGAGAACTCGGCCGGCGTGAAGACGGCGATCAACGATTTCGTGAAGGCCTACAACAGCCTGCAGAGCACCGCCAAGACGCTCACCGCCTACGACGCGACCACCAAGACGGCCGCCGCGCTGGTGGGCGACAGCACGCTGCGCAACCTGCAGACGCGCATCCGCCAGGCGCTCACCACGCCGCAGGCCGGCGGCGTGAACGACATGAAGGTGCTCACCGAGATCGGCGTGGCCTTCCAGAAGGACGGCACCCTGGCCGTGGACTCCGACAAGCTCGACAAGGCCCTGGGCGCCAACCTGAAGGGCGTGGCCAACCTGTTCTCCAGCGCGACTGGCAGCACGGGCGGCTACGGCAAGCAGATCGACGCGATCGTGACCGACCTCAACGCCAACGCCCTGAAGGTGGCCAGCGACGGTGTGACCTCGACGATCAAGAAGCTCGACGACCAGTACGACGCGATGCAGGTGCGCGTGGACTCCACGGTCGACCGTTACCGCAAGCAGTTCAACCAGCTCGACGTGCTGATCGGCAAGCTGAACAACACCAAGAGCTACCTCACGCAGCAGTTCGACGCGCTGACCAAGAGCAGCAAGTAAGCGGCGCAGAAGACGCAGACCCATCCGGAGCAACCGCAGATGTACACCTCTCACAACATGCGCACCGGCGCCGGCGCTTATGCGCGCGTCGGCGTGGAAACGAGCGTGATGAGCGCGTCGCCGCACCAGCTCATCGTCATGCTTTTCGACGGCGCCAAGACCGCCATCGGCATGGCCAGGCATCACATGGCGGCCGGCGAGATCGAAGCCAAGGGCAAGGCGATCTCCAAGGCCATCGGCATCGTGGACAACGGCCTGAAGGCCGGCCTCGATGCACAGGCAGCCGGCGAGGCCGGTGCCGAACTCGTGGGCAACCTGTCGGCGCTGTACGACTACATCGTCCAGCGTCTGTTCCGGGCCAACCTGCACAACGACGTGCAGGCCCTGGACGAGGCCGACCGGCTGCTCGAGAACATCGCTTCCGCCTGGCGGGAAATCGATGACCGGGCCCGCGGCTGATCCGCGACAGCAATTGAAGACAGGGAAAGACAGGGAAAAGATGGTAGTCCGGAGTGAGATCGTTCATTGCTACGAGGAGCTTGCCTCCAGCGTCTCTCTGATGCTGGAACTCGCACGCGACAAGGATTGGGGCCGGCTGCCCGAGCTCGAGGCCCGCTGCTCGGCCATCGTCGACCGGCTCAAGGTCATCGAGCCCATCGGGACGCTGGAGGCGGTGGAAGTCGAGCGGGTCCTGTATCTGCTCGACCGCATCCGCGCCGAGCAGACCGAGGTGTCGGAACTGATCAAGCCGCAGCTCGATGAGCTCATCAGCCGCATGGGCTATCTCAGCCAGCAGAAGAATCTGGGCAGGGCCTACGGGCTGACGCACTGATGGCTGCCTGAGAAAAGAAGCGTCGCGACCATGAGTGCACTTGCCGGACTTGTCGATGCATTGCTGGCCGCCCGGCTGACGCCGCGGCTGGACGTGCTCGGCATCAAGCCCGAGACCACCATCGGTGCTCCGGGCCCGGCCATTGCGGTCGGCAAGGTCGCGAACGATGTGCGGCTGCCCTCCAACGCGGCGCTCGACCGGCAGATTCCGGCCGGGAGCCCGGGCGGGGCGGCGCATGCGTCTTCCGGCGCGGGGCCCTCGGCCGCGACGCAGCTTTCGCTGGCGGCGCGCGTGATCGGCGCCGTGCTGGCCGACCTGCAGGCTGAGCCGGGGCCGGTGCGCGGCGCCGCGCCGTTGTCGGCGGCCCGGCAGCCCGCGACCGCCCAGGCGCTGGCGGGCACGCTGGCGCAGACGGTGTCGAACAGCGGGCTCTTCTACGAGTCGCACCTCGCGGAGTTCGCCGCGGGCGGACGATCGCTGGCGCAGATGGCGCAGGAGCCTCAGGCGAAGTGGTCGGTGCCGTTGGCCGCCGCTGCCGCCAGACCGGCGGCTGCGGCTGCAGCTGCCGTGGCGCAAGCCGTGCTGGCCGACATGCCAGAGATCGCGCCTGCAACGGCGGCGGCTGCCGGAGCACCCGCTGCCGCGGCGGCACAAACGCCGGCCGCCGTGCCTGCCGCAATGTCGCCGAATGCGCCCGCCACCGCCGCTGCGACGGCTGATGCCAAACCGAATCCAGATGGTTCCGTACCTTCTGGTATGCCCGGCAAGAGCGACGCTTCCGGCGCGGCCGACGCCTCGCCATCCGCCGATGCCGCGCGCGTGCAAGCGGCCTATCGCCAGCCTGGTGCCGCGACTGCCGATGCCATGCAGGCGCATCGCGCGAGCCAGGCGGAAGCCGCGCGCCAGTCCGACAGCCAGGCCGCTCCGCCTGCTTCGCGCAGCGCGAACAGCGCCGAAGTGATCCATCCGCAAGCGGTGGCGCTCGTGCACCAGCAGCTCGATCTGCTGGCGAGCGCCAATTTCCGCTGGAGCGGGCAGGCCTGGCCCGATGTGCCGATGTCATGGTCGATCGAGGAAGAACAGCGCCAGCCCGACGCGCGTGGCGGCGCCGATCCGCAAGACGAGGCCACGCGCCGCTGGTCCACCACCGTGTCGCTGGTGCTGCCGCGCCTGGGCGAGGTCGACCTGCGCCTGAGCCTGGCGGGCGCCAGCGTGCAGGCACACCTGTCCGCCCGCGAGGCCGACACCATGGCGCGCCTGCGGGACGACGCCGGCCGGCTGACCCAGCGTTTCGAGGCCGCCGGCCTGCAGCTGCAGCAGTTGCAGGTCACGGCGAAGGCTTATGCATGAACGGCGCGCCTGCCAACCGCAACAGCGCGGTCGCGCTGTCGTATGCGGACAAGACCAAGGCACCCGTCGTCGTGGCCAAGGGCTACGGCGTGGTCGCCGAGTCGATCATGCGCCAGGCGCGCGAGAACGGGCTGTATGTGCACGCGTCCGCGGACCTCGTGAGGCTCCTGATGCAGGTCAACCTCGACCAGCAGATCCCGCCGCAGCTCTACCGAGCGGTTGCCGAAGTGATGGCATGGATATATGGCCTGGAGGGCCAGGGCGAGTCGCAAGCCGGACACCAAATCGAAACATGATCTATTCGAATGGCTGCATTTACGCAGCACTCAAATAATTAATTTCCAATTCACATGTTACACATGTAATAGTATTTTTCAATACGGTTTGCAAGATGAATGAATTATGGACGAAAAGGGCTCTCGGTAACACTTGGTTTCAGTGCCGGGAATCGCTTGCGTCCAACATGGATTCCCTCTCTGTACGAGGGAGAGACCCTTCGCTGTTGTCAGATTTTTCCTACATTTTTTGCCGAGATTCTTAGCAGATACTTCAAAGTGTAAAACTTTGTGTATATAATGTATACACGATTGATTGGAGCACGGAGTGGACGTGAAATCGGAAATGGAAATAGACGTGGAAAATTGCAATCCCAGTGCAAACGGTGTGATTTCTAAGGAAATCGGCGAGATTAATCTGGCCTATATGCTGCTTGCCCAGAAGCTGGTCAAACAAGACCGGGCAGAGGCTATGTTTCGCCTCGGAGTGGGGCGCGAACTCGCCGATCTGCTGGCGAACATGTCGCTCAGCCAGATCGTCAAGCTGGCTGCATCCAACTTTCTGTTGTGCAGCTTCAGGCTCGACGACAGGCCGATGTTCGCGGTGGTCGGCGAAGGCAAGGAGCCCGCGCTCCAGCAGGCGCACATGTCGATCCTGATGGCCGCGCGCCAGGCGCAGTCGCAGGCGGCATCGGCATCGCAGATGCGCGAACCTGGAGCGGCGGCCGCATGACCCGCAAGAGCGTCCTTGGCGAAGTCCGAGAGGTGCAGCTCGCTGTCGAGCTGATCGGGCTGGGCGCCCGCCTGCAGTTCCTGGAAGCTGCCGTCGCGTTGAGCCGGGAGCGCTTGATCCGCCTGTACAAGGAACTCAAGGGCGTCTCGCCGCCCAAGGGCCTGCTGCCGTTCTCTACCGACTGGTACATGACCTGGCTGGCCAACATCCACTCGTCGATGTTCTACAACATCTACCGCTTCATGCTCGACGAGGCGGACGAGAGCGAACTGCCCGCGCTCATCAAGGCCTACCGCCTCTACACCGAGCAGGTCGGCTCGCAGGGCGGCGAGGTGGTGCTCGATTTCACCCGCGCCGAGACGATGGTGCGTTTCTTCGACAGCGACATGCTGCAGCTGAGCACCTGCTGCCGGTGCGGCGGCCACTTCGTGGCGCATGCGCACGACAACAAGAACGGTTATGTGTGTGTCCTGTGCCGTCCGCCTTCGCGCGCGGGCAAGGCACGGAAGCCCAAGGTCGCCGAAGTGCGGCGGGGCGGACTGATCTCCGTGGGACCGGTGCTCGACATCGGGGGCGCGGTCTAGGTAGGCACCCTGCGCCACGGCACGGGGTTTTTGGTTTGACGCCCAAGGGCGATAGGGGAAGCGCGTGCTGGTTCTGGTTGGATATCTCGTGGTGATCGGTGCCGTGTTCGGGGGCTATGCCCTCATGGGCGGGCACTTCGGCGTCCTGTTCCAGCCGGTGGAGTTGCTCATGATCGGCGGCTCCGCGCTGGGTGCCTTCATTGCCGGCAACAACGGCAAGACCATCAAGGCGACCATCAAGGAGCTGCCGCTGCTGCTGCGCTCCTCCAAGCACAACCGCCAGCTCTACATGGACCTGCTGGCGCTGCTGTACGAGCTGCTCGCCAAGGCCCGCAAGGAGGGCATGATGAAGCTGGAGGCCGACGTCGAGGACCCGGGCTCGAGCGAAATCTTCCTGCGCTATCCGAACATCCTGGCGCACGAGGGCATCACCGTCTTCCTGTGCGACTACCTGCGCCTGGTCATCAGCGGCAACACCGACGCGCACGAGATCGAGGCGCTCATGGACCACGAGATCGAGACCATCCGCCACGAGGCCGAAGTGCCTGGCCACAGCCTCTCGCGCGTGGCCGACGCGTTGCCCGCGCTGGGCATCGTCGCCGCCGTGATGGGCGTGGTGCACGCGCTCGCCTCGGCCGACCTGCCGCCTTCGGAAATGGGCGCGCTCATTGCCCACGCGATGGTCGGCACCTTCCTGGGCGTGCTGCTGGCGTACGGCTTCGTGTCGCCGCTGGCCACGCTGGTCGAACAGAAGGTGGAAGAGGGCATGAAGATCTACCAGTGCGCCAAGGTCACGCTGCTGGCCAGCCTCAACGGCTACGCGCCGCAGCTTGCGGTGGAGTTCGGCCGCAAGGTGCTTTTCTCGACGGAGCGCCCGTCGTTCACCGAGCTGGACGACCACGTCCGCGAGGTCAAGGCGCGCTGACGCCCCGCCCAGAGAAGAGCGAACAAGCGAGCGACCATGAGCGAAGGCAAGCCCCAGATCATCATCAAGCACGTCCACAAGGGCGGGGGCGGCGGCCATCACGGCGGCGGCTGGAAGATCGCGTATGCCGACTTCATGACGGCCATGATGGCTTTCTTCCTGGTCATGTGGCTGTTGTCCATCTCCAGCCCCAAGCAGCGCGAAGGCATTGCCGAGCACTTCCGCATGCCGCTGCGCGTGGCGATGCACGGCGGCGACAAGGCCAGCCTGAGCTCCAGCATGATCCCCGGCGGCGGCGCCGACGTGATGCATGTCGAGGGCGAGGTCAAGCAGTCCGACGCCGAGGAAGAAGCCGACGCGAACCGCCTGGCCGCGATGAAGAAGCAGCTCGACGAGCTGATTGAGAAGAGCCCGGTGTTCCGGCAGTTCCGCTCGCAGATCCTGATCGACATCACCACCGAGGGGCTGCGCCTGCAGATCGTCGACACGGAGAACCGCCCGATGTTCGAGCTGGCCAGCGCCCGCGTGGTGCCGCACATGCGCGCCATCCTGCGCGAGCTGGCGCCGGTGCTCAACGGCCTGCCCAACAAGCTCACGCTGTCGGGCCACACCGACGCCATCGTCTACGCCAACGACAAGACCTACGGCAACTGGGAGCTGTCGGCCGACCGTGCCAACGCTTCGCGCCGCGAGCTCGTGGCCGGCGGCATGGTCGAGGGCAAGGTGCTGCGCGTGATCGGCCTGGCCGACAGCATGCACCTGGACCGCGCCGACCCGCGCAACCCGATCAACCGGCGCATCAGCATCATCCTGCTCAACCACAAGACCCAGGAACGCATCGAGCGCGAGAACAGCAGCGACGGCGGCAGCAGCACGCGTGTCGGCAAGCTGCCTCCCGCGAACAGCGCGCCCAAGGCCGCGGCGACGACGGAATAACAACGCAGACAACCCAAGGGGACGGCGCCAGCGCCGGCCCGGAGCAACGAGATGGACCTCAGTCAATTCACCCAGGCATTCTTCGTCGAAGCCATCGAGCTTCTCGCGGAGATGGAGCAACTGCTGCTGGAGCTCGACGTCGAGTCTCCCGACAGCGAGCAGCTCAATGCCATCTTCCGCGCCGCGCACTCCATCAAGGGCGGTGCGGCGACGTTCGGTTTCACCGCCTTGACCAACACCACGCACGTGCTCGAAACGCTTCTGGACCGCGCCCGCCACGGGCAGCTGAGCCTGAACGGTCGAATGATCGATGCATTTCTGGAAACGAAGGACGCCTTGCAAGAACAACTCACCGCATACCAGGCCGGCCAGGAGCCGAACCCTGACATGGTCGCGCACATCTGCGGCGTGCTTCAGCAACTCGCGCTGGAAAGCGGCGACGAAAGCCTTGCGGCGCATGCTGCCGCCACGGCGGCGGCACCCGCGCCCGCAGCGGCTCCGGCGCCCGCCGCGGTGCCGGCCGAGGCCGCCGCACCCGCCGGCGGCGGCGTGCTGCGCATCCGCTTCGCCCGCCTCTCCGACAGCGAATGCGACCTGCTCGCCGGCGAGCTCTCCAACCTCGGCAATGTGGTGTCGCGCACGCGCACCAACGACCAGCTGACGGTGCTGCTCGAGACCACCTGCGACCCCGACGACATCGTCGCCGTGTGCTGCTTCGTCATCGACGAATCGCAGATCGACATTACGCGCGAAGCGGCCGGC
>NZ_JARVTD010000058.1:0-31769 GCF_030208835.1 Variovorax sp. efr-133-TYG-130 | reverse complement strand
CCGCTTGCCCCCACCCCTGCCCTCCCCCGGAAGGGGAGGGAGAAAGCCGATTCGAGTTGCCTTGCTCCTTCCCCCTCTGGGGGAAGGCCGGGATGGGGGCGGGCAGAGCGCCCCCTGGATACGCCGCTTGCCCCCACCCCTGCCCTCCCCCGGAAGGGGAGGGAGAAAGACAAATGCGTGCGGCGCGGTGTCATTGCCGCTCCTGCGCCGGCCCGGCCGATTCGACCAGCGGCGACGCCGCCAGCACCGCCAACGCATCCACCGGCTCCGGCACGCGCAGCCGCCACGCGCCGTTGCCGCCCGGCCCGCCCACCACGTCGGCGGAGATCGACTGCAGCAGCCGGTCGGCCTCGTCCATGCGCACGCCCTCTTTCCAGCGCACCAGGAGGTCGGCGCGCGCTGGCGCGGGCGCGGTGGGCACCGCGCGAAAGCGCACGTCGTCTTCCTCCGCGGCGTCGCGCCCGCCGAGCAGGCCGACGTTCTGGATCACCACGCACAGCGCCAGCACCGCGAAGGCCGGGCGCACCCAGCCTTCGGCGCCGAACCAGCGGCGGATGCTGCCCCACCAGCCGCCTTCGGGCCGCTCGGGCCGCGCCTGTGGCCGCGCGCGCGATGCCTCCGCTTCTTCCGGCTGCACCAGCGCGCGGGCCAGCTGCAGCCCCGAGTTGCGGTACAGCGACTGGTAGTCGGCGCGCGGATCCTGCGGCCCGAGCGGCGTGCCCGACAGCACCGTGAACGCGCCGCCGCCCACGCTGCGCAGCGCGATGCGCCCCGGCTCCGGCGCGATGGGCGACGCCGCTTGCGCGGCCCACTCGTCGTGCACCGCGCGGATCGCCGCGAGCCGCGTGGCCGACACCTCGCCGAGCACGCGCGCGCACAGCCGCGGGCTGGGCTCCAGCGTGATTACGTTCCACGCCTGGATCACGCCGAACATCGGCTCGAAAGGCTCGTCCCCGGGCTCCAGCAGCACGTCGAACGCGCTGGCCCAGTCGGCCTCGCCCGCGGCCATCCAGCCCTGCCAGAGATCCCCGTGGATGCAGCGGTCGAGCAGCACGCCGAGCAGCCGCCCCTCATGCAGCACGCTCACGAGCCGGCCCGGCGCCCAGCGCGCCGGAAACGCGCGCTGCGCCACCGCCTCGCGGCGCCGTGCCAGTTCGGCCAGCGGCAGCAGCAGGCTGGACATGGCGGGCACGCGCGCGGGTTCGCCCCTCGCTCCGGGCGTCGCACCCGGCATGGCCACGACCGCGAGGCCGGGCTCCTCATCCGCGCCGTCCTCGGGCACGGCCGAGCCGGTTTCGAGCGCGTTGCGGATCACGCTGAGCGGGGGCCAGAGTTCGGTGGGCATGGCGTCTGTTCCTGAATGGCTATGTCTTCAGGCGTAAGACGCTTCAGCACCGAGGATTTTGAAAACTTGCAGGATCGCGTCCATGTTGCCGGGCTCGATGGCGATGCCCAGCGTCTGCTGCAGCCAGCCTCCGAGCCGGGTCTTCGCGTAGTCGGCGGTCATGCCCTCGCGCTTGTGCACCAGGCCCAGCCGGCCCGCGCGGTAGTGGTAAGACGCGATGGCATGGCGCGAGGCAATGCCCGACAGCCCGCCGTCGGCCTCCTTGCCGAAGCCCTCGCACAGCAGGATGCGCTCGGGCTCGGGCAGCTCGGCGATGAAGGCGCGCGCGGCCAGCTGCACCGCGTGCGCGCTCAAGCCGTGCTCCGCGAGGCAGCCTTCGAGGTCTTCGCACGCGCCCACTTCGTCTTCCAGCTGTGCCTCGGTGATCTGCTCGCCGATGGACAGCTTGCGGCGGAATGCGCTGGCGCGCGTGCAGTCGATCAGGTAGCGGCGGAAGTACGCGCACAGCGCGAACGCGGTCGAGGGCGCGCTGTGGCTCGCGCGCTCTTCCGAGTCGCCGGGGTCGGCATCGAGCCGCAGCACCTTGACGTAGATGAACTGCGCCACCAGCTCCTGCCGCCCCTCGCCCAGCACCTGCAGCTCGGGCGGGTTGCATGCCGAGAGCGCCTCGCCCACGATGCGGTACATGGCGCCCATGTCGTTCGCGGACAGCGTCTGCCTGCGCCGCCAGAGGCGGACGAGTTCAGAGCTTTCCGAAGACGACAGGGTTTCCTGCATGAGCTCAGCGAGAGAAAAACCGGGGGGCAGACATGACTAGTCGTCCACGCAGCTGCCTTCCGACGGCACCAGGCACTGCGGCAGGTTCGCGCCCACCGGCCCGCCGCGCGTGCGGATGGCCGACGAGGTGGCGGCCTGCGCCACCGCCAGGCCGCGCGGCAACAGGATCCACAGCTGCCCGCGCTCCTTCATGCGGCGCGCGTTGGTCGCGGCCTGCTGGCCGTTGCCGAAGAAGTAGTCGGCGCGCACCGCGCCGCGAATGGCGCCGCCGGTGTCCTGCGCGATGGTCAGGCGCTGCATCGGCGCGCCGCTGCCCGGCGTGCGCGTGGAGACGAACACCGGGTAGCCCAGCGGCGTGCTGCGCGGATCGACCGCGATGGAACGCCCCGCCGACAGCGGCACGCCGAACGCGCCCACCGGCCCGCCGACCGGCGAGGTGGCTTCCTTGAAGAACACATAGCTCGGGTCCTTGATGCCCGAGCCCGCGACCGCGCCGGCCGCGCGCCGCCCCGGCACCACCACCGCGCCGCTGGCCACCGGCCGCGCGAGCGTGAAGCCGCGCGTGCGGATGGTGCTGTTGTCGACCGCGCCCACATCGTCGTCGTCGCCGTCGTCCAGTTGCAGCTCGATGGACGAGCCGCGCACCTTCACCGGGCTGCGCGGCTTGCCGTTGGCGGCCTGCGCCAGCGTCGGGCGGAAGGGCTGGCCGTTCTGCTCTGCGTAGGCCACGCGGATCAGCTCGCCGCTGGGCAGCTTGATGCGGCCCGAACCCTGGATCTGCATCTCGTACAGCGCGCTGGCGCTGCTCACGAAGGCCAGCACCTTGGCGTTGGGCGCGCCCTTGGTCTCGATCTCCTCGCGCGTGTAGTACGGCAGCAGCTGCTTGCCCTCGATGCGCAGCCGCACCTTGCGGTCGATGGTGTCGCGCGAGACGGCCGACAGGTCGAGCGCATAGAGGCCGGGCGCGCCCATGTCGCGCGTGCTCAGGCCGGTCTGCACCACCACGTTGCGCCCGTCCACGCGCGCGGCCACCGTGCCGTTGCCCGGGGGCAGCTTGCGGGCATCTGCGAACAGCATGTCCTCGGGCTGGCCGTAGACCGGGTAGATGAAGGGCGCGCCGTACTGCCGGCTGCCCGCGATCTCGGGCTCGAAGTAGCCGGTGACCACGCCGTCGGGGCGGCGGTCGTCGTCGCGGATCTGGTAGGCCGAGAACTCGCCTTCGAAGAAGCCGCGGATGGCGTTGTTGTTCCTGCCGTCGACCTTGAGCGCGCGCGCGCACACCTCCTTCCATTCGGCGCCGCGCCCGGTCAGCACCTTGCAGCTGCCGAGGAAGGCGGGCCAGCTTTCGGAGAAGTCGTCGCGCGACCAGCCCGGCACCGCGTCGAAGCCGACCGATGTGTAGGTGGCGAGCTGGGTCGAGAAGGTGCGCGCCTGGCCGGCCACGCTGGCGCCAGTGGGCGGCGGCGGGCGCGTGGCAGCGGCGGTGTCGGGCGTTGCGGCCGCGGTGTCGGTCTGTGCCGGTGGCGGCGCGGCACAGCCGGCCAGCGAAGCGACGGCGGCAGCGGCGGCCCAGCGCAGGAGCGTGGCGGTGAAGCCGGGGGTCGGGCGTGGCGGCAGTGAGGGGTGCATGGAGGTCTCCTGGTCCGGAAAAGGGAGCCCTCGCGCAGAGGGCCGGCGCTCTGCAGACGATTACTTCTCGACGATTTTGAAATTCGCGACGCCATAGACGTCGTTGCACGGCGCGCTGCCGGGCGCGCACACCGGCTTGCCCAGCAACGGCGAAGGACCGGTGCCGCGCGTGGCTTCGAGCGCGGCCAGCACCGGCAACGGGAACACCGGGAACACGCCGTCGTTCTGCACGCCGGCGGCACTGAAATCGCGCTCGTGCTCGCTCACCAGCACCGCGAACTGGTCGGTGCCGGGCGGACCGCCCGCGTCCATCGGCCACGAGGCGCGCGGCAGCGCGAGCGAGCCGCCGGCGGTGATCTTGTTGTACTTGTCGAGCAGGTTCGGGAACAGCAGGAACATCTCGCCGCCGCTGGACAGCAGGAACACGTAGACGAAGCCCTCGCGCTTGCTGCGGACCTCGAACGCGAGCCGGTCCTTGCCGACGGTGACCTCGGGCTTCTTCGGCGCGGCGGTCACGTCGAAGCCCGGCGCCGCGCCGGCGGCGAGCGACTGCAGCGATTCGAGCGGCGTGCGCGGCGCCGGCGCGGGCGCGGGAGGTGGCGGCGGCGCAGGGGGCGGCGGTGCCTCGGCGACCTTGGTGTCGGGCGGCGGCGCGGGTGCCGGCGCGACGGCGGCCTGCTTGCTGTTCGTGCCGGCCTCCATGCCGCCACCCGTGCGGCCCTGCAGGAACCACCAGCCGCCACCGGCCACGGCCGCGAGGGCGAGGGCCGAGGCGATCGCCGTGATGGACTTCCGGCCGGCGGGCGCAGAGGGCGCAGGAGACGGCGTCTTCGCGTTGACCGGCTTGCCTGTGGCGTTCCCGCTGCCCACGATGACGGTCGCAGCGTCCGCGCCGGCAGCATTGCCGCCGGCTCCTTGAACACGCGGCGGCTGCGTGCGCGGCACGGGCGCGACGGTGTTGCCCGCATCGAGATCGAGCGCCGCGCGCAGCTCCGCCATCGACTGCGGCCGCTGCTCGGGCCGCACGCCCAGGCCCGCGTCGATGGCCTCCAGCAGCCGCAGGCTGTAGCGCTGGCGCAGGATGTCGTTGCCCGCGAGCGGCACGTAGCTGTCCGACAGCAGGCGCGCCACCGAAGGCGGCGGCGCGCGCCCGCACACCGCCACGTGCATCACCGCCGCGAGCGCGTACACGTCGGTCCACGCGCCCTGCGACATGTCGGGCATCTCCGCGTACTGCTCGATGGGCGCATAGCCGGGCTTGAGGATGACGGTGATCGCCTGCGTCTTGTCGGTGATCACGCGGCGCGCGGCGCCGAAGTCGAGCACCACCGGCCGGCCGGAGCCTTCGAGCAGGATGATGTTGTCGGGCGCGATGTCGCGGTGATAGCAGTTGGCGCTGTGCATCACTGCCAGCGCCTGCGTGACGCCGTCCATGATGCGGATCAGCCATGCCTCGTCCACGCCCGCGGGGATGGCTACCAGGGCCTCTCTCAGCGTGTCGCCCCTGTAGAAGGGCATGACCATGTAGGTGGTGCCTTTTTCTTGCCAGAAGCGGTAGACCTTCAGCAGCGATGGGTGGTCGAACTGGGCGAGCAGGCGGGCTTCGTTGATGAAGCTGCGCATGCCGAGGTCGAAGGTTTCCCTGTGTCTTTCGGACAGGGGGACGACGGTGCCGTCCTGCTGCCTCGTGGACAACGAGGTGGGGAGGTATTCCTTGATCGCCACTACGCGTTCGAGGGTGTGGTCCCAGGCTTCGTAGACCACGCCGAAGCCGCCCTGGCCTATGACTCGGGTGACTTCGAATTCGGCCAGGCGGCTGCCTACTGGCAGGAGGCCGGCGTCGGTGGTGCCCGTGGCGGGGCTGGTGACCGGCTGGGCTGCTGCTGCTGCTGTGATGACTGTGGCTGCCGAGTCTGCGGGGGTTGTTGACCTTGGGACTACTCGGGTGCGGTCGTCGTTGGAGTCGGTCATTGACTGGCTCCTTTTTGAACTTTGCTTTTGGTTTGCTTTCCGGGGCCGGGATATCCGCCCGGCGGCGGACTCACTTTCTTTTGCTTCGCCAAAAGAAAGTAAGCAAAGAAAAGGCGACCCCACTGTCTGCGACCCTCCGCTTCGCTACGGGCAACCTGCGGTGCTCGCGTTTCGCGGGGTCTCGCAGAACTCGCTTCGCTCAAACAGCTGCGAGCCCTGATCCGCGAAACGCTGCGCTCCTCGGCGCAGCCAGAGGGGTGGGAGCGGGAACCGACACTGGCCTTTGCTTCGCTCGGCCCTATATGGCGCAGCCGCTGCGCGGCTGCGCCGTTCGCGCCGAGCGCAGCGATGGCGCGTTCGGTTTCCAAATCCCTTCTGGCTGCGCCGAGGAGCGCAGACGCAGGCGGGATCAGGGCCGCAGCTGTTTGAGCGAAGCGAGTTCTGCGGACCCCCGCCGTAGTCGAGCACCGCAGGTTGCCCGTAGCGAAGCGAAGGGACGCAGACAGCAGGGTCGCCTTTCTTTTGCCTACGTTTCTTTGGCGAAGCAAAGAAAAGTAGGTCGCCCGCCGGGGCGAGACCCGGCCCCGGAACACAAGACGAAGAGCGGCCTTCATCTCACTCCTCCTGCGCAAAGCCAAGAAAAAGCCCATCGAACTTTTCATCAACAGGCAGCCCCTCGCAAACCATCCGAACCCCAGCTTCACCAGCAGGATCACCAAGCCAAAGAGAAGCCCTCTCCATCGGCAGCTCAAGCACCTCCACACGCACCTCGCGCCCAGCCTCGCCGGCAGCAAGAAAGAGCCGCTGCAGCACAGCATCGAACCGCAGCGCATCCAGATCCCCCTCAAGCCCTTCGAGCGCAGCCTGCGTAGCCCGAATCCACCACTGCAGCGCAGCAATCAACGCCTCGCCACGAAGCTCGGTCCCGCAAGACGCATCCAGTTCCACCGCCAGCGTGAAAGGAAAGTACCGCCCCACCCCGTCCACCGAAGGCATCAGCACCCCCATCCACGCACGCTCGCCGGCGACCCCGGGGCCCAGCGCAAAGCACCATATGGGCGCCTCCAGATACCGCTCCACCCAATCGGCATGCCGGTCTTTCAACCGCGCCAGCCCGCGCTGCAGCCACTGGTCCCACACGGAGCGGAACGCTTCGGGCAGCCGGCGATGCGCGAAGTCCCCCATCCCCGGCAACTTGCCGAACCAACCCGGCAACTCCGCCGAGGCAAAAATGGAAGAAGAAGAAGCTGCGCTCACAGCCCCTCCGGACAGGAAAACTCCCGCAGCTCGCGCAACCGGATCGGATGCTGCACGCTGTTGGTCGTCACCTCGAACCGCGTCTTGCGCGCGCCGATCTGGAAGGTGATGAAGAACTTCTCCGGCGCATCGCCCGCCTCGAGTTGCCCGTCGTCGAGCGCACGGAACAGCGCCCAGGGCCCATCCACGGCAGCGCCCGAGCTGCCCGTGGTCGAAGGCGGGCTCACCTGGATGCGCACCTGGTTGCTGCCCTTCGGCCCCGGCCACTGCACCGCCATCGGCACCACGGGGCCATGCGCGTACTTCACGAGCTGGCCGTCCACGTCGAGGATGAACTGGGTGATGCCCGCGTCCATCTCCACCGGCTTGAAGTCCAGCCGCATCGACGGGCCGCGGCCGCCGCCGCGGAAGAAGATGTCCTTGATGCGCGCAGCGCGTTCGAACTGCGCGAGCGCCTGCGTGGTGATGGCGCCGCGCTCGGCCACGGGCTTGTAGCGCCAGGGGCGGGTGCTGGTGTCGACCAGCGCGGCCAGGCGCTTCTGGAAGAAGTCGTCCATCAGGCCGCCGGGGCCGAACATCTGGCCGAAGTCTTCGGGCAGCACGTCGCGCTTGCTGTTGCCCACGAACGGATAGCGGCCCGCGATGGCACGCGCGCAGAACTCGGCCACGGGGCGCAGGTCCTGGCTCAGGTTGCCGCGCTCGGCCACCTGGGCCTGCGCGGCGCCGGACTGGCTCAGGTTCTCGACCATCGAGCGCACGGGCTCCGGCAGCCGGCCCGCGTCCGACTTGAGCTTGCCCGCCACGTCGCCGGGCGGCGGCGAGGTGCGGCCCTTCACGGCCGTGTCGACCGCGTTGAGGTACACGTACACCTCGTTGAAGAGCTTGAGCGCATCGTCGATGGGCGCCGGCTGGTTGGGGCCGCCGGCGGTGACGAGGCGGCGCAGCGGCTCGAAGCGGTCGTCCACGATGCTCTCGATGCGCTTGCCCGGCGCCACCTGGCGGCCGGGGTCGCTGCCGAACAGGTCTTCCAGGCCCTTGCGCGTGTTGCGCACGGTCTCGGTCGCCTTGCTGACCACGTCCTTGTTGGCGTCGGCCGCCGGGATCAGCGTGGTCTGCCTGACCACCGCGCGCAGGAAGTTCGCGAGCGGCGAATCGACGCCCGACAGAATGCGCGCGGTCTCGATGTTCTTCTCCAGGCCGGTGGCGCGGATCAGCCGCACGTCGGCCAGCAGTGCCTCCCACTGCTTCACGTATTCCTCCAGGTACAGGCGGCGCACGCGGTCGGTCAGCGCGCCGAGCGCGGCCACGTCGCGCAGGCGGTCGGCGGCGTTACGGTCCTGCCCCAGCACCCACGGGTCTTCGTTGGCGAGCAGGCCGGTGAGCACGGTCACCTCGTTCTGGAAGCGCTTGTGATAGCCGTCGTAGGTGAACATGCCCGGCACGCCGTCGGTCAGCGGCTTGCCGCTGATGCGCTCGAACACCAGCGGGCCCGAGGGACCGGTGGCGGCCGCCACGCTGAAGGCCGGGATGTCCTTGGTGGCGCGCTGGCGCTTCAGGCGGCTGAACACGCGCTGCTCCAGCGGGTAGCTCGCGAGCACCGCGCGCACGCTGCGCACCAGGTTCTCGTCCATCTTCAGCGGCGAGCGCGGCGGGCCTTGCGCGATGAGCACGTCGAGCTGGTCTTCGAGCGCCTTGCGCTGGTCTTCGGGAATGCCGCGGTCGAGGTTGCGCGACCAGTCGAGCGTGATCCAGGCCTTCAGTGCCTCGGGGTCGAAGTGCTCGGGCTGGTAGAGCATGAGGTAGCTCTTGAGCGCCTCGTAGGTGTACTCGAGGTTGTCTTTCTGCGCGGTGCGCAGCTGGTCTTCGATGCGCTTGGCGATCTGCGGCAGGAAGGCGTCGTTGAGCGCGCGCTGGTGCGTGAGCATGGCGGCGGCGTCGAGCTTGTCGCCCTGGTAGAGGCCCAGCGTCATCGACAGCGGCTCGTTGCCGTCGTGGTTGTCGGGCGTCTTCCAGATGTCGCGCAGGCCCTGCAGCACGGGCGCGACTTCCACCAGGTTCTGCACCCGCGCGGGCAGCGCCGCCAGGTTCTGCCGGGCGGGCTCGACGCGGGCCTCGACCGATTTCAGGTAGTTCATGTTCTGCAGCGTGCTGTAGCCCCAGGCCGCGAGCAGGCCGACGGTGACCAGCGTCATCGCCGTCACGCCGATCACGCGCAGCGTGTGGCGGCGGCGCTCCAGCTTCACGTCGGCACCGGCCAGGCGCTGCTCGGGGAACACCACCTCGCGCAGCAGCGAGGTGAGGAAGTAGCTGCGCCCGCTGCTCTTCTGCGGCGCGAGCATCGCGCGCTCGATGCCGAAGCTGCGCGCCAGGCTGCCCATCACGCGGTCGATCGGGCTGCCTTCCTGCGTCCCGCTGGTGAAGTACACGCCGCGCACCCACGGCGGCTGCGCGAAGCGCGAACCGGTGAACACCTGCTCCAGCAGGTCGGACAGCAGCGGGCCGACGGAGCCGAACTGGGCGGGGAAGCCGAAGATCGCCGCGCGGCGCGTGCCGTCGGTCTCGCGCTGCATGCGCGCGATGAGGCCGTCGTTCACGCGGTTGTGCAGCAGCGCGAATTCGCGGTTGAAAGCCGTGGAGAGCCCCTTCTCCTCGACCTGCAGGTTCTCGTCGGCCGGCAGCGTGAAGCCGAAGACCTGCGCGCGCTGTTCCTTGCCCAGGTCGTCGAAGTAGTCGGTGAAGCCGTAGAGCAGGTCGCTCTTGGTGACGAGCACGTACACAGGCAGCCGGGTGGTGAGCTTGCTGTCGAGCTCGAGCAGCCGCGCGCGGATCGACGCCGCGAGCTGGCTGCGCGCCTCCGGCCCCTGGCTCAGCAGGTCGGCCACGCTCACGGTCAGGAACACGCCGTTCAGCGGCCGGCGCGGGCGCGCCTTCTTCAGCAGGCCCAGGAAGCCTTCCCATGCGCTCTTGTCTTCGGACTGGTGGCTGTCCTGCGTGGTGTAGCGCCCGGCGGTGTCGATGAGCACCGCTTCGTCGGTGAACCACCAGTCGCAGTTGCGCGTGCCGCCCACGCCGCGAATGGCGCCGGGGCCGAACTTCTCGGCCAGCGGAAAGCTCAGGCCGGAGTTGACCAGCGCGGTGGTCTTGCCGGCACCGGGCGCGCCGATGAACACGTACCAAGGCAGGTCGTAAAGGTAGCTGCCGCCCGAGATGGAGAGCCAGTCGCGCCAGCCGGGTTTCTTGCCGGCCGCATGCAGGCGCATCTGCTTGAGCGTGGCGACGGCCTCGCTGAATCGCGTGTCGAGGATCTTCTGCTCGCCGTTGACCGGGGCATCGGCCCTGGCGGCGGGCGCCTTCATGAGGCCGTCGGTCAGGTGGCGGCTCGCGCGGCGGGCGCGCCAGCGGCGGTACAGCGCGCGCAGCACCACGACGAGCACGATGACGCCGATGACGACGGCGCGCGTCATCTCGCCTTCGAGCGGCGCGAGCGAACCGATCTTCACCAGCGGGCCGATCCACCAGATCAGCAGCGCGACGACGATGAGCGCAAGCAGCGTCAGCAGCAGCGGGCTGAACAGGAAGCCGAATATTTTCTTGATCATTTCGTCGCTCCTGGAACGGGAGCAGCCGATGTGGCGGCGGCGAGCCGGTCGGGTTCGGTCAGCAGCACGATGTCGACGCGGCGGTTGCGCGCACGGTTGGCGGGCGTGTCGTTGGCGGCCACGGGCTCGGCATCGGCCTTGCCGTCGGAGCGCATGCGCGCGGGCTCGACCAGCGTGCTCAGCGCGCCCTTCACCGCGTCGGCACGCGCGGCCGACAGGTGCCAGTTGGACGGATAGCGCAGCGAGCGGATCGGCTGGTTGTCGGAGTGGCCGGTGATCAGCACCTCGCCCTTGACCTCGGCCAGCGCCTGCCCGATGCGGCGCAGCACCGGCAGCGACTGCGCCATCGGCTCGGCGCTGCCGGAGCCGAAGAAGGAATCGCCGCGCAGGCGCACCACGCTGCGGTCGGCTTCGTCGGTCACGGTGACCAGGCCCTGCTTGATCTCCGGCTCCAGGAAGCGCGCGAGACGCGGGGTCTTCGCCGGCAAGGCCGGCGGCGCGATCTGGATGTTGGGCGCGCGCAGGCTCGAGACTGCCGCATAGGTGGTGTCGGAGCGGTAGTTGAGCGTGAGCCGCAGCGCGAACCACGCGAGCGCCAGCAGCAGCGCGAAGCCGGCCGCGAACACCCACAGCGGCAGCGACTCGCGCAGCCGCACCGTGCCCGCGCCCTGCCCGCGCCAGTGCGGAGAAAGCTCCGGCTCCACGGCGGGGCGGTCCTTGGCGATCAGGTCGGCCAGGCGCTGGCGCACCGAGTCGAGCTGCGCGCGGCCGTTGTCGACCACGCGGTAGCGGCCCTCGAAGCCGAGCGCGAGCACGCTGTAGATCAGCTCCAGCAACTGGCGGTGCGTGGGCACGTCCTGCGCGAGCTTGGCCAGCAGCTGGAACACCTTCTCGCCGCCCCAGGTCTCGTTGTGGAACTGCACCAGCAGGCTCTGCTTGTTCCAGCCGGCCTGCACGCCCCAGGGCGTGTTGGCCACCGCTTCGTCCAGCGCGGTGCACAGCACGTAGCGCGCGGCGAGCACCGATTCGTTGCTCACGCCGGCGCGGCGCGCATTGGCGTCGAACTGGTTCACCGCGTCGGCGGTGGAGGCGCGCAGGGCCGGCACGTTGGGCGGCTGCGCGAGGTTGCGCAATTTGCCGATCAGCACCAGCAGCTTGCCGGCGGCCGACACCAGCGGGTTGAGCAACCCCAGTTCGCCGACCTCGGCCGCGGGCGTCGGATCGGCGCCGCCGAAGAACGGCGCCGGTGCAGGCGCAGGCGGCGCACCGCCCGGCGTGCGCGGCTTGGGCTTGATGACCGTGCGTTCGGATTCGAAAGCGGCAAAAGGATCGGGAGGTGTGCTCATGATGGCTCCACGCTGACGGTGCCAATAAGTGCGCGAAGACTGGGGGTCATGCTCGTATCGCCCAGAAGGCAAGGTCGAGGCCGGGGAAGTCGCCCGCGATGTGCATCGCGATGCCGCCCGACTGCTCGAGCTGGCGCCACAGGTCGCTGTTGCGTGTTTCGAGCTCGAAGTAGTTGGCGCCCGTGTGGAACGGAATCTGGCGCGGCGCGACCGGCATCGGCGTGAGCGTGACGCCCGGCAGCGCCAGGTTCACGAGGTCGCGGATGCGCTCCACCGGGCCGATCTTGACCTGCGTGGGAAAGCGCGCGCGCAGCGCCTCGCTGGGCATGTTCGCGTTCACCGCGAGCACGAAGGTCGCCTTGCGCTGCAGTTCCACGTCCGTCACCATCGCCACGCGCACGCCGTGCTTGCGGTCGTGCAGTTCAATGCGGATCGCCGACTGCTCCAGCACCATCGACAGGCTGCGGCGCAGGTCGTCCATGAGCGGGCGGAAGCTCGTCGCGAGGTCGTCGTGGATGTAGGGCCCGAAGCGCGCCACGCGGCGTGAATCCCGAAAGCTCGCCAGGTCGCCGGCCAGCCCGAGCGCATGCTCGAAGAAATGCTGCGGATGCAGCATCGCGCTTCTGGCCAGGTGCGCGAACACCGCCTCGTTGCGGTTGACGGCCTGCAGCAGCATGAAGTCGGCGATCTCGGCCACGCCGCCGGTGCCGCCCTGCGTCATGCGGCCGGCAAGCGCCTCGCCGCGCTGGCGCAGCAGGCCCAGCAACTCGTCTAGCCAGGCGCGGATCACCGAATGGCCCGCCACGTCGAGCAGCGGCGGCAGCATCGCGCGGTCCAGCAGCACCTGGTTGTCGACGCGGCGCTCCTGCACGCGGGCGATGCCGAGCGTGGTCCAGGCGTCGGTCGCCTCGCCGGCGCGCATCAGCCGCGTGTGGAGCTGGCCCAGCTGCAGCATGGCGGTGCGCTCGCCGGCGGTGTTGGAGTCGGGCACCTCCGACTCGAGCACGCGGTGGCGCACCAGCTCCTCGTAGTCTTCCGCGTCGGCCTCGCGCGCGCCGGCGCGGCGCAGCGGCAGCGCGAGCACCACGGCCTCGTCGCGCATGCCGGCGGGAATGTCGATGGGCTCGGGCAGCGGGTCGACCGCCGGCATGTCGAACACGGTGCCGTCGCCGAACACGCCCACCGCCCGCACCAGCGCGAGCTTGCCGAGCGTGAGCGCGGCGGCGTCGATCTCTAGTTCGGCAAAACCCCAGGCATAGGGCGTGGTCGCGCGCAGCAGCACATGCCGCGCATGGTCGGCATGGCGCTCGCTTTGCTGCAGGTGCTGAGGCTGCAGCAGCATCCCCTCGCTCCACACCACTTTTGTTCGCCAGCTCATCCACGCTCCGTCAACGGCAAGGGTGCCGGAAAAGAAGCACGGAGTTTCAGGCGCGCGACGCGGCGGGCAAATCCGCCTTAAGGCCTAGGCGCGGGGGTTTGGTGGTACGGCGAAGGGACTAGGGAGCGCCGCGAGGCGTCAGCGGTTCGGCGCGCGCAGTGCCTCGACCTGCTCCGCGTAGGTCTTCTCGATGCGCTGCAGCCGCTGTTCGCGCGCGGCCTCGTTGACCCACGAAGCGGCCATGGCGCGCTGCCTGCCCAGCTGGTACTCCAGCCGGGCTTCGGGCAGCAGCGCGCTGTCGTCGGCCTCGACGTAGCCGTAGCCCGCGCGCAGGTTCTTCAGCACCTCGCGCTCGGCGTCGCCGCGCGGGCCCCTGGCCTTGCCGTAGCCGGTCAGGAAGTTCTGCAGCCGCGCCTGGAACTCCGGCGGGTAGCTGCGCCGCACCACCATCGGCGCGCCCGGCGGCGGCTCGGATTCCCACACCACCTGCAGCCGCTCGGCCTCGATAGGGAACTGCTGCCTGAAGCGTTCGAAGTCGGTGGTGTTGTTGGTGGCCACGTCGGCGTCGCCGTTGGCCACGGCGAGCGCGGTGGCCTGGTGGGTGCCGACGAACTCGCTGAGGAAGCGGGTTTCCATCTGGATGTTGTTCGGCAGGAAGAACTGGCTCTGCGGCACGATGAAGCCCGTGACCGAGCGGCTGTCGCCGCGCGCGAGCCGCCAGCGCTGCGGCTCGGCGAGCAGGCCGGCCAGCGTGTTGAGGGGACCGGCCTTGCGCATCAGCAGCACCGCGCGGTGCTGGGGGTTTCCGGGCTGCTTGGCAATCTGCGCCACCACCTTCATGCGCCGCTGCATCACCGCGTCGAGCGCCATCTTGGCGGACAGGAAGGCCATGTCGATCTCGTCGCGGCCGATGGCGCGGTCGAGTTCCTCGTAAGACGGCACCGAGTACGAACTGACCGGGATGCCGAGCGCGCGGCTCATGTCGGCCATCAGCGGCGTCCACAGCGCCCGCGACTCGACGGTGCCGCCCAGCGGCAGCACGCCGAAGCGCACCGCGCGCACCACCTCTGGCACGCCGGTCGCGCCCCTGGCGGGCGCGGGCGCGGGACCCGGCGTCGCCGCATTGGCGCCCTGCGCGGCGGCCGTGGCGGGCGCGGCCAGCATCGCGGCCGACGCGGCGCAAAGCAGCGTCGCGGCAAGCAGTCGGGCGGCGGCGCGGGCCATCAGGGAGACACGTCCTTGAGCACGCCGACCTGCTCGGCGTAGCTGCTGTCGATGCGCTGCAGGCGGGCTTCGCGCGCGGCGTCGTTGACCCACTGCGCGGTCATGGCGTTCTGCCGCGCCAGTTGCCAGGCCAGCCTGGCGGCCGGCTCCAGCGAGCTGTTGTCGGCCGGCAGGAAGCCGGCCAGGTCGTGCAGCGACTTGAGCACCAGCCGCTCGGCGTCGCCGCGCGGGCCCTTGGCGCGGCCGTAGGCGGTCAGGAACACCTGCACGCGCTTGCGCAGCTCGGGCGGGTATTCGCGCCGCACCACGATCTGCGCATGCGGAATGAGGTCCGACTGCCACAGCACCTGCAGCCGTTCCGCCTCGGCCGGAAAGCGCTGCTTGAAGCGCTCGAAGTCGGCCGTGTTGTTGGTGGCCACGTCGGCCTCGCTGTTGGCCACGGCCAGCGCGGTGGCCTGGTGGGTACCGACGGTCTCGCTGAGGAAGCGCGTCTCCATCGCGATGTGGTTCGGCAGGAAGAGCTGCAGCTGCGGCACGATGAAGCCCGACACCGACTGCTTCTCGCCGCGCGCCAGCCGCCAGCGCTCGGGCTGGGCCAGCAGGTCTTTGAGCGAATTGAAGGGCGGCGCCTTGCGCGCCAGCAGCAGCGCGCGGTAGCCGGGCAGGCCGTCGTGCCGCACCACCTGCGCCACCACCTTCATGCGGCGCTGGGTGACGGCGTCCAGCGCCATCTTGCCGGACAGGAAGGCCATGTCGACCTCGTCGCGCCGGATGGCCTGCTCCAGCGCCTCGTACGAGTTGACGGACAGCACGCTCACCGGCCGGTCGATGGCGCGGCTGAGCTCGGCCAGCAGCGGATCCCAGTCGCTGCGCGACTCGAAGGCGCCGCCCAGCGGCAGGATGCCGAAGCGCACCGGCGGCTCGCGCGCGGTGCCCTGGGCGCAGGCCAGCAACGGCGCGAGGCCGACGAGCAAGCCCATCGCCGCCGCGCGCAGGGCAGCTGGAAACAGGGCAGTGAGGCGCAATGAAACCAGCATTTTTTTACCGGATGGCATAGGGTTCGCCGACGGGCGGCGGGTCTGACACGGGCTGTGCGGACGCCATTAAATAGCAATTGCGCGTAGTTTTCGTGATGTTTTTCCTGCTTCCCTGTTCGCTCCGGCGCCCCTAAGCTCGGGCCTCCATGCGTCCGAAGCCTTCATGAACTGGAACTTCCGCGTCCTCCGCGGCCTGGCCCGCCTCACTTTCGCGCAGCAGCTGATCCTGCTGGCGCTGGTGCCGGCGGCCCTGGCCACGCTGGCGGCCATCGCGGTACTGACGCGCCAGCACCTGGGCAACCTCACCGAGCTGATGCGGGCCAATGCGCAGACGGTCGCGCTGCAGGTGGCCACGGTGGCGCAGGCCCCGCTGGCGCGCATGGACCGCCGGGCGCTGCAGCGCACCGCCCAGTCGGGCACCTACCAGCCGCATGTGCAGCAGGTGCAGATCTGGACCGAGGACGGCGAGATCGTCGCCAACTCCGAGACCTCCGACCGCGCGCGCGGCGAGGGCCTGCAGGTGGTGGTGCCGATCGTGGGCGACGACGGCCGCCACACGGGCAAGGTGATGGTCGAGATCAGCCTGAGCGCGGTGCAGAGCGCGCGGCGTTCCGTGTGGCTCAACGTGGCGCTGGTGCTGGCCTTCAGCCTGGCGGGCGTGGGCCTGGCCGGCTGGTGGGCCGCGCGGCGCATCAGCGAGCCGATCCGGGCGCTGGGCAAGGCGGTGGACCGGCTGGGCGCGGGCGAGGACGCGAGCGTGGCGATCGAGGGCACGTCGGAGGTGCGCCACCTGCAGCACGGCTTCAACCAGGCCGCGCGCGCGCTGGCCGAGAGCCACCGGCTGCTGCAGAGCCGCATCAACGAGGCCACCGCCGAGCTCGCGCGCAAGAACCAGCAGCTGGAAGTGGCGAGCCAGGCCAAGACCCGGCTGCTGGCCGCCGCCAGCCATGACCTGCGCCAGCCGCTGCACGCGCTCACGCTGTTCTCCGACGGACTGGCCAACGGCGAGACCGACCCGGTGAAGCTGCAGCGCATCGGCCACATCCGCGAGTGCGTGGATTCGCTCGACCGGCTGTTCTCCGAGCTGCTGAACCTGTCGCAGCTCGACGCCGGCGTGCTGCAGCCGCAGTGGGCCGACTTCCCGCTCGACCGGCTGTTCGACGAAATCAGCCGCAACTTCCGCCCGGTGGCCGAGCAGCAGGGCCTGCGGCTGGTGGTGCGCAAGACCGACGTGTGGGTGCGCTGCGACTACGTGATGCTCTCGCGCATCCTGAACAACCTGGTGTCGAACTCGCTGCGCCACACCATCGAGGGCGGCGTGCTGATCGGCGCGCGGCGGCGCGGCAAGGGCGTGCGCATCGACGTGGTCGACACCGGCGTGGGCATCGCGCTGCAGCACCAGGCGCGGGTGTTCGAGGAGTTCTACCAGGTCGAGCCCACCGGCCGGCAGGCGGCGCGCGGCGCGCGCGGCATGGGGCTGGGCCTGGCCACGGTGCAGCGGCTGGCCGACCTGCTCAACACCCGCGTCGACCTCAGCTCGAAGCTGCACAAGGGCACCTGCGTGCGTGTGCAGGTGCGCTCGGCGCCGGCCGCGCTGCCGGTGCCGGTGCTGCCGGTGGCCCTGGCCGGCATGGAGGAGGAAGAAAGCCTGGCCAACGTGCGCATCCTGGTGATCGACGACGAGCGCACCATCCTCGAAGGCCTGAGCGTGGTTCTCGCCAACTGGGGCGCCGAGGTGCTGCCCGCGCAGACCCGCGCCGAGGCGCTGGCCATGGCCGACGGCTGGGCGCAGCCGCCCGACGTGGTCATCAGCGACCTGCTGCTGCAGGGCGGCGACAACGGACTCGACGTGATCGCGGCGCTGGAGCGGCACCCGCGCGGCATCGGCCCCGGCACCGCGCGGCTGCTGGTGACGGGCGAGACCAAGCCCGACCGGCTGCGCGAAGTGGCCAACGCGGGCATCACGGTGCTCTACAAGCCGGTGTCGCCGCGCGTGCTGCGCCAGGCCATCCAGGCGCAGCGCGCCGCCGCGGCCGCGCTGCTGGCGGACGCCTGACGGCCGCCTTGCGGGGTAGGTGCGCGGGTAGTCCGTCGGACATAGGCCGAGCGGCTGCCGCGCAGTGATATTCGTCACGCGGGCAGGCCGCCGCGGCCACTGACATAAGCCCTCCGCCTTATCGCAAGAAGCAGGGGCGGTCCTTACATTGGATCATCGCCCCTTGCTGCGGAAGCAGTCCATGTTCCTTGCCGTGCCCCACATCTTCGCGCTCTTCCGCGGACGTCCAGGACGCCCCGCGAAACCGCGCGCGGGCATGCGGCGCGGCGCGCTGGCCCTGCTGGCCGCGGCGGCCGCGTCAGCCACGGGCCTGGCGGCGGCATCCAGCCTGACCGTGCTGATGGGCGACGACATTCCGGCGTCCTCGGAGTTCGTGCAGCAACTGCGCGCCGACCAGGAACCCGGCAGCCGCTTCGAGCTGGTGCGGCTGCCGGCCGGCGGGGCCGCGCCGTCTTCGGAGCCGCAGCTGGCGCTGGACGCCGGCACCGACCCCGATCGCGCCGCCAATGCGGGCGTGCGCACCCGCGGCCTGCGCGTGGCACCGGCCGACGCCCCGCTGACCATGGCCGTCGGCCCGGCCGCCGCGCGCGCCGCGGTCGAGCGGCCCGGCCAGGAGCCGCTGGTGCTCGCGATGCTGAGCCGGCTCGACTACGAGACGCTCAAGGCCGCGAGCCCGGCGGCCCTGCGGCGCAGCGACCGCCGCGTGGGCGTGCTGCTGCGCGACCCGGCCATGACCGATCAGCTCGCGCTGATGAGCGCGGTGCTCCCGCAGAAGCACCGCGTGGGCGTGGTGGCAACGCCCGAGTCGGAGCCGCTGGTGCGCGAGCTGCAGCGCGCCGCCCAGGTCGCCAACCCGGCCTGGGACGTGCGCATCGAATACGCGCCCGACGCCCGCTCGCTGGCCGCCGCGCTGCGCATCGTGGTGCCCCAGAGCGATGCGCTGATGGTGCTGCCCGACCTGATCGGCGACAACCAGGCGGCCACGCTCTCGGTGCTGCGCGCGGGCGCCGGCGCGGGCCTTCCCGTGTTCGGCACCAGCGAAGGGCTGGTGCGCTCGGGCGGCCTGGCGGCGGCGGTGTCGACGCCTTCGCAGCTCGCCCAGCAGGCACGGCTGCTCGGCCAGAAAGTGGCCGCCGCGAACGCGAACGCAAGCAGCAACAACGGCCCGCTGGTGGAAGCGGCGACGCCCGCCAGCGTGCGCGTCAACGCCACCGTGGCACGCGGACTCGGCCTGCGCCTGCCGGAGGAACGGGAACTGACCGAGCGACTCGCGGCGCCGCGATGAGCACCGCCGCGCGGCCCTCCAATGGCACGGCACCGGAGGCGGGGCCTGCCGCATCGCCGCCGCCGCCCAACCACACGCTGGTGGTGCGCGGCAACCTGCAGAACGACCTGTTCCGCCTCGGCGTGGTGCCGTGCGCGGCGGTGGCGCTGGCGCTCACCGGCTGGTTCACGCACAGCCGGCTGCAGACGCTGGAGGCCGCCTTCGATGCCGAGGGCCAGGCGGTCGCGCGGCAGGTGGCGGCCATGTCCGACCTGAGCCTGTATGCGGGCGACCTGCCCGCGCTGCAGAACGTGGCCAATGCCGCGCTGCGCGGCGGGCAGGTGACGCGGGTGGAAATCAGCAACAGCGCGGGCGTGTTCGTCACCGCGGGGCCCAAGACCACCTCGCTCGCGCGGCTGCGCATGTTCACTTCGCCGGTCACGCTGCGCGAGGCCTCGCGCGCCAGCGCCTTCGCGCCCGCGGGGTCCACGGCGGCGGGCGACACGCCCATCGGCCTGGTGCAGACCTTCCGCGACACCACGGCCTACACGCGCGAGCGCAGCCGCTCGCTCATTGCCGGCATCGGCATCGCGATGGTGGCGCTGATCGCGGCCTGGGCCTCGGTGCGCCACATGGCGCGCACGGTGGCGCGGCCGCTGCGGCGCGTGTCGCGCACCGTCGCGGCGCTGGAGACCGGGCAGTTCGACGTGCGCTGCGGCGTGGTCGAAGGCGGCACGCGCGGCACGCACGAGCTGGCGGTGCTGGCGCACGACATCGACCGGCTCGCCGAGCGGCTGCAGCACAACCGCCAGGTCAGCGAGGAGCGCGTGCGCGAGGCCACCGCCGTGGCGCTGCAGCGCATGGCCGAGGCCGAGCAGGCGGCGCTGTCGCGCGCGCGCTTCCTGGCCGCCGCCAGCCACGACCTGCGCCAGCCGCTGCATGCCATGGGCCTGTTCATCGACGGCCTGCTGCCCGGCGCCACGCCGGCGCAGCGCCCGGCCGTGCTGCGGCTGCAGGAGAGCACCGAGTTCATGGGCGTGCTGCTCGACGACCTGCTGGAGATCTCGCGGCTCGACGCGCAGGTGCTCACGCCGGCGATCGCCAAGGTATCGCTGGACGCGCTGTTCGACCAGATCGACGCGCAGCATGCCGCCGCGGCGGCGCAGGCGCGCGTGCGCCTGCACTGGAGCGACCGGGGCCTGGCGGTGCGCACCGACGCGGCCATGCTGCGGCGCATCGTCGGCAACCTGGTGAGCAACGCGCTGCGCCATGCGCCCGAAGGCGGCACCGTGCTGGTGGCCGCGCGGCGCTGCGCGGCGGGCGTGCGCATCGAGGTGCGCGACAACGGCGTGGGCATCGCGCCCATCCACCAGGGCCGCATCTTCGAAGAGTTCTACCAGGTGGCCAACACCGAGCGCGACCGCCGCCGCGGCTTCGGGCTGGGGCTGGCGATCTGCGCGCGCATCGCCACGCTGCTGGGCACACGCATCACCGTGCGCTCGGCGCTGCAGGCCGGCAGCACCTTCGCCTTCACCCTGCCCGCCGCGCGCGCCGCCGACGCGGCGCCGCCCGAGCCGCCGCAGTTCGCGCCCGCGCCGCTGGCCGGCCTGCGCTGCCTGGTGGTGGACGATGACCCCGCCATCCTCGAAGGCACCCGCACGCTGCTGGCGCAATGGGGCTGCCAGGTCGACTGCGTGACCACCGGCGCCGAGGCCATCGCGCGGCTGGGCGGCGGCGGCGTGCGCTACGACGCCGTGCTGTGCGACCTGCAGCTGGCGGGCGACGACGACGGCATGAACGTGCTCGACGCCGCCAAGCGCCTGCAGCCCGACGCGCTCGCGGTGCTGGTGTCGGGCGCGACCGGGCCCGACGTGCTGCAGCGGCTGCGCCAGGGCGGCGTGATGCTGCTGACCAAGCCGGTGGCGCCGGCCAAGCTGCGCGCGCTGCTGACCACGCGGCGGCAGGTTGCGGCAAGCTGACGACCGCGCAAGACCATCCACACCCGGACCGCCCATGCTCTCCATCGACGCCCTCCCGCAGATCCGCCCCTTCATCGCCACGCCCAGCTACACCGGCCAGCTCACCAGCGACTACGTGCGCAGCCTGCTCGGCCTGGTCAACCTGGCGTGGCGGCACGGCTTCGCGATGCAGACGCGATTCCTCGACGGCGACAGCCTGATCCCGCGCGCCCGCAACAGGCTGGTGGCGGAGTTCATGGCCGACGCGCGCTGGACGCATCTGTTCTGGATCGACGCCGACATCGGCTTCGAGCCGGAGGCCGCGCTGCGGCTGCTGCTGGCGGGCCGCGCGGTGGTGGCCGGCGTGTACCCGCACAAGAGCGACGGCTGGCCGAGCGAGGGCCTGGCGCAGGCGCTGCCCGCGGGCAGCACGCGCGAAGACTTCGAGGCGCGCCACGCGGTATTCCCGGTGAACCTGAAAAACGCCGGCGTGGACGCCGACGGCTTCGCCGAAGTGCTGGACGCCCCTACCGGCTTCATGCTGATCGAGCGCAGCGTGTTCACCCGGCTCGCGCAGGCCATGCCGCAGCTGCGCTACACGCCCGACCACATGGAAGACGCGCAGGCGGCCGCGCAGGCGCACTACCGCTTCTTCGACGTGTGGGCCGAACCCGGCAACGGCCGCTACCTGAGCGAGGATTTCGCCTTCTGCCGGCGCTGGCAGTCGATCGGCGGGCAGGTGTTCGTCGACACGCGCTCGCGGCTGAGCCACACCGGCACGCGCACCTACCGCGGCGATTTTTCGCGTTCGCTGGCGATGTCCGCGGGCCCGTCCGAAGGTCAGGCCTGAAGCAGCGCCGCCAGGTCCTTCGGCAGGCTCGCGAGCGCATAGCCGCGCCCGGGCGCCACCGCGGCGAGCCGCAACGCCGGCCCTTCCTCGGCAAGATAGTCGTAGCCCATGGGCTGCAGGCGCCGCTCGGGGTCGAGGCGCCGGTACAGGTCGCGCCGCGCGACGCGGTCTTCGCGGCGAATCATCTTCAGGTGGTAGAGCCGGTAGTAGCTGCGGTACATCACGCCGTGTTGCGCCACGGCGTCGGGGTACCACGGTCCATGCAGCGCCGGCGCCTGCGCGAAGGCGATCTCCTGCGGCAGGCGGAACAGGCAGGCGCGCGACTTGTGCGCCCACGGGCCGTCGATGCGGAACCGGTCGGGCGCGTCCCACAGTTCCCGCATCGCGACCGACAGGCAGGACAGCTGCGTCTCGGAGAGCGAATCGACGATGGCATTCAGGTTGTCGAGGAAGAGCGTCTCGTAGCGCTCGTCGGCATCGCACGCCAGCACCCAGCCGGCACCGTGCGCGCGTGCGCATTCGAGCAGCCGGCGGCGGTTCTCGCGCTCGTTCCATGCGTGCCTTTGCGCCGGCGCCGGCGGGTTCGACAGCAGCGCGAGCAGCTTGGGCTCGCGCCGTGCGATGTGCGCCGTCTCGTCGGTCGAGCCGTCGTCGAGCAGCACGAAGCCGTCGACATGCGCGCGCAGGTGCGCGAGGCAGCCCTCGAGCAACCGCGCCTCGTTGCGCAGCTGCATCACGCAGACGATGCGCGGGCGCGCGGTCAGGCGCCGTGGCGCTTCCTTGCTGCAGCGCGGGCAATGAAAGTGCGGCGCCGGCTCGTGGTGGACCATGCGCGCGCAAATCTCGCACTGCAGGCGCGAACCCATCGCGAACACGGGCGCGGAGCGCAGCCAGGGTGGCGCGTCCTGCGGCGACGGCGGCAACGCAGCGGCGTCCGTGCGAGCGATGCGCGTGAAGTCGCAGCCCCACGCGCGGCGCTCCGCGCCCTCGTTCGCGCGCGCGGTGGCCGGGGTGCAGCATGCCCAGTCGTTGTCGGGGTCGAACTGCTCGCTGCCGTCGCGCGCCTCGAAAGAAAGGTGCAGCAGCTTCAGGTCGGCGCAGGCCAGCAGTTGCCAGCCGGCCATCTCCAGGCGCACGCGGAAGTTGTCGTCGTCGCCGCCCCAGCGCGCCAGCGATTCGTCGTAGCCGCCGACGGCATCGAAAGCCTCGCGCGCGCAGCACAGGGAACCGTAGAAGGTGCGCAGGTAGAGCGCGTCGGGCACGGCGTGTGCGAACAGCGTGGCCAGTGCGACATGCATGGCATGGGCATCGGGCTCCGGCGCAGCGTCCAGTTCGTCGAACCGCGCGAAGCCGACGCGGCCGACCGCCACGCCCCGGCCGCCCTGCATGGCCGCATGCAGCGCGATGGCGGGCGCATCGCCCACGTAAGCGGATTCGGGCGAATGCACGAACACGAAGCGGCCCGCGCTGTGGCGCACGCCCGCGTTGATCGCACAGCTCGGCGGGCGCCACGCGTGCGCGCGGTCGTTGGCCAGCAGGGTCCAGGCAACGCCGGGAAAGCGCGCGAGCAGTTGCTGCAGCTCCTTTTCCTCGCTCGCATCGTCGAGCGCGATCACCACCTCGATGCCGGGGCGCGACCAGAACGGCGCGTTGAGCGCGACGACGCGCTCGAACTCGGCCAGCTTGCGATAGAACGGCATCACCACGCTGAGCCACGGCCGCGCCGCGCCGGGCGCGGTCATGCGCGGCCCCGCCCGGACGCGTCCTCGCCGGCGGCCGCGCCGCGAGACAATGCTCCTTCACGTGCCCGTGGTACCACCTGCGTCATACCGCCATCATGAACGGCTGCTTCATCAACCTGCAAGACAGCATCGCGCGCCGCGAGGCCATGGAGCTGCAGCTGCGCGCGCTCGGCCTGCCGGGCATCGCCCGCCTGGAGGCGACCGGCACGCACGGGCTGCCCGCGCACGCCACCTTGCCAGACGCCCCGGTGAGCCCGCGCGAGCACGCCTGTTTTCTTTCGCATGCAGGCGCCATCGGCAGTGCGCCGCACGGCGACTTCTTCCTGGTGCTCGAAGACGACGCGCTGCTGAGCCGCGCGCTGCCGCCGCTGCTGCGCCAGCCCGATGCGCTTGCGCAGCTCGGCGGATTCGACCTGGTGTTCCTCGAATGCATGCCCGGCATTTCGGCGCCCGGCCTGCTGGCGCTCTGGCAGGCGTTGCGCAAGCACCTGCCGCACGACGCGCACGGCGCGGGCATGCCGCGCGATGCCATCGGCGGCGTGGAGATTCTCGATGCGCGGGGCCTCTACAACTGGGGCGCGGTGGCCTACCTGGTCACGCCGCAGGGCCTGAGCACGCTGCCACCGCTGCTGCGCGAGGCTCTGGCCGCGGGCCCGGCGCTGGCCTTCGACATGACGCTCAACACGCTGGTGCACGACGGCCGCATCCGTGCCGCCGTGCTCGCGCCGTTCCTGGCCACACCGGCGCTGTCGAGCCATGCGCAAAGCACCATCGACGACCGGCCGTGCGCGGCCGGGAACGACGCGCTGTCGGGCGCGCTGCGGCGGCTTTTCTTCGCCGGCCCGCTCGACGCGCCCGCGCTCGAAGCCCACGTCGGTGCCTATCGCCATGCCGCGCTCACGCAAGACCCGCAGCTGCAGTTGCTGGCCGACCTGATGGCGCAGCTCTTCGTCATCAGCGCGCGGCCGCCGCATTGAAGCCGCGCGCTCAGAAGTCCGAACATCCGTTGCGCCGCTCGGTATTCACGCAGCTCAACAGGTTGGGCCGCGAGCGCACGCGCGACCATTCGCGCGCCAGCACGTCGCCGGCCTGCGAGGCGCGGTCGCCGTCCAGCGGGCCGGTGGCCAGGCAGATCGGTGCCTGGCCGATGTTGCGGTCGTACAGGTAGGTGGAAGGCAGCTCGCGCAACACGTCCACCGTGGGCAGATCGGCCAAGCTGAACTGCGCCACCACAGGGGCCGCATCCACGCGCAGCGTGCCCGGCACCACGCGCACCGCGTAGCCCGCGGCCGACGCGAAGGCGCCGTCGATCGGGTAGCTGCCCGGCGGGCTGCCGGCGTTGGCGCTGGTGCCCGGCGCACCGCTGAAGCTCGACGCGTTGTCGCCCAATATCAGCCCGCTCACGCTGTACGTGAAAAGCGGATTCGGCGCGCCCTGCGGCCGTGCGGCGTCGCCGATGGTCACGGTGGCCGTCGGCTGCTGCGCATAGATGAAGTGGTTGCCGCCGGCCGGCACCGTCACCGTGCACAGGCCCAGATAGGCGCAGTGATAGAGGTTGGGCAGCGTGCCGGTGCCGGCGAGGCCGCCGCGCGCCTCGCCCACCCAGGTGTCGGCCCAGATGCGCCACGCACCGCCGCCGATGGCGAAGCCGCCCGGATTCTGGAAACGCGCGGCCGCCACCAGGTCGGTGCCCGCCCCGCCGGCCACCGTGGTGCCCAGCGTGAGGTCGTCGGCCAAGGTGCGCACGAACACCGTGTTGGCCGCCATCGACGCCACGCCGGCCGTTGCCGCCTGGTTGGTGGCGGCGTCGAAGCCGGCGACGCTCGGCGCACCGATGGTGACCGCATTGGCGTCCACGTAGCCGAACCCGCCCGCGGCACCGCCGCCCACGACGGCCACGTTGTTCGCCGGGTTGCGCAGGTCGACGCTGCCCTGGAGCGAGCGTGCGAGCAGGCTCGTGGCGTTGATGGCGCCCGCAGCCGATTGCGTGATGTTGCCGGCCGACAGCAGCCCGACCTGCGTGGCATTGATCGCACCGTTGACGGCGATGTTTCCGCCGCCGTCGTTCTGCAGCGTCAGCGCGCCCGAAGCCGACAGCGGGCCGGCCACGGTGATGTCCGCCGCCTGCGTGTTGCTGCCCGCGACGATGGTGGGCGCGCCCAGCAGCGCGAACTCGGCGCCCGAGACCGAGAAGCCGCCGGTGCCCGCGCCGCCGAGCACCACGGGTGTGGTGGTGGCATCGGACGCGGCGAAGTTCTGATCCATGCCGCCCGGCCGCAGGTCGATGGCGCCTGCCGCGCTCACCGGCGCGCCGATCACGATGGCGTCGGTGCTGCCGTCGTTCACCGCGCGCAGCACCACGTTGCCGCTGCCCTGCACCACCGGCAGCGCGCCCGGCAAGGTCGGCGAGCCGCCGGCCTCGATGGCAACGCCGGCGCCGCCGTTGGCCGAGCGGCCGGTGATCTCGATGCCGCCACCGCCGGTGGTCGTGATGCGTGCGCCGTTTTCCAGGCGCACGCCGCTGTCGCCGCCCACGGCGGGCGCCGTCGGGTCGTTGTTGAAGTTGTAGCCGCGCAGCGCGATGGTGCCGCTGCCGCTGGCGATGCTGCTGCCGCCGTTCACCAGCACGCCGTACGAGCCCGCGAAGGTCGACGAAGCCTGGCGCCGCGCCACGCCCTGCACCGTGATGTTGCCGCTGGTCGTCGACAGCGCCGAAGCCGCGCGGCCGTCGGTGATGACCACGCCGCTGTTCCAGTCCGCCGAGCTGCCGCGGATGTCGATGGCGCCGCTCGAACTCGCCAGCTGCACGCCCGCCAGCGTGACGTTGCCGCCCGCGATCTGCACCGCGCCGCCCGCGCCGGCGTCGCTCTGCCCCACGCGCGTGTCGATCTGCGAATCGACCAGCGTCACATAGCCGGTGGGTGCGCCCGGCTGGCCGCTGTAGAGCGTGACGGCGCCGCCGCCGGTCTGCACGCTCGCGCCGTTCATGCCGATCCGCCCGCTGCCCGGCGTGCCGTCGCCGCGCGCGGTCATGGCGACGCTGCCGCCGCGCGTGTCGATGCTGCCGTTGTACGTGATGGTGCCGATGGAGCCGGAGGGCGTGCCGTCGGGGTTGAAGCCCGCGTTGAACACCACGTTCAGCGGCCCGCCCGCGCCCGAGGAGCGGATGACGGTGCCCACGCCGTTGGCCTGGATGCTGCTGCCCGAGTCGAGCTCGAAGCTCAGCGCGCCGGCAGCGGCGGTGTAGTCGATGAGCACGTCGTTGGCCAGCGTGATGCTGCCCGTGCCCACGCCGCCCGTGCCGGTGGTGATCTTCACGCTGGCGCCGCCGTTGAGCGCGGCGTTGATGTCGCCGTCCTGGATCGTCGAGTTAGACAGCGCGTCGAAGGGGTTGGTCGGCAGCGTGCCGGCGCCGGCGCCGCTGACGATGGCCACCGCGTAGGGGTCGACCAGCCAGGTGCCCGCGGCGCCCGCCGGCGCACCCGCGTTCGCGCGGATGCCGGTCAGGTCCAGGTTGCCGCCGGAGGTCTCTATGAAGCCGCCGTTGCCGCCGGCCGCCCCGCCGCGCGCGCTCAGCGTGCCGTGCGCGCGCAGGCTGTTGTCCGCCAGCAGGCGGATGCTGCCGCCGTTGCCCGTGGCGGAAGCGCTGTCGGCCAGCACCGACAGCCCCGGCGCCAGCGCGAGCATGCCGCCCGTGTTGTCGCTGGTGCGCGTGGTGGCCTGCAGGCGCACGTCGCCGCCCGTGCCCGCGCCGCTCGCGTCGGCCAGCGTGCCGGCGGCACCGGCCAGCGCGCCGGCGTAGATGTTGCGGCCGGTGACGGTGATGCCGCCGCCCGCGCCACTGCCGCTCGCCGTGCTCAGCAGGGCATCGGTTTGCGCGCCGCGCTGCAGCAGCACGTCGCCGCTGCCGCCGCTCACCGCGATCTGCCCGCCCTCGGCCCGCAGGCCCTGGCCGGCGCCGCTCGCGCGGATCCACACCGCCGCCGGCGTGAGGCCTTCGTCGATGGCGCCCGCCGGCGGCTGCGGGTCGCCGTTGAAGTCGTACACCACGCCCGCGCTGCCGGTGGTGCCCACGACGTCGATGCGCTTGCCCCGCCCCGCCACGATGCCCGTGTCGCCCACGGTCACGCCGCGCGAGGCGCCGATGGTGGAGGACGCCGACAGCTTGCGGAACTGGTCGTTGGCCAGCAGCGCGCCCAGGTCGGCGCCCGTGCCCTCGACGCGCACGTTGCCGCCGGTGGCGATGTCGGTGCCGCTCACCGCCACGCCCACCGACACCGCGCGCGACGACCAGTCGGCGACCTGGTCGGTGTCGCTCCATCCGCGGGTGGCGCCGCGCACGCTGATGTCGCCGCTGCCCGATGCGATGCGGCTGCGCGTGTCCGGGGGGCCGTCGTTGAACGTCTGCCCTATCGACACCCCCGCGCCGCCCAGGCCGCCGACACCGTCGAGCGTGATGCCGCCGCTGCCGCTGATGATTTCCGCGCCGGTGATCAGCACGCCGGTGCTGCCGGAAAAAGTGGAACTCGACACCACGGTGCCGCCCTGCCCGCGCAGGCTGATGCTGCCGCCCAGCGCGCAGCTGGCGGCACCCGGCGCGCAGGTCGAGATGCGGCCGCCCGTCACCTGCACGCCGGCGCTCTCGAACGGCACGTTGAAGTAGGTGTCGTCGGTGTAGCCAATGGCGCGCCCGTTCTGCGCATCGCTCTGGCCGTAGAAGCGCACGTTGCCGCCGTTGGTCTCGATGGTCGCGCCGGTCAGGACGATGGGCGCAATGCGCATGCCGTTCGTGTCGGTGATCGGCATGTCGATGGCCGGCAGCGCCGCACCGGCCGCGTCGGCGTTGAAGTCGACGTTCAGCGGACCCGACGTGGACCTGATCGACGACCGGTCGGACATGCCGATGCCGGTGGCCGAATCGACGCGCAGGGATGCGGTGCCGCCCGCGCTCTTCACCACCGCGGAGGCGGTGTCGAACACCACGCCCAAGGGCTCCTGCCCGCCTTCGGCGTTGCGTGCGTTGCTGCCGAGCACCACGTCGGTCGAACGCCCGAGCGCACCGCCGATGGCCGCGTCGCTCAGCTGGCTGGAGGCTGCGCCGCCTGCGCTCGGATAGGCGCCCGCGTCGTACGCCGGCGCCGTGGCCGTGACGACGATCTGCTTGTCGGACTGCAGGCTCCACTGACCGTTGGCGCCACCATTGGCGCCCCCTGCCGCGGACACCGAAAGATCGCTCGCGACCTCGATCGCATTCGCGCTGGTGGAGATCGCACCGCCCTTGCCGCTGCCGGCGCCCTGCGCCGACAGCTCGCCCGACAGGTGCAGCCCCAGCACGGTGTCCGTTGGCGGCGCGCCGGCCGCGCCGGGCAGCGTCGTGTAGTCGGCCGCGCCGATGCGGATCTCGCCGCCCGCGGCGTTGCCCGCGCTGCCGTCGGCGCGCAGCACGGTGGTCGGCCCCACCGACAGGCCGCCGAGCGCCGCCAGCTGCACCGTGCCGCCGCCGGCCTCGCCGCTCGCGTCGAGCGTGGCGCCTTCCACGCGCACCTTGCCCGCGGCCACCGTGATGCGCCCGCCCGCCACCGTACCGGTCGATGTGGCCTGCAGCGTGCCGCCGACGCGCACTTCGTTGTCGGCGCCCGCGCTCAGCACGATCTCGCCGTTCTTCATGCCGAGCGAGTTGGCGCGCACCGTGCCGCTCTGGTTCACCACCAGCTCGCCGGGCGTGATCGACTGGCCCACCAGCACCACCCGGCCTGCGTTGGCCTGCAGGGTGCCGCTGTTGGCGACCGATGCACTGGCGGCTTTCGAATCCGTCAGGATGTTGAGGCTGGTGAGGCCGTCGCCCCCGATGTCCAGCGTGATCTTGCGGCCCGACGCCAGCGCCACCGTCTGGCCGTCGGCGGTGATGGTGCCGGTGGCCTCGTTGCCCACGCCCGCGCCCATCAGCACCACCGGCCCGCCGGTGGCCGTGATGTCGCCGAGGTTGCGCACGGTGGCGGTGCTGGCGTCGGCGCGCTCGAAGGCAAGGCGGGTCTGGCCGTCGAGAAAATTCGCGTCGCTGGTGGTCATGGCCAGCGTGGAGGCCAAGAGCCCGCCCACGTTGACGCTGGCGCCCTGGCTGAACAGCACGCCGTTGGGGTTGATGAGGAACACGCGGCCGTTGGCCGTGAGCTGGCCCGCAATGGTCGACAGCTCGTTGCCGTTCACGCGGTTCAGCAGGATGCTCGAACTGCCCATGGCCTGCTGGATGTTGACCGCGTCCTTCGCGCCGATGGAAAAGCTGTTCCAGTCGATGATCGCGCGCAGCGATCCCTGCGTGATGCCGAGCGCCTGGCCGCCGCGCGGCGTGGCCGTGAGGACCGGGTTCACCGTCACCATGCCCTGCGTGGTGAACATGCCCGGCTGGTAGCTCGGCAGGATGACCTGCGCGAGCGCGGGCGCCATGCCCATGCAGGCCAGCGACAAGGCCAGCGGACGCAGCGCGAGGCGCGGTGCGAGAGGTTTGAGTTTGCGTGGCTTCATGGTCAGAACGCCTTTTGAACCTGGACGTACAGCCGCGGGCCGCGGCCTCCGCCATCGGTCTGCGGCCGCGGCGTGCCGTCGCGCCATGCCAGGGTCGCGTTGATCGAGAAATTGCCCGGCCGCGACCAGCTCAGCCCGATGCCGTAGCCGCGCAGGCTGCGCGAGTTCTCGCCGTCGAACGGCGAGGGGTGACGCTGCAGCCGGCCGCGCGCGGCGTCGTAGAACGCGAAGGGCGTCAGCTCTTCGTTCACCGACCAGCGCCATTCGACGGTGCCGATCAGGCCCTGGTCCACGAGCAGTTCACCCGACGGATAGGCCCGCACCGCGCGCGCGCCGCCGAGCGCGAGCTTCTCGGAGGCATCGAGGTTCTTGCTCGCCCACTGGCCGCCGATGGAGAGGTACAGCGAATGCCGCGGCACGATGGCCTGCAGCCGCGACAGCTGGAAGCTCAGCTTGTTGAAGCCGCCTTCGGTGTGGCGCCCGCCGAAGGCCTGGTCGTCGGCCCGGCCCTGCGGGTCGCGGATGGACAGCGAGCCGTGGTACAGCGTGCCCGAGCTGGCCCAGTAGCCGCCGCCCAGCACGTCGTCGCGCCGCTCCCAGGTCCATCCCACGCCGAAGCCGCGCACGCGCTTCCTGGCGTCGTACTCGAACGCGCGGATTTCGTCGTCGAGGTCCTTGCTGTCGGCGCTCAGACGCAGGATGAGGTTCTGCTGGCGCTGCCGGATCAGCGGGTAGTTGAGCGACACGTCGAACACGTTGGCGCGGCCCTGGGCCTCGAGGTCGGAAAACTGCCCGCCCAGGTCGTAGCTCACGCGCGAGAGGCCCACGCCGGCGCGCAAGCCGCTGGTGCCGATGGGCGCCTCGTACGAGACGCGGCCGAACTGCAGCGCGTTGCCGTTGGACACCATCACCCGCGCGTCGAGGTTGTCGCCGATGCCGAAGGGGCTGAGCCAGCGCACGGTGCCGCCCACGCGGTAACGGCCCGATTCCTTGGTGCCGTGGTTGTCGGCCTCGGCGGTGAAGGCCCAGCGCGGCGCGGGCGCCACCTCGACGGACAGGTCGGTGGTGCCGGGCTGCGAGCCTTCCTGCAGGCCGGAGGAAACCTTGATGCCGGGCTGGTCGGACAGCAGCAGCATCGCGCGTTCGTAGGCCGGCGCGCTGACGGCTTCGCCGGGCTGAAGCGGCGCGAGGAAGCCGCGCACGCGCGACTCGGCGATGGGCGCGTCGGGCGCGACGACGACCTCGACCTTGCCGAGGCGGCCTTCGATGACGCTGATCTCGACGATGCCGTCGCGCACGGTCTGCACGGGCACCACGGCCTGGGCGAGGAAGTAGCCGCGTTCCTTGTAGCGTGCGGTGATGGCCTTGGCGAGTTCCTCGAGCTCCGAGAGCGTGACGTCGCGCCCGATGTACGGCGAGGTGATGGCCTGCAGCTCTTCGTTGCTGAGTGCCTTGACGCCGTTGAGGCGCAGGTCGTTGAGCTTGAACGACGCGCCTGCAGGCTTGGGCGGTGCGGGCAGGCTTTGCGGTGCAACCGTGCCTGGTGCTTGTGCCAGGGGCCGATCGCAAGTGCCGCAGGGATCTTGTGTGGGGAGCAGCGTGTTTGTTTCTTCGGACTCTGCTGCGTGCGTGCTCTGGGCTGCGATCAGCAATGCCGCGCTGAACAGGGTTGCTGCTGCGAAGGCCGTGGGCGTCAGGGGGTGGCGGGCTTGCATCTCAGTGCTCTGTGCTGCGTTGTGCTGCTGGTGTTTGGGGGCGTGTGCACAGGCCACCGGGTACTCCCCTCCGCGAATGTCCCCCGGGGCTGCGCCCCT
>NZ_JARVTD010000057.1:0-36309 GCF_030208835.1 Variovorax sp. efr-133-TYG-130 | reverse complement strand
ACCGACTTTTCTGTCAGCGTCAACTTCGAAGGAAGTTTTTTTATCGGCCGACTTGCTGCGATTCCCGAAGAAATCATGCTGCGTTGTCAGCCGAGCCAGCGAGTATATGTCATCTTTTGCCGCGCGCAAGATCTCCCTGAAGAATCACGATGAAAAGACTTCTTCAAGGCTCTTCACGTACAGGCAGACATCCTCTCGCCCATTGCATCTTGTGGCTCCTCCGATAATTCGAGCCACATGGCACTCATCACACTCCTCGACGCCCAACTCGCGTTCGGTCACGTCCCGCTGCTGGATCATGCGGACTTCTCTCTTCAGGAATCGGAGCGCATCGGCCTGATCGGCCGCAATGGCGCCGGCAAGTCTTCGCTGCTCAAGATACTCGGCGGCCTGGAAAAGACCGACGACGGCACCCTGCAGTTCCAGCAGAACCTCCGGGTCGCGTACGTCGCCCAGGAGCCTGTGCTGGACATGGATGCGGACGTCTTCACCGCCGCAAGCCAGGGCCTGGGCCCGGTCATTGCCATTCGCGATCTCTATCTCTCCGGTGCGGACGGCCTCGACCTCGACGCCCTGCAGTCCCAGATCGAAGCCTTCGACGCCTGGAACTGGGAGCAGCGCGTGGAAGAGACGCTGCACCGCCTCCACCTCGACCGCAATGCCCGCGTCGGCTCGCTCTCCGGCGGTACCCGCAAACGCGTTGCCCTGGCGCAGGCCCTGGTGGCCGCGCCCGACGTGCTCCTGCTGGACGAGCCCACCAACCACCTGGACCTCGACTCCATCGAGTGGCTCGAACAACTGCTGATCGACTTCAAGGGCAGCGTCGTCACCGTCACCCATGACCGCAGCTTCCTGAACCGTGTCGCCACCCGCATCGTCGAGCTGGATCGGGGCAAGCTGGGTTCCTATCCCGGCAACTTCGAGCAGTACCTCGTGCAGAAGGAAGAGCAACTCGCCCAGGAAGCCGTGATCAGCGCCAAGGCCGACAAGCTGCTCGCCCAGGAAGAAATCTGGATCCGCAAGGGCGTGGAAGCGCGCCGCACCCGCAGCCAGAGCCGCATCACCCGCCTGCAGGAACTGCGCGCCAGCCGCGCGGCGCGCCGCGAGGTGCAGGGCAGCGTCAACATGGACGTGGCCTCGGGCCAGTCCAGCGGCAAGATCGTGGCGGAACTCACAGAGGCCACCAAGTCGTTCGGCCCCAAGACCGTCATCCGCAACTTCAGCGGCACCATCCTGCGCGGCGACAAGGTCGGCCTGCTCGGCCCCAACGGCGCGGGCAAGACCACCCTGCTGAAGCTGATCCTCGGCGAGCTCGAACCCGACAGCGGCAAGATCCGCCGCGGCACCAACCTGCAGGTGGCGTACTTCGACCAGATGCGCGACAAGCTCGACCTCGACGCCACGCTGGAAGACTTCATCAGCCCCGGCAGCGAATGGATCGAGATCGGCAGCCAGAAGAAGCACGTGAAGAGCTACCTCTCCGACTTCCTGTTCTCCCCGGCGCGCGCCAACTCCCCCGTGCGCTCGCTCAGCGGCGGCGAGCGCAACCGCCTGCTGCTGGCCCGATTGTTCGCCCGCCCCGCCAACGTGCTGGTGCTCGACGAGCCGACCAACGACCTCGACATCGACACCCTGGAGCTGCTCGAGAACCTGCTGCAGGACTACGACGGCACCGTGTTCCTGGTGAGCCACGACCGGACCTTCCTCGACAACGTGGTGACCAGCACCATCGCCTATGAAGGCGACGGCCGCTGGCGCGAGTACGAAGGCAGCGTGCAGGATTGGCTGGTCCAGTCCAAGCGTGCGCGAGAGATCGCCGAACAGCGCCAGGCTGCGGCCCCCGCTGCGGCACCGGCCCCAGCAGCGCCGTCCGCGCCCGCGGAACCCGTCGCGCCCAAGGCGATCGCTGCGCGCAAGAAGCTCTCTTACAAGGAGCAGCGCGAGCTGGAAGCGCTCCCCGCCCAGATCGAAAGCCTGGAAGCGGAACAGAAGCGCATTACCGAGATGCTCGAACTCGACGGCGGCGCCATCTATGCCACCGACTCCTCGCGCGCCACCGAACTCGCCGAGCGCCACGCGAAGATCGACGACGAACTGCTCGCAGCGCTCGAGCGCCAGGAAGAACTGGGCGCCGGCCGCTGACCGGCGCGAACCAAAGCGCTTTCCGGCGCGCCCGCCGCGCCGCGCCCGTCCCGCCGTCCGACGCCGGCGGGGCGCGGACTAGGCTATATATGCGGCTTCGCCCCCCAAGCCCCGGGAAAGCTGCATGCCTTCTTCATTCCAAGCCTTCTTTCGTCGGTCCACCGCGCTCCTGGCGCTGCTGATACTCGGGGCCTGCGCGCAATTGCCGCAGAACGTCGAGCGCCCCGTCTCGACCGCCATCGCCGCGCCGGCCACCGGCTCCGCACTGGCCGACCTCGTGCAGCAGCGCCGGCGCGCCGCCAACGCCCGCTACGAATCCGGCTTCCTGCTGCTGGGCGGGCCGCAGGCCGCCTACGGCAGCCGGCTCGCGCTGATCGAAGGCGCCCAGAAGACGCTCGACCTCCAGTACTACGCCATTCACGCCGACGCCAGCACAGGCCGCCTCGTCAGGGGACTGCGCGCCGCCGCCGAGCGCGGCGTGCGGGTGCGGGTGCTGCTCGACGACTTCCACACCACCGGCCGCGACGCACTGGTGCTGGGCCTGGCCTTCATTCCCAACATCGAGATGCGGCTCTTCAACCCGCTGGCCGGCTCGCGCGACTCCACCTTCAGCCGCCTGGTCAACTCGATCGACGACGCCTCGCGCATCCAGCAGCGCATGCACAACAAGCTGTTCCTGGCCGACAACGTGATGGGGGTGGCGGGCGGCCGCAACCTGGGCGACGCCTATTTCGGCAACGCGGCCAACGGCAACTTCGTCGATGTCGACGTGCTGGCAATCGGCCCGATCGTGCAGGACCTGTCGCGCAGCTTCGACAGCTACTGGAACAACGAGCGCGCCTACCCCGTGCAATCGCTGGTCACGCGCGAGGAATTGCAGTCGATGCGCGAGCGCGCGAAGAAGGCCGACCAGGAGCTGGTCGAACAGGCCACCCGCGACCGCGACGACCCGCCCAGCGCCGATGCGCCACCCACCGCCGAGCAACGCGCCCGCGCCTGGGACCAGAAGGCGCTCGACCTGCGCACCGCCGATTTCGTCTGGGCGCCGGCCGTGATGCTGGCCGACAAGCCCGGCAAAATCCCCGCCGACTCCGGCCCGGAAACCGCGAAGGCCCCCGGTCTCGTGGTCAGCCAGCCCGACGACAAACCCGCGGCCTCGCGCGGCGCGGCGTCGCTCGAGGCAGCCTCCGACCTGGCCGCCAACGGCGACACGGTGGTCGAAGGCCTGCTGCAGATGATCGGCCAGGCGCGCTCCAGCCTGCTCATCATCTCGCCCTACTTCGTGCCCGGGAAAGACATGCTCAAAGCCTTCGGCGAGGCTCGCGCACGGGGAGTGAAGATCAGGGTGCTGACCAATTCCCTGGCCTCGAACGACGCCCCGGTGGCGCACGTGGGCTATGCGCGCCACCGCGAGGCGCTGCTCAAGATGGGCATCGAGCTTTATGAACTGCGCAGCGAGCAGTCGAACTTCGGCAACGTGTTCGGCTCCTCGGGAAGCACCGGCAGCGGTGGCGTCACCGGGCAGTCGCGGGCGATGCTGCACTCGAAGGTGCTGGTGATGGACGGCCGGCTGCTGGTGGTCGGCTCGATGAACCTCGACCTGCGCTCGCAATTGCAGAACACCGAGATCGCCCTGCTGATCCGCAGCGACGAGCTCTCGCGCGCCGCATCGGCCCAGATCGAGCGCGGCATGCGCGAGCGCTCATGGCACGTGGAGCTGACGGACGGCTCGCTGGTGTGGCGCGCCCCCGAAGGCAGCGGCCTGAAGGACGCGACCACCGAGCCCGACACCAGCGCCAGCCTGCGGCTGATGCTCAAGCTGTTCGGCCCGCTCGCGCCCGACCAGCTGCTGTAGCCGCGACGCGGCGCTCAGTGCTTGTGCTGGTGCGCCGACGAACCGGCAGCATCGGCACCTTCGGGCGCGCCCACGGGCAGCGTCACGTCCAGCGCGGTCTTCACGCCCTTGGCGTCCTCGAACTTCAGCGTCATCGGCACGGTCGCGCCCTTCGCCAGCGCACCCTTGAGGTCCATCATCATCACGTGATAGCCGCCGGGCTTGAGCTCGACGGTCTGGCCCGCGGGGAGGTCGAGGCCGCCGGGCAGCTCGCGCATCTTCATGACGTCGCCTTCCATCTTCATCTCGTGCACTTCGGCGGTGCCGGCCGCGGGTGTGGAGATGCTCACCAGCTTCGTGCCGGTGGGCGCGGTGAGCTTCATGAAGGCGCCGGTGCCGCTCTGGCCCGGCACCGACTGGCGCACCCAGCCGTCGCGCACGTCGACAGTGGCCACGCCTTGCGCCACCACCACGAGCTTGGCGGCCGGGCTCTTCAGGCCGGCGGTCGAGTTGCCCGATGCCGGTACCTCGGCCCAGTCGGCCACGCCGGTGTCGCAGGTCTGCAGCACCTTGAACCACAGCGTGCCCGGCGTGGCCGGCACCTTGCCGCGCAGAACGAATTCGGAGCGCTCGCTGCCGGGCAAGGCGTTGCCGGGGGTCTCGGCGGTCCAGCGCACTTCGCCGTCGCCGCTTTTCGTCACGTCGAGCTTCCAGCCCTTGCGCGCCTGGGCGTCGCTCAGCACGAAGCCCTTGGGCAGGCGCACGGCCAGCCCGGTGGTGGCCTTGGCGCCTTCGCAGGCGTGGCCGACGCGGAAGGCGGCGTTGTAGTCGCTGCCGACGGTGGCGCCGCCGGGCGGCAGCGTCACGTGCGCCAGCGCGGCGGTGGTGCCGGCCAGCATGGCGCAGGCGGCGAGCGTTCGCAGGGTGATGGCGGCCATCGGTTTCGTCATGTCGCGGGTCCTTTGGGGTTGGAACGGGAAAGTCAAAGGTCGAACTCGCGTTCGGCCACACAGGTGGGTTGCGGGGTTGCGCCGAGCAGCAACGGCAGGGCGCGGGATTGCTTTTTTCAAGAGGAGCCTTCTCCATCGAACGTCAAACCGGACAAGCCGCGTGCGCACGCCAAGCGCGCGAATGCAGCTATCGTTTCGAGAGCGTCAGGAGAAAGTCGGGGGGCCGCGCGCCGGCAGGGGCGCGGCGGTGGCCGCGGCCAGCCGCGCGGCGGGAATCGACTGGACCACGCGGCCCAGCGGAAGGGGAAGATCGAAAGCCGGCGCCACCATGGCCGGCGGCGGGGCGCCGGTCAGCACGCACAGCGGGCAGTCCATGTGCGAGGCGCCCATTTCGCGCGCGCCGTCGTCGGTGTGGACCACCACCTTGACGGGGCCGGCACCGGAACACACCAGTTCCATCGACTGCGGACGCACCAGCGGAGACGCCACCGCCACGCCCAGAGAGAGCACGAACCACAGCAGCACCCAGCGGCCGATGAGGCCGAGGAAGCGGGTGGGAAGGCGCAGCGCGTGCATGGCGGTCGCGATTATCGGCTCACTTTGCCCTTGGCGGCCGGGGCCTTGGCGGGTGCCTTGCCGGCCGCCTTGGCCGGCGCTTTCGCGCCCCTGGCGGCGGGCGCGGCCTTGGCAGCTGCCGCGGGCTTGCCGCCCTTCGCCGCGGCAGCCGGTGCGCCCTTCTGGCCCTTCTGCACGCGCTGGCCCTTCACGGCCTTGCCACCGCGCGCCCTCGGCGCGGGCGACGGGGCCGCGAGCGCGGGCATCGGCACCGCCGTCTGCTCCTGCGCGCTGGTCAGTACCGGCGTCACGGTGAAGCCGCGCGACGCCATCAGCGCGGGCAGCCCCTGCGGCCCGATCATGTGCAGCGCGCCCACTGCCGCGAACACGCCCTTGCCGCTCGCGTGCAGCCGCTCGATGCCGTCGGCCAGGCCGGGGTTGCGGTCGTCGAGCAGGCGCTTGAGCAGCCGCTGCTCGGCGGGCGTGTTGAGGCAGTCGCACCAGTCGGCATAGCGCGCGAGCCGGGCCGCGTCGCTGCGGGCCCAGACGTCGGCCAGTTCCTTGAGCTGGCCGCGCAGCTTGCCCGACTCCAGTTCGTCGAGCGCGGCGTCGATCTGCTGGCCTTCTTCGTCTTCCGACTCGCCGGTCAGCACGCGCAGCTGGTCGGCCGCGTTCTCGAGGGCGACGATCGGCTTGCTGCTGTTGCGGGCGGACACGGCCAGCGTCTCGTCCACGCCGAATTCGGGGTACAGCCCGTCGGCGCGGCCCGCCAGGCCGGCCAGCGCCGTGACCTGCAGGATGGGCTGCAGCTTCGACGTGGTGCCGGGCGGCACGCAGGCCTCGGCGTTCTGGCGCTCGAGCCGGCGGGCACGCTCGCCGCTGAGTACCCGGGCCACCAGCGCCGGGTCTGCCGGCTGGGCCATGGTGCGGGCGGTGGCCTCGTCGCGCGAGTCGAGCTCCAGTGCGAGCAGGTCGCTCTGCGTCAGCGCCTTCTGGATGGTCGGCCCGGGCCGCACCCAGTCGCCGCGTCCCACGTGCAGGGTGCCGTAGAGCCATGAAGTGCGGCCGTCGCGCTCGATGCGCCACAGCATGCCGCGGTCGACGCCGTTGCGCAGGCCGACGCCCGGCTTCTCGAGGCTGGCGATGGCCGAGGGCGGGCAGGCCGCATGGGCGGCGCCGAATGTAAAGACGCAGCACACGCCCGCCAGGATCTGGCGCGGTGCCCGCTGCACGAGGCGCGAGGGCGCCGAGAAATCGACTGCGCGCATCCGCGCCGACATATAGATGCCGCGCATCCGCGCGGCGAGGATCCGGAGTATCCGCAAGGCTTGCTCCACGATGAAAGAAAGTCCGGCATTCTCACAGCACCGTTGCCCATAATCCGAAACCATGCAAAGCATCTTCCACCTTGCCTTCCACGTTCGCGACCTCGACGGTGCCCGCCGCTTCTATGGCGATGTCCTCGGTTGCGCCGAAGGCCGCAGCACCGACACCTGGGTCGACTTCGACTTCTTCGGCCACCAGATTTCCCTGCACCTCGGCGAGCCCTTCGCCACCACCCGCACCGGCCGCGTGGGCGACGTGATGGTGCCGATGCCGCACTTCGGCCTCGCGCTCGCCCTGCCCGACTGGCAGGCGCTGGCCGGGCGTCTCGAAGCCGCCGGCACCGACTTCGTGCTCAAGCCCCAGGTGCGCTTCGAAGGCCAGCCGGGCGAGCAATGGACGATGTTCTTCTGCGACCCGTTCGGCAATCCGATCGAGGTCAAGGGCTTCCGTTCACTAGACACTCTTTACGACAAGTGACAAGTCCGCGCCTGCGCCTGAGGCAGCTCGGGTCCGGGCTTGCCGTCCTCGTGCCGCTGCTCGCGGCCTCGGCGGCCCATGCCCAGCAGGACTGCGAGCTCAACGGTCGCAGCGTGAACCCGGCCAACGGCGCCACCACCGCCGGCCAGACGGGCATCCTGCGCTGCAAGGCCCGCGAGACGGGCGAGCTGCAGCGCGAGGAGCAGGTGCAGAACGGCGTCTTCATGGGCCTCGTGCGCATCTACGAGAAAGGCAAGCTCGCCAAGGAGCACACCCTCAATGCCAAGGGCAACCTGCAGGGCCGCGCCCGCGAGTTCTCGCCCAACGGCAAGGTGCTGCGCGAGGCCACCTACGACGACGGCCAGGAGCGCGGCCTGGCGCGCAGCTACTACCCCGACGGCAAGCTGCGCCGCGTCATCTTCTATCCGGACACCGGCAGCGGCAGCTCGGTCGAGTTCACCGAACGCGGCCAGCTCTCGGCATTGCGCTGCGCCGACGCGCCCACGCTGGCGCCGGTGGTCGACGACGCCAAGCTCTGCGGCTTCAGCGGCGGCCCGTCGCAGGTCGACCTGTTCGATGCGCGCGGCAACCTGCGCTCGCGGCTGTCTTACCTGTCGGGCAAGCGGGTGCGTTCGCAGAGTTTCTACGACAACGGCAAGACAGCGTCGCTCGACGAGACCATGGGCAACCAGCGCACCGAGCAGGCTTACTCATCAGAAGGCGTCAAGCGCCGCGAGACGGTGTACCTGCTGGTGGAGCGCGCCTCGATCCGCCAGCGCGAGCAGGCTTTCTCCGAAAAAGGCACGCTGGTGCGCGACCAGCGCTGGAACAGCGCGGGCGAGCCCATCGGCGACGACAGCTACTACCTGAACGGCCAGCCGAGCAGCAAGTCGGCCTACAGCGGCAACGGCAATGGCCGCGTGGTCGACATCACCGAGTTCTACGACAGCGGCCAGCGCGCCGCGCAGGGCCGCTACCAGCTCGTCGGCCGAAGCCGGCAGGTGCCGATCGGCACGCACCAGCGCTTCAACGAAAAAGGCACGCTCATTGCCGAATCGAGCTTCGACGCCAAGGGCCGCGTGACGCGCGAACGCGCCTGGGACGAAAACGGCGAGCTGCAGCGAGACGACGAAGTCTTCGAGGACGGCTCGCGCAAGGCATACACAAAGTAACGCCCCCCAGAGGCCCCAGGCTCCGCGCACTTCGTGTCGCTGCGCCACCCCCCTACCGGGGGCAACACCTGCGGCCCGGCGAAGCCGGTTCCGCGGTGTTACGCGAGAAAAAATGCCCTCGGCGAGTTCAGTCGAGCTTGATTCCAGCCTGCTTGATGATCGGGCCCCAGCGCTTCGATTCCGCGCGCGACAGCGCCGCGAACTGCGCCGGCGTGCCGGGCATCGCTTCCATGCCGAAGTCCTCGAAGCGCTTCTGCACGGCCGGCGTGCCGAAGGCCTTGTTCAGGTCGCCGTTGAGCTTGTTCACCACCGCGGGCGGCAGGCCCGCCGGGCCGAGGATGCCCTGGAACGCGAACACCTCGGTGTTGGGCACGCCCACTTCGGCCAGCGTCGGCACGTTGGGCAGCAGCTTGCTGCGCGCGCCCGAGCCGATGGCCAGCACCCGCACCTTGTTGCTCTGCATGATCGACAGGCCCGAGGCCAGGTCGAGGAACATGCAAGGCACCTGGCCGCCCATCACGTCGGCCATGGCCGGCGCGGCGCCGCGGTAGGGAATGTGGGTGATGAAAGTGCCGGTGCGCACCTTGAACATTTCCATGGCCAGGTGGTGCGGCGAGCCGTTGCCGGGCGAAGCGTAGTTGACCTTGCCGGGGTTGGCCTTCACGTAGGCCAGGAACTCCTTGAAGTTCTTGGCCGGGAAGTCCGGGTGCACCACCAGCGCGAGCGGGAACTTGCCGATGGCGCCGATGTAGGTGAAGTCTTTTTCGGGGTTGAACGGCAGCTTGCTGAACAGGTGCTCGTTGAAGGCCAGCACCGCGTTGTCGGCCGACAGGATGGTGTAGCCGTCGGGCTTGCTCTTGGCGACCAGGTCGGCGCCGATGTTGGTCGAGGCGCCGGGGCGGTTGTCGACCACGATCTGCTGGCCCAGCGTCTGGCGCATGGATTCGGCCAGCACGCGTGCGATCACGTCGGTGCCGCCGCCCGCCGGATAGGGCACGACCCACTTGATGAGCTGTGCGGGATATTCCTGCGCGCGGGCGAAGGGCGATGCGGCCATCGCGGCGCCGGAGGCGAGCGTGGCGAGAAGGGTGCGGCGATCCATGGATCAGTCTCCAGTCGTTTGTAAATCAGGAAGCGGACAGCGATGGTACGGGCAGCGCGTGCAATGCATCGGACAACGCCTCGCGGCAGCGCGCCTCGTCGCCGACCTGCTCGAACAGCAGCAGCGCGAGCCGCGCCAGGAACAGCGATTCGCGCTCGGCGCCCGCTTCGCTGATGGCGCGCGCGCATTCGGCGTAGAGGCGGTCGCGGGCATCGGGGGGAAGAGCAGGGTTGGTCATGCTGAAAGGGTCTCCAGGGCAGCGGCGGCACGTGCCAGCGCGGGTTGCAGGGCGCCGGGCGGCAGCCGCCGCCAGCGCGCGGCCACATGGCCGTCGGGGCGCAGCAGGTAGACCGCGCCGTCTTGCGCACCGAGCGCCTCGAACACGTCGGCCGAGGCATGCGCGTCGACACCGGCGATGCCCGGGCTGGCGATGGTGCGCACGACGAAGGGCAGCGCCCCCTGCTGCGCGCGCACGACGTCGGCGGCCGGCAGCGCGGCCACGTCGGGGCGCAGCACCAGCAGGGTGAAGGTGGGCGCGATCCAGTCGGTGAGGTGGCCGCGCTCGAGCTGCTGCTCCGGCACCGCCTCGCCCGGCAGCGGGCCCGCCGGCAGTTCGTCGCCCGGGCTCGACAGCGGCGAAGCGGCATAGCGCACGGCCTGCGTCTGGCGCGGGTTGATCAGCTGCGCGATGCCCCGGTGCGCCTCGGACAGCGAAAGTGCCGCCTCGCGCAGCAGGTCGAAGCCGCGCGACGGCGGCGACATGAACTCGGTGCTGCGCATCGCGTTCTCGGCGTTCACGTGGAAGGCCTCGATGCGCTCCTGCGAATAGCTGTCGAGCAGCGGCGCGCCGGACAGCCCCTTGGCCACGAAGGCCAGTTTCCATGCCAGGTTGTCTGCATCGTCGAAGCCCGAGTTGAGCCCGCGCACGCCGAAGATCGGCATCGCATGCGCCGCGTTGCCCGCGAAGACGACGCGGCCGTGGCGGTAGCTGTCGAGCGTCATCGCGCCGGCGCGGTAGACCGAGGTCCACACCGTCTTCCACGGCAGGTGGCCTTCGCCGATGGCGTCGAGGTGGCGCTGCACGAACTCGGCCACGGCCGCCGGCTGCAGCGCTTCTTCGGTGCTCTGGCCGGGGCGCAGCTGGTAGTCGATGCGCCAGATGTCGTCGGGCTGGCGGTGCATCAGCACGGTCGAGCCGGGGTTCCACGGCGGGTCGAACCAGGCGCGGCGCTCGGTGGGATGGCCGCTGTGCAGCTCGATGTCGATGATGACGTAGCGGCCCTCGTAGCCGGTTCCCTCCAGTGCGAGCCCCATCGCCTTGCGCACGAAGCTCTGGCCGCCGTCGCAGGCCGCGAGCCACTGGCCGTGCAGCCGGTAGCTGCCCTCGGCATTGCGCACGTCGAGCGTCACGCCCTCGTCGTCCTGCGCGAGGCCGGTGAGCTCGGTGCCCCAGCGGATGTCGATGAGCCCCGGCGTCGCCTCGTTGCGGCGGAAGATTTCTTCCAGCAGATAGTGCTCGGCGTAGTACTGCTCGAGGTTGATCATCGGCGGCAGCTTCTGCCGCGCGTCGTGCGGCATCTCGAAGCGGAACACCTCGGCCGTCTTGTAGAAGCTGCGCCCGCCGGTCCACGGCAGGCCCTTGGCCATGAAGTCGGGCAGCACGCCGAGCCGCTCCATGATCTCCAGGCTGCGGCGCGAGATGCAGGCCGCGCGACTGCCGACGCACACGGTGTCGTCGGCTTCCAGGATCACGCAGCGCACGCCGTGGTTCGCGAGCCCCAGCGCGAGCGCCATGCCCACCGGCCCGCCGCCGGCGATCACCACCGGGTGGCGGCCGGGCTCCACGCCGTCCTGCTCGAGCGGCGGCGTCCACGGCTTGTAGCGCGTGTAGTGAAAGGCGCCGACGGAGGGCGGGAGTTCGGTGGCGCTGGCCGGTGGCGGCACGGGGCCGCCGGCGGCATCGCCCGGAGCGGCTGCGGAAGAGTTCGTCATGCGACGGGATTGTCCCGATGCGCGCGGGCTGCCGATGTCATAACTTCGTACGAGGTAGTTACCCCAACCTCCCGAGCATTCCGGACCTTTTCCATCCCCATGAGACGCTGGCGCATCCACCCCACCGACACCGCGCTGGCCGCCGCCGTGGTCAGCGACGTGCTCGGCGGCGTGGGCACGGCGCACCTGGCCACCAGCTACCTGAAGGCGATGCAGCGCGTGATGCCCGTCACCTTCTGCACCGTGTTCGCGGTCAGCGCGGCGGGGCGCATCGAGGCGGTGTCGGCCGCGAGCAGCTACGGCAGCACGGCCGAGCGCACTTCGGAACGCTACGTGGCCCAGCGCTTCGACCTGCTCGATCCGAACATGGCGTGGCTCGCCGCGCGCAAGCTGCCGCAGCGCGCGCAGCTCTGGCTGGGCCACCAGCGCGCCGACGAAGTGGCCGACCCGGCCTACCGCGCGGCCTGCTACGGCGACGTGGGCATCCGCGAGCGGGCATCGGTGCTGTTGCTCCTGCCCACCGGCCAGCGCGTGGCGGTGAGCTTCTACCGGAGCTTGGCGCAGCCCGAGTTCGATGCGGAGGCTTTCCATCGCATCGAAGCGCATGCCGCGCTGCTGGCCGACGCGACCGCGGCGCACGGACGCAGCGCAATGGCGGTGCGCGAAGCCGTGGAGCCCGCGCTGGCCTCGCGGCTGCTGACATTGAGCCTGCGCGAGCGCGAAGTCATCGGCCACCTGATGGCGGGCAAGACCGCGAAAGAGGCGGCGCGGGAAATCGGCGTGGAGCTGACGACCGTGCGCACCCACCAGTACCGGGCGTTCCGGCGGCTGGGAATACGGTCGCAGAAGGAGCTGCTGCGCGGCGCGGGGCCGCAGGGGCCGCACTGAGGCGGCGAGCCCGGGTCAGTCTTCGGAGGCCGCTTCTTCCGGCGCCTCGTCCTGCTGCGCGCCGGCGGCCGGCTTCACCAGCGACACCGGCGCCTCCTTCGGACGCCCGGCGGTCGACACGACCTCCTGGTCGATGGCGCCGAACAGCGAGCGGCCGTCCAGCCCCTTCATCTCGATGCGGATGGTGTCGCCGAACTTCATGAACTCGGTGACGGGGGCGCCGCCCTGGATGGTCTCGATGCAGCGCTTCTCGGCGATGCACGAATAGCCCTTGGGCCAGTCCATCTGGCCGTCCTTCTTCTCGACGCCCTTGTTGCTCACGGTGCCGCTGCCGACGATGCTGCCAGCGCGCACGTTGCGCGTCTTGGCGATGTGGGCGATGAGCTGGCCGAAGTGGAAGGTCATCTCCGGGCCGGCGTCGCACATGCCGACCTTGCGGCCGTTCCAGCTGCTTTGCAGCGTCAGGTGCACGCGGCCGTGCTGCCAGGCTTCGCCGAGCTCGTCGAGCGTCACCGCCACGGGGCTGAAGGCGGTGGCGGGCTTGCTCTGGAAGAAGCCGAACCCCTTGGCCAGCTCGGCCGGAATGAGGTTGCGCAGGCTCACGTCGTTGGCCAGCATCACCAGGCGGATGCCGTCCAGCGCCTGGTCGGGCGTGGTGCCCATCTTCACGTCGCCGGTGATGACGGCGATCTCCGCCTCGAAGTCGATGCCCATGGCCTCGCTGGGCACCACGATGTCGTCGACCGGGCCGAGGAAGTCGTCGCTGCCGCCCTGGTACATCAGCGGGTCGGTGTAGAAGCTCTCGGGCACTTCGGCGTTGCGCGCCTTGCGCACCAGCTCGACGTGGTTCAGGTAGGCCGAACCGTCGGCCCACTGGTAGGCGCGCGGCAGCGGGGCCATGCACATCGAGGGATCGAACGGAAAGGCATGGCGGGCGCGGCCGTGGTTGAGCGAGTCGTACAGGTCCTGCAGCTGCGGGCTCATGAAGCCCCAGTCGTCCAGCACCTGCTGCAGCCGGTTCGCGATGCCGGTGGCGTAGTGGGCGAGCGTGAGGTCGCGGGAAACGACGACGAGCTGGCCGTCGCGCGAGCCGTCCTTCAGGGTGGCGAGTTTCATGATGCGGTAGGTGTGTGAGGGCGGCTGCCGCTCCCACTTAAACTGGTTGGACGGGCGGCAGTGTACCGAGGTGGTCTCGGTGAACCTCCGCGCCGGCGCCCCACTCCACACTCTGATGCCGACGCTCGTCGCCCCCCCTCCGCTGCCCGCCGGCCTGCCCGGGCGCCCGTCATGGCGGGTGCTGGCTGCCCTGACGCTGCTGGTGGCGGTGATCCACCTGCTGGTGCTCGGGCTGGCGCCGACGGCCATCGGGCCGGAGCCCTCGCCGCTGGCCAACAAGTTCATCACGCGCACGATCGTGATCGCGCCCCCCGCGTCCGAAAAGCCGGCCGCGCCGGCCGCCGCAGCGCCGCCGGAAGCCCGGCCGCCGGCCCCGGTGAAGCCGCGCCGGCCCCGCGCGCCGTCGGTGCCGAAGCCCAAGCCGGCACCGGCGCCCGCGCCCCAGGCCGACAACGCGGTGCCCAAGGAACCGGAAACGCCCGACCTGACGGCGCAGCCCGCTACGGATTCAGGAGCAACGCCGGCCGAAACCCCGGCCACCGCCGCGGGGAGCGGCGCAGGCACAGGCACCGGCGACGGCGCGGCGGGCGCATCCGCCGGCGCCGCGAACCCCGCGTCCGGCAACATCGTCGGTACCCAGTCGCTGCGCATTCCGGGTTCGGTGACGCTCGACTTCACGGCCACCGGGCAAGACGGCTCGTCTCCCATGCAGGGCGTGTTCGGCGAGCTGACCTGGCTGCAGGACGGCAGCCGCTACGACGCCCGGCTGACGCTGAAGGTGCTGTTCAGCACCATCCGCAGCCAGCACAGCACCGGCCGCATCGGCCCGTCGGGCATCGAGCCCGACCGTTACTCGGAGAGCCGCAAGTCCGAGGTGGCGTCGCATTTCGTGCGCGACCAGGGGCAGGTGGTGTTCAGCAACAACGCGCCCTCCGTGCCGCTGCTGGCCGGCGCGCAGGACCGGCTGAGCATCATGATGCAGCTCGGAGGCCTGCTGGCGGGCGACCCGGGCCGCTACCCGGCGGGCACCCAGATCTCGGTGCAGACCGTGGGTCCGCGCGACGCGGGCGTCTGGGTCTTCGTGGTCGGCGACGAGGAGCAGCTGAGCCTGCCGGCCGGCGAATACCGGGCGCGCAAGCTCACCCGCAGCCCGCGCCAGCAGTTCGACAGCAAGCTGGAGCTCTGGCTGGCGCCGGACTACGGCTATCTGCCCGTGCGGATCAAGCAAACCGAGCCCAACGGCAACTTCGCCGACGCGCAGTTGCGCAAATCCCTACCCACGAGCCCCACAAATTGAGGCAAAACGCACATATCGACGTTGAAAGTAAACAAAAGACAACGGGTCTTGAAACTGGCGCGTTGATTGCTAAGTACTCTCCATGAATGCCATCGACATCCTTACGGGGCCCGCCATGAACATGCTTTATGACTCGGAGTCTTTCGTCGTCGTCCACGTGCAACCCACCGAAGGCGACGAACCCGCGCAGCCGAACATGCCGGTCCTCGAACGCCACGGCTTCGAAATCGTGGACAAGCGTTCAGGCAAGGAGGTCTACCTCGACGGCTCATGGGCCGAGCTTTTCCAGCAGCAGATCGCCGCCTGGCAGCTCAACACCCCCACCCAGGAAGAAGTCGAGGACACGCTGGAAGGCTATGCCGAGTTGGCCCACACGCCGGTGCTCGTGCACTGATTCGCTCCTGTCCCCAGCAAAAAGCGCCTCTCAGGGCGCTTTTTTCATGGGCAGCCGCTCTTCAGCGGTAGATCCACCGGTACAACGGCCCCACCAGCAGCAGCACTGCCACCAGCCGGCACACCTGGAACGCCGTGACCACCGGCACGCCCAGCTGCAGCACCTTGGCCGTGATCGACATCTCTGCGATGCCGCCCGGCGAGGTGCCCAAAATCATGGTGGCCGGGTGCAGCCCGGTCGCCCAGGCCAGCAGCCAGGCCACCGCGCCGCACAGCGCCAGCATGCCGAAGGTGCCGAGCGCCACCGAGCCTAGCCAGCGCGGCGCCGTGTGCAGGAACTCCCGGCTGAAGCGCACGCCCAGGCTCACCGCGATCACCAGCTGCGCCGTGTTCGACATCCATGCCGGCACCGCCGACAGCGAATGCCCGGCCACGGTGAAGCCCATCGCCACCAGCAGCGGCCCCATGAACCACGGGTTGGTGCGCTTCAGCGCGCGCATCGCGAGTGCGCCGATGCCGGTCGCCACCGCAAGCAGCGCGAGCCCGCCCGGGTTCACCTCGCGCGCGCCGGGCGGACTGATCTCCAGCCCGTGCAGCCCGCTCCACTGCATCGCGAACGGGATGGTGACCGTCACCACCACCAGCCGCAGGCTGTGCGCCGCCGCCACGAGATCGGTGCGCGCGCCGGCCGACTCGGCCATCAGCGTCATCTCGGAGGCGCCGCCGATGGCGCCCGCGAAGTAAGTCGTGGCTCTCATGGATTTGGCCGGCACATGCGGCATGCGCGCCGCATGCACCCCGTGCAGCCAGCGCCCGAAGCCCCAGCCCAGCAGCAGCGCCCAGCCGATCGCCAGCGCGATCGCCCACCACACGCCCGCCACCAGCGACACCACGTGCGGCGTGAAGTACAGCCCCAGCGCGGTGCCGATGGTCCACTGGCCCGCGTTGCGCAGCGGCGTGTGGCTGGCGGTCGGCAGGCCGGCGATGGAAGCGAGCGACACCGCGATCAGCGGGCCGATCATCCAGGGCAGCGGCGTGCGCAGCGCCAGGCAGACACCCGCGGCGGCGAGCGCCAGCAGCAGCGTGGCGATCACGCGGACGATGAAGGGGAAAGGCACGGACGGACAGGAAGTAGCGGGATTGGACGGCAGGGCGCGCATGCGCCGAAGGCCTAGTATGGCGCGATGGCTCTTTCACGATTCTCGCGAGCGCGGGCTCCCCGCCTTCCCTTTCTCCTCGTCGCCACGCTGGTTGCGGCCGCCCTCGCCGGCTGCTCGGCGCTGTCGTCCGACGCGCCCGACGCCCCCGTCGCTCGCCGGGTCGCCGCGCTGCTGCCGGTCGACGCCCTGCTGCTCGGCGAGCAGCACGACGCGCCCGAGCACCACGTCATCGAGCGCGAAACCGTCGAGGCGCTGGTCGCGCGCGGCCAGCTCGCCGCGCTGGCGCTCGAGATGGCGGAAGAAGGCCGCGGCACCGCCCGCGTGGCACCCACCGCCACCGAAGCCCAGGTGCGGGCCGCGCTCGACTGGAGCGACAAGGCCTGGCCCTGGGCCAGCTACGGCCCGGCCGTGATGGCCGCCGTGCGCGCGGGCGTGCCCGTGGTCGGCGCCAACCTGCCGCGCGCCCGCATGAAAGACGCGATGGCGGACGTCTCGCTCGACGCGCAGCTCGGCAACGATGCCTACGTCGCGCAGCAGGACGCGGTGCGCGAGGGCCACTGCAAGCTCTTGCCCGAGTCGCAGATCATTCCCATGACCCGCATCCAGGTGGGCCGCGACCGCGCGATGGCGCAGGCCATCGTCAAGGCGCGGCAGCCCGGCAAGACGGTGCTGCTGATCGCCGGCTCCGGCCATGTGGTACGCACCCTCGGCGTGCCGCAGCACCTGCCGAACGACGTCAGGATCGCCACGGTGCGCATGCTGGCCGCGCCCACGCTGGCGAACGTGGTGCCCGGCGAATACGACCGCATCTGGCAGACGCCGGCGCTGCCCCCGCAGGACTACTGCGCCGAGCTGCGCCGGCCTGCCAAGGCGAGCCCGCAGTAAGCGAAAAAAAGCCGCGGGCCTCGAAAGGCCCGCGGCTTTTGCAGCCTGCCGGCGGCGCGCGATTTCAGCGCGCGGTGATCGTCGAGACCGACGAGTTGCCAGTCGCCGATGCGGTGATCTGGTTGCCCGTGGTGCGCAGCGTGCTGTTGCCCACCGCGCCCGTCACGCCGACCCCGAAGTTCACGCTCGTCACCGTGGCCGTCACCGCGCCGGTGTTGACCTGGTAGTTGGCGATGGCCGCGCTCGGCGTGCCGGTGTTCAGCGCCGTCTGCGTCACGCGGTTGGTCGCGCTGTTGCCGAAGGCCTGCGCCGCCAGCGCGTTGCCGGCGACCCCGACCGTGCCGTTCGACACGCCCGCGCCGGTGCCGTTGAGCGCCACCTGGTAGCTCGTGCCCGTGCTGGTGGCCGTGACCATGCCCGCATTGTTCTGGCTGTTGAGGATCGCCGCGCTGGCGCCCACGTTGAGCGCCAGCGGCGAAGCCACGAGGCTGGACGAGCCCGCCGCGGCCGCCACGCCGTAGCCGCTGCCGCCGCCGGATTCGAGCAGGTTGGTCGCCGAGTTGCCGCGCGCCAGAGCGGCCGTGGTGTTGCCGTCGAGCGAAACGCTGCTGCCGTTGAGCGGCGCCGCGCCCGCCAGGGTGGTGTTGGCCACGGTGCCGGCAGTCGCCGTCACGGTCGCCGTGCTGCCCTGCACGTTCGCGATGCCGGTGCTGGCCCCCTGCGCGCCGCTGCCCGCCGCCGTGACGGTGTTGGCTGCGCGGTTGGCCGAGGCCTCGGCGAAGGTGCTGTTGCCGGAGATCGTGAGCGCGCCATTGGCCAGGCCTTGCGTACCGGGCACGATGTTGTCGTCGTTGTGGATCGAGGTGCTGGCGGTGCTGGAAACCGTCGAGGAAGCCGACTGGCGGTTAGACAGCACATGGTCGCCGCTGGCCACGAGGTTGTCGGCGCTGCCGGTCTCGCTCAGCGAGGCCGAGCCCGTCGCGCCCGGCGGCAAGGCGTTGACCGCGCTCACGCTCAGCGAGTTGGCCGCGTCGTTCATCACGCCCAGCGCCGTGTTGCTGTTGCCGGCGATGCGGATGGTCGAAGCGGAGGAAGCCACCGGCGCGAACAGTTCCAGCGTGGAAGACGCCGTCACCGGCGCGGTGCCCGACTGCGTCGACTGCAGCGCCGAGCGCGCGCCCACGTTCGAACCCGCCAGCGCCACGCTGTTGAGCGCGGTGTTCGACACCGCCTTCGCGCTCTGGCTGTTGTTCGTCACGCCCAGCGTCGAGGTGCCGACGTTCGACAGCGGTGCGGTGTCGATGCCGACGACGCCCGTGGCGGTGGCCGACACGGCGCCCGCCCCCAGCTGCACGTTGGCCAGCGCCTGGTAGGCCGACACGGTCACCGACGATGCCGGGCCGGTCGTGGTCGCGGGCAGCGCCGCCAGGCCGCCGGCGATGGCGCCGCCGCTCTTCACGTCGATGCTGTTGGTGGCCGCGCTGCCGGTGGCGGCGGCGCTGGTGCTGTTGCCGTCCAGCGTGGCGCTGCTGCCGACGAGGGCGCTGTTGCCGGTCAGCGTGAGCTTCGTCGCGTTGTTGGCGCTGGCCGTCACGGCCGCGCTGCTGTCCTGCGCATTCAGCACCGCGACTTTGGCCGACTGCGACGCGCCGCCCGCCAGCGAGGCCGCGTTGGTCGCGCGGTTGGCCGAGGCTTCCGAGTAGGTGCTGTTGCCCGATGCCGTGAAGCTGCTGCCGTTCAGGCCGGCGTTGGCGGGCACCAGGCGGTCTTCGTTGTAGATCGCGGTGTCGGCGGTGCTGGCGACGGAGGTTCCGGCCGACTGGCGGTTCACCAGCACCTGGTCGCCCAGCGCGATGGTGTTGCCGGGCAGCGCGCCCTGGGTGATGACCGCGGGAACCCCGATCCCGCTCGAGGTACCGCCCGCGACGGACACCTTGTTGCTCACGTCGTTGATCACGCCCAGCGCCGTGTTGCCGTTGTTCGAGAGCTTCACCGAAGAGCCGGACACCGAGGCAGGCGCAAACACCTGCTGGAACGAGCGCGACTCCACCGCCGCCGTGCTGCCCTGCGCCGACAGCAGCGCCGAGCGGGCGGAGACATCGGTGGCCGCGAGCGCGACGGCGTTGCTGCCGGTGTTGGCCACGGCCCTCGCGCCCTGGGTGTTGCCCGACGCGCTCAGCGTGGAGCCGCCGATCGCCGCGCCGGGCACGGTGTCCACGCCGAATGCGGCAGCCACCCTGGAGGAGATCGTCGGGCTCGTCACCAGCTGGATGTTCGAGACGGCATGGTCGCCGACCGCGCCCGCCGTACCCGCGAGGCTGCTCGCGCCGGCCAGCGGCAGTCCGTTGCCCACGGCAATGGTGTTGCCCTTCACGTCGATGCTGTTGGCCGCCGCGTTGCCGGTGGCCGAGCCGCCGGCGGTGTTGCCGTCAACCGTGACCTGCGAGCCCTGGATGCTCCCGCCCAGCACCACCTGCACGCCGTCCTTGTTGGTGAGCAGCGCGCCCTCCTGCCCCGTCAGCGAGCCGACGGTCGCGCTGGTGAGCTGCAGGTTCTGCACCGCGGTGGTGGTTGAGACGCCCACCGCATTCACGCTCACGCCGTTGGCGGCGCTGTTGCTGGTGGCGCCGGCCAGCGTGGTGTTGCCGCTGGCATCCACCTTCGAGTTGTTGACCGCGCCCGCGACCGCGACCTGTACTTCGGGCCCGCCGCTACGCTGCGCCGACACCGAGCCCTGGCCCGATTGCGCGCTCTGCACGCTGAAGGCCGCGGTGGTGGAGAGCGCGTTGCCCACCAAGGTCGCGCCCGACAGCAAGAGGCCCGCCGTGTCGATGTTGTTGCCCGTCACCTTCACCGTGTTGGCGGTGGCGCGGCTGCCGTAGGCTAGCGCCTCGGCGGTGTTGCCCGTGCTGGACACGGAGCCATTGGTGAGCGCGCCCGCCACGGTGGTGCGCGCCACGATGCCGCCGGCCGCGATGGCCGAGATTTTGGTGTTCGTGACAGCCACCGCCTGCGTGTTGGTGACGTTCGCGATCGAGGCGTTCGAGCCGCTCACGTTGTTCAGCCCCAGCGCCACGCCGCTGGCCGCGTCGTTGCCGTAGGCGGCGCCGACGAAGGCGTTGCCGCTGTTCGAGACGCTGGCGGCCGACACGTTGCCGTTGACGGTCGCCGCGAAGGTGTTGGGCCCGGTGGCCGCGCTGTTGACCGTCGCCTGCACCGACTGGTCGTTCAGCACGCCGTAGGCCGCGCGCACCGTGGGCAGTGCCCCGGCGGCGTTGCTGAACGGCAGCCCGCTGGCCAGGTCGACAGTGACCGTCGAGGCCGCCGCGCCCAGCAGGATCGGACCCGGTGCCGCAGCCAGGTTGCCTGCGCTCACGCCCAGCGTGTTCGTGGCCGAGTTGCCGTAGGCGATGGCGCGCTGCAGATTGCCGGCGACCGCGGCCGAGCCGCCCGAGAGGTTGCCGTCGACCCCGATGCGCGCCTCCGGATCCGACAGCCCGGCGCCCACGCCGGAGCTTGCGTCGTTCATCTGCACGCTGGCAATGCCGGCGCCGGTGCCCACCGAATTGCCGGTGAGCGTCAGCGTGTTGGACGCGCCGCTGCCGAGCGCCACGGCCTCCTGCCGGTTGCCGCTCAGCGCCAGCGTGTTGTTCGCCACCGGCGCGCCGCCGCCGTTGGCGGTCAGGTGAATCTGCGAGCCGAGGTTCAGCGCCGCGGCGCCGCCGTCGTTGTAGTTGCCCTGCAGGTTGGTGAGGGTGGCCGCGCCGCTTGCCGACACGCGCCCGTCGGTGGCGGTGCCGCCCGAGAGCACCGCGTTGCCGTTGCCCAGCGCCACGGTAGCCGCCTGCAGCGCCAGGCTCTGCGTGACCTGGTTGCCCTGCGCGGTGGCGGCCGTGGTGTTGTCGGACACGGTCACCGTGCTGCCGGTGGTCTGGCCGTTGCCGGGCGACTCGCCGGTCTGCGCCGCGATGATCGATGGCATGACGAAGGCTGACACGCCCGCGGCGGAATTGGCCTGCTGGTTCGACACCGCGGCGGTGCCGGTGAACGACGCCGCGTTCTGGCCGCTGGCGATGGCGCTCGAGGCGGTGTTGCCCGTGGCGGCCGCCGTGATGCTGTTGTCCGCGAGCGTGAGCTGGCTGCTCTTGCTCGACTGCACGCCTGCGAGCACCCGCGCGCCCACGGTCTGGGCGAAGGTGGTCACGCCGATGTTGCCCTGGCTGTTGACGATGGCCAGGTCGCTGTTGACGTTGCTGGTCACGCCCACGCCGTTGTGCGTGCTGTTGTTGGCCGCCGTGGCGGCCGTGCCGGTGCCGGCGATGCTCACGTCGTCGATCAGGATGCGGTTGCCCGCCACGCCGGCCGTGGCGCCGAGCGCCTCGTTGCCGGTGGCCGCGCTGGAGATGGCGTTGCCCTGCACCGACAGCGACCCCTGGAGCACGTTGGCGCCGCCAGCGGGCGCCCCGCTCACGATGCCCATGACCACCGATCCCGTGTTGGTCGCGCTGTGCGTGACCGCGAGGATGCCGTTGCCATTGGCCTGAAGGTTCGCCACCACCGCCGAGCCCGCGAAGGACGGCGCTCCGCCCGACTGGATCTCGGCCGTGTTGCTGGCGCTGTTGGCCTTGAGCACCGCGGCGATCGAGTTGCGCTCGAGCGCGGCCGCGGTGGTGACGGTGTTGCCGGCGTTGCCGGCGTTGGCCGTCAGCATCAGGTCGACCGTGTTGTTCAGCAGGACCGCGCCGGAGCCTGCGCCGGTGGCCGACTGCAGCGAGGTCACGACGATGTTGCCCTTGGCGTCGAACAATTGCGCGCCCGCCGGATAGGTCAGCACCGAGGTGCCGGCCTGCGCCGGCGCGCCCACCGGCGCCGCGCCCGAGACCACCGAACTGCCGCTGTTGAGCGTGGTGGTGGCCGAGATGGTGTTGTCGGCGTTGACCACGCTGCCGCTTTGCAGCGTGCTCGACTCGACCGCGAGCTTGCTGCCCGTGACGCTGCTGTTGATCACGCCGCTGTTGGTCGCCACGCCCAGCGTCGCCGCGTTGTTCACCGGCAGGCCGGGCGCGGGCTGGATGCCGTTGGCAAAGCTGTTGCCGGTGGCGGTCGCGCCGATCAGGTTGCCGCTGGTGCTCATCGCCACCGGATTGGGCGTGGACGGCGTGCCCGTGGAGGTGGTGCCCACGCTGGCGCCGGCGATCGCGGCGTTGACGTTGGCGGTGTTGTTGCTGCCCGCGTTCACCGACGGCGTACCGTTGGCGCTGCCGTTGTACGCGGCACCGACAGTGGTTTCTGCGGCCTGCGCACCGGAAGCGGCGGCTATCAGCGCCATCGCCACTGCGGTGCCGACGCTGCTGCGGCTGAACATGGGCGCGCGTGCGGCCCGGCTCTGGATCTTGCGTGCTTTCATGTCGTGACTCCTCGGATGTTGGAAGCGTTCTGGCTCGGCTGGAAAAAAACGGATGGGAGGCTGTGCGCTGCAAGGCGCGGTCGGTCGCTCTGGATGAAGTGGTCTTCAGTCGCCCTTCGTGGCGCCGTCGTCGGCGGAAGCGCGCGGCGTCGCGCTGCCGACCGCCACGCTGCCGATGCGCAGCTTGGCGATCTCCTGCAGCCCCGGGCCGTCGCGGTGGATCGATGTGTCGGCCGCATCGGGCCGCCAGGTGACGCTGATGGCGCCCGGCGCCACGCCGCGGTTGGCCAGCGCCGAAGTGACGGCGGCAATGCGCTGGTCGGTCAGTTCGTCGCGCTTGCGGGCGTCCCAGTTCTCGGTGTCGCGCGCCACCAGCACGATGTCGGTCGCGCCCTTCTTGGCCAGGCCCGCGATCTGGTCGATCAGCGCGAGCGAGCTGCCGCCGAGCGTGGTCGCGCCGAAGTCGAACGCCACCTGCGTGGCCGTGCCGGTGAGGCGGGCGCCGCCAGGGCCGCCCGCGTTGACGGCCACGCCGCCCTGCACCACCGACGAAGCGACGGCCGCGCCGCCCACAGTGGCATCGCCCGGGTTGTCGACCTTGCGCAGATCGGCGGCGGGCGTGAGCGGGATGGCTTCGCCGCCGCCCGGGCGCATCGTCATGCAGGGCCGGTGGTCGACCTGCGTGACGGCCGCCATGAGCCGCACCACGCCTTCTTCGAGCGCGGCGCGCACGCCCATCTGCACCGGCTCCTGCCCCTTGGCGCCGATGTCCACGTCGTACAGCTTGCTGCCGAAGAAGCGGAACACGTTCAGGCCCACTTCATAGCCGTTGAACTGCTTGGTGAGGCTCACCGTGCGCACCACCATCAGCGACTTGGTGTCGACGATGCGCAGGTCCACGCTCACCGACTGGCTGAAGGTGCGCGCCTTCACGCCCACCTGGTTCACCGCGAACTCGGCGCCGCCCGAGTTGATGTTGTAGTTGAGCTCGGTGATGCCGCCGACGATGAAGTAGTCGGACTTGTTGATGGTGCCGCCGAAGTACGGCATCCACGGCACGGTCTGAGCGCCGTTGGGTCCGCCGAGCTGGTGCGTGCGGCCGTCGCCGAGCTGGCGGCGGTCTGCGTACGCGAGCTCGCGCTCGGCGATCACCGGGTCGAAGCGCTCCGCGATGCTCACGGCGCCGCCGAGCTTGCCGAGCGCCGAATACACCATCAGCGCGCCGCCCTGCGTGATGGCATTGCCTTCGTTGATGCTGTACTTGCCGGTGTAGTCCTTCACGTCGCCCACGCCCACCACGATGGGCGGGCGGCGCGTGGCCGCGATGTGGTCGGCGTAGCAGGCGAGCACGGCCTCCATCGGCGTGACGTTGTCGCGCACGGCGGGGCCGAGCACCACGGGCGCCTCGTTGGGCGCAAAGCGCTGCTGCGGTGCAGAGACGCAACCGGCGAGCGCCACGGCCGCGATCGCGGCGAGTGCGAATGTTCTGGTGGTGTGCATGTCGCGTGCCCCGGTTTTCAATTGAGCACCCCGAACGCGCATGCCGAGCTGCCGCCCACGCTGGCGGTCTGCGCGCCGGCGTTGCCCTGTGCCGAGTTCAGCGCCTGGTTGGCCGCGCCCTGCACCTGCGTGCTGGTGCCGCCGACGACGGCCGAGCCCACCGCGCCGCTGTTGGCCTGCGAGGTGCCCACCGTCGCGCCGCCGAGCGTGCCCACGCCGGTGCGGCTGTCGTTGCCCAAGGCACTCGAATTCGCGCCCGCGTTCGACGGCGAATTCGCAACCGTGCTGTTGTTGCCGTCGTTGCCGGTCGAGGTGGCCGAGACGTTGCAGTTGTATTGCCGGCCGATGGTCGTGTTGTAGACCGGAGCGGCGTAGTAGCCGCTCTTCTGCTTGCGGATCATGTCCTGCACCGCGGCCTGGTTGACCTTGTCGGCGCTCGACTGGAATTGCCACGCGGCGTTCTCGCCGACGTTGTTGGCCAGCGCCATGGAAGAAGACGCGCAGCCGCAGGCCGCGAACGCCAGTGCGATCAGCCTCGGGACCCGACGGCGGCGACAGCCGGCCTCGACGAGACCGGCATGGAAAAAGACGCGCTGCATGACTGCTCCTCTCTGGAATTCGCACGCCTTGAATCCGTCATTGGATTCGCGGTCGGCGTTCTGCGAGGAGGGATGCTAGGGACGGCAGGAAACAGCCGGTATCCCGAGAACCGGTAGAAGTGGCGGGAACAAACCCATGCCTTCGCCGGTGCTGCCGGCCACCGTTATCCGTGGGTTCTTCGTGTGCATCGCGGGTGTTGCCGCGAAGGAAGAGGACGGGTGGCCAGCGAGGAGGTCACGCCGCCGCGGTGCCGCGGCGGCGTGTGCGGGCAGACCTCAGGCGTGAGCCTTGATCGAGTCCGCGAGCGTGTTCACGAGCGTGTCGATGTGCGACTTCTCCACGATGTACGGCGGCGCGATCACCAGCACGTCGCCGGCGGGGCGCACCAGCGCGCCCTTGTGGAAGCAGTCCAGGAAGATTTCATAGGCGCGCTTGCCCGGCGTGCCCGCGATGGGCGCCAGCTCCACCGCCGCGGCCAGGCCGAGGCTGCGGATGCTGATGACGTTCGGCAGGCCCTTGAATGTGCTGTGGAAGGCATCGCCCAGCACCTTGCCCATTTCGCCTGCGCGCGCGAACAGGTTCTCCTGCTTGAACAGGTCGAGCGTGGCGATGGCCGCGGCGCAGGCCACCGGGTGGCCCGAGTAGGTATAGCCGTGGAAGAACTCGACCACGTGCTCGGGCGCGTCGGTCTTCATCATCGCGTCGTAGAGCTTGTCGCGGCAGATCACGCCGCCCAGCGGGATGACGCCGTTGGTCACGCACTTGGCGAAGTTCAGCATGTCGGGCACCACGCCGAAATAGTCGGACGCGAAGTTGGTGCCCATGCGGCCGAAGCCGGTGATGACCTCGTCGAAGATCAGCAGGATGCCGTGCTTGTCGCAGATCTCGCGCAGGCGCTGGAGGTAGCCCTTGGGCGGCAGGTACCAGCCGGCCGAACCGGCCACGGGCTCCACGATGATCGCGGCCACGTTGCTCGGGTCGTGCAGCGGCAGGATGCGGGTCTCGAGCTCGACCAGCGGGTCTTCGGCCCACACCGGCTCCTCGTTGTGGATGTAGGCATGGTTCACCGGATCATGGATGAAGCGCATGTGGTCCACCCGCGGCAGGAAGGCCGAGCCGAACACCTTGCGGTTGCCCGGGATGCCGCCCACCGACATGCCGCCGAAGCCCACGCCGTGGTAGCCCTTCTCGCGGCCGATGAACACGTTGCGGTGGCCTTCGCCGCGCGCGCGGTGGTAGGCCAGCGCCACCTTCATGGAGGTGTCGGCGGCTTCGGAGCCAGAGTTGCAGAACAGCACCTTGTTGAGGTCGCCGGGCGCCAGCGAGGCGATCATCTCGGCCGCCTTGAAGGCCCTGTCGTTGCTGACCTGGAAGGCGGTGGCGTAGTCGAGCGTGTCGAGCTGCTTCTTGATCGCCTCGTTGATCGGCTTCCTGTTGTGGCCCGCGCCCACGCACCACAGCGACGAGATGCCGTCGATCACTTTCTTGCCGTCGTGGGTGGTGAATTCCATGCCGTCGGCCGCCACGAAAACGCGCGGATCCTTGCGGAAATGACGGTTGGGGGTGAAGGGCAACCACTGGTTGTCCATGTTGAAGTCCTGGAAGGCCATGTCTCGCTCCTGCGGGTTATGGGGTCGGGGAAAATCGCGATTCTGGCACCCCTGCGACAATTCCACCCAGATGACGACCTCTACGCCTACCTCGCCCGCCTACATCCTGAACCTCTCCTGCCCCGACCGGACAGGCATCGTGCACGCCGTCTCGGGCTTTCTGCTCGAGCGTGGCGCCAACATCGAAGAGGCAGCCCAGTACAACGACCACGGCACCGGCCTGTTCTTCATGCGCGTGCGCTTCGCCTGCGGCGACCACAGCGAAGCCACGCTGCGCGAAGAGCTGAAGACCTTCGCCGCCGGCTTCGGCATGACGCTGCAGCTGCACGCCGCCGCCGAGCCGATGAAGACCGTGCTGCTGGTCAGCAAGGAAGGCCACTGCCTCAACGACCTGCTGTTCCGCTGGAAGAGCGGCCTGCTCGCCATCGACGTGCGCGCCATCATCTCGAACCACCGCGACTTCTACCAGCTGGCCGCCAGCTACAACGTGCCGTTCCACCACATCCCGGTGACGGCCGCCACCAAGGCCCAGGCCGAGGCGAAGCAGCTGGAAATCATCGAGTCCGAGGGCGCCGAGCTGGTGGTGCTGGCGCGCTACATGCAGATCCTGAGCAACGACCTGTGCCGCAGCCTGGCCGGCCGCGCGATCAACATCCACCATTCGTTCCTGCCCAGCTTCAAGGGCGCCAAGCCCTACTACCAGGCGCACGACCGCGGCGTGAAGCTGATCGGCGCCACCGCCCACTACGTGACGGCCGACCTGGACGAAGGCCCGATCATCGAGCAGGACGTGGCCCGCGCCGACCACACCGACACCGTGGAAGACCTGACGGCGCGCGGCCGCGACACCGAGAGCCAGGTGCTGGCCCGCGCGGTGAAGTGGCACAGCGAGCACCGGGTGCTGCTGAACGGCCACCGCACCGTCGTCTTCCGCTAGGTCAGTTCCTGTAGGGGTTGTTCGGGCGGCGGTCGTAGCGGTTGGGCACCCCGTCGCCGTCGCGGTCCCAGCGGCCGGCGTTGTACACCCAGCGGCCGCCGTCCTGGCGCCATTCAGGCGCACGGTACGCATAGCCCGGACGGGCGCGCACCCAGTTGCCGCGCACCCACACATGGCGGCCGCCACGCCATTCATAGTGCCCCGGCGCCCAGACGAAACCGCGGCGCGGCGGCGGCACGCGCTCGAAGCGCGGCGGAGGCGGCGCCACCTGGACGGTGACCACGGGTTGCGCCTGCGCGGCGGTGGGAACGGTCAGAGCGCCCACGGACAGAAGCGAAGCCGTACCGATGGAAAGAGCCAATGCGATTTTTTTCATGAAGGACTCCTCATGAGTAGTTGGAAGAGCCTTCATGCTGCCGGGCTCATGTGAACCGCCTGTAAGCGGGACACGAAGTCTTATGTAGAGCTGTTTCGCGATTCTCCCGGGGCAATCGCGCACATTCACTCCATCAGTTCCTTCAGGTCGACGGCCGAAGCCATCGCCGCATGCCCGGCCTTGTTCGGGTGCAGGTGGTCGCCGCTGTCGTACTTCGGGTTCAGCGCGAGCGGATCGGCGGGGTCGCGCAGGACGGCGTCGAAATCGATCACGCCGTCCACGTCCTGCCGGCCGCGGATCCAGGTGTTGACCGCGCCGCGCATGGCCTCGGTCGCCTGCGTCCAGTAGGGCGTGTTCCGGAACGGCGGCACGGTGCCGATCATCAGCTTCACGCCCTTGGCGCGCGCCTGCTTGATCAGCTGCTCGAGGCCTTCGGTGATGCGTTCGGCAGTGGGCGCCTCTGACGCGATGTGCGGGAACCCGGGCACGCCGGCGAACGCTGCGCGGCCGATGTCGTTGGTGCCCATCAGCACGATCACGTGCGTCACGCCGCTTTGCGCCAGCACGTCCTTCGCAAAGCGCGACATGCCGCTGGGCCCCGAGCTGTCGAGCAGCAGCCGGTTGCCGCCGATGCCCATGTTGATCACCGACAGCCCAGCCGGCACCTGCGGGCTGTCGCGCAGCCGCGTGGCCAGCATGACGGGGTAGGAACCGCCGCTGGCGTCGTTGCCGCCCGCCGTGATGGAGTCGCCGAAGGCCACCACGATGCGCGCCGGCTGGCTCGTCATCACGTCGAGGCCGGTCACGATGTGATTGAGCGCCAGCGGCGCCGCGCCTTGCAGTTTGGCCGTCCCGGTGGCGTTGCCAGGGACGACCCAGCTCGTGCCCTGGCCGTTCTGGTGGATGGTCGCGAAGGGCGTCGGCTGGTCGAGGTAGGTGCTCACCGCCAGGGTCTGGCCGGCCTCGGCCTTCAGGTCGATGCCGTCGCTCCAGGCGTCCGCGCCCGGCGCGATGGTGAGGCTGCCGCGGCCGCCGAAGCGCAGCGGGCCCAGCGTGGCCGGAGACACCGCGTTCCCGCCCGTGACCAGCCCCACGCTCGCCGCGGCGATGCGCAGCGGCGCCTTGCCGAAGCGGTTGGAGAAGCGCACGCGCACGCGGCTTCCGTCGAGCGCGGGCTGCACCAGCTGGCGCAGCGTCTGGCCGCGAAACACATGCTTGCCGGGCCCTGCCAGCGGTGCGGTGGTGGGATTCGCCATGAGCTCGCTGAACTCCATGGGCGCCGCCGCCCAGCTGGCGACCCAATGGGCCTCGGCGGGCTGCCGGGGCGGCTGGCCGGCGGATGGCAATGCCCACACGCCGGCACCCACCGCGGCAAGGAGCCATGCGACCATCCAATGCGTTGCGGCGCCCGCGCAGAACCGGGCCCGCCAACGTGAAATCAATTCCATGCGCGCAAAGCCGCCCAGTTTACGGAGCCGGCTTTACCCCGGTCGTTACGAGGTCTAGCGCGCGGTTACCAGGTGTCCACGTAGGGCGAGACGGCTTCGTGGCGGCCCGCGGCCGAATCCAGCCCGCGCACCAGCCAGGTGCGCGTGTCCGCCGGATCGATCACCGCGTCGATCTCCAGTGTCTGCGCCATGTGGATCGCCTCGCCGTTGGCGTACTGCTGCGCCACGAGCTTCTTGAACAGCGCGTCGCGCTCGTCGCCTTCCGGCACGGCGGCCAGTTCCTTGCGGAAACCCAGCCGCACGGCGCCTTCCAGCCCCATTGCGCCGAACTCGCCGGTCGGCCAGGCCACGGTGAAGACCGGCGCGTCGAAGCCGCCCGCCGTCATCGCCTGCGCGCCCAGGCCGTAGCCCTTGCGCAGTACCACCGCGAAGAACGGCACGCGCAGATGCGAGGCCACCATGAACATGCGGCACACGTGCCGCACCTGCGCCTGCGCCTCGATTTCGGGGCCGACCATGAAGCCGGGCGTGTCGCACAACGAAACAATCGGAAGCCCGTGCGCATTGCACAACTGCATGAAGCGCGCGGACTTGTCGGCCGCCTCGACGTCGATCGCGCCGCCCAGGTGATGCGGGTTGTTGGCCATCAGGCCCACCGGCCTGCCCTCGATGCGTGCCAGCGCGGTGACCACACCGGCGCCGAAACCCGCGCGCAGTTCGAGCAGCGAGCCGGTGTCGGCCACGCCGCGCATGGCGGCGCGCACGTCGTACACGCGCAGGCGGTTCTCGGGCACCACGTGGCGCAGCGTGCGCGGGTCGGCGCACTGCCAGTCGGAGGTCGGGCCCTGGAAGTACGAGAGATATTGCTTCGCCGCCGCCACGGCCGCCGCCTCGTCGTCCACCAGGATGTCGATCACGCCATTGCGCGACTGCACGCTGCTCGGCCCGATCTGCTCGGGCGCGAAGGTACCGAGACCGCCGCCTTCGATCATGGCGGGGCCGCTCATGCCGATGTTGCTGCCCCTGGTGGCGATGATCACGTCGGCACAGCCCAGCAGCGCCGCGTTGCCCGCGAAGCAGCGGCCATGCACGATGCCGACCACCGGCACCTTGCCCGACAGCGCCGCGAACTGGCTGAAGGTGTGGTTGTTCAGGCCGGCCACGATCGGCATGTCGGTGTCGCCCGGGCGCCCGCCGCCGCCTTCGGCGAACAGCACGACCGGCAGCTTCAGCTGGTGCGCCACCGCCAGCAGCCGGTCGGTCTTGTGGTGATTGCGCATGCCCTGCGTGCCGGCCAGCACGGTGTAGTCGTAGGCCAGCACCGCGCAGCGCGATGCCTCGGCGCCGAACTGCTTCGCGTTGACGCTGCCCAGGCCGGTGACCATGCCGTCGGCCGGCGTGTTGGCGATCAGGTCTTCCAGCGTGCGGCGGCGCGTCTGCGCGGCGATGGCGAGCGCGCCGTACTCGATGAAGTTGCCGGGGTCGGACGCGGTGTCGCACAGGTCCGCGATGTTCTCGCGCGCGGTGCGGCCGCCCTGCGCATGGCGCTTGCCGACTGCGGCCTGGCGGTTGACGTCCAGCGTGGGCGCATGGCGGTCGATGACCTTCTGCAGGTCGGGGCGGATGGCATCGAGATCGTGCTCGGCGCGCGCCTCGGCTTCCACGGCCTGCGCATCGACGGCTTCGAGCTGCACCAGCGACTGGCCTTCGACGAGGTAGTCGCCTGGCGCGGCCAGCAACGCGACCACGCGGCCCGCCATGGGCGCGTGCAGCAGATGCTCCATCTTCATCGCTTCGAGCACGCCGAGCTGCGCGCCAGCCGGCAGCACGTCGCCCACGGCGACTTCGAACTGCACGAGGCGCGCGGGCATCGGCGCCTTCACCGTGAGTTCGTCCGAACCGTCGTCCGCGATGGCGGCTTCGGCTGCAGGCGCGGCAGCGGTCTTCCTTGCCTTCTTCTCAAGCAACGCCGAAGCGGCAAGCAGATCGCCCAGGTGCGCCTCGACGAAACGTGTGTGCACCGCCTGCGTCGCGAACTCGGGGCGCGCGGCAATGGCACGCAACAGCGACAGGTTGGTGGCGATGCCCTCGATGTGGCATTCGTCCAGCGCGCGCAGCGAGCGCCGCAGCGCATCCGCGAATCGCGGCGACGGCGAATGCACGATCAGCTTCGCGAGCAGCGTGTCGTAGTGCGGCGAAGGCGCGAGCCCTGCGTAGCCGTGCGTGTCGACGCGCACGCCCGGTCCCGCGGGCAGGTCGAAGCGAGCCAGCGTGCCGCCGGAAGGCCGCGCATTGCCCTGCGCATCGAGCGTCTCCGCATTGATGCGCCACTGCACCGCAAAACCGCGCTGCGGCGCCGTGCGATCGGCCTCCACGCCCAGTGCGCCGAGCGGCTCGCCCGCCGCCACCGAAATCTGCAGTTGCACGAGGTCCAGCCCCGTGACCGCCTCCGTCACCGTGTGCTCGACCTGCAGGCGCGGATTGGCCTCGATGAAGACGAAGGGCAGCGTCGACGATTCCATGTCGACCAGAAATTCGAAGGTGCCGAGCCCGCGATAGCCCACCGTCCTGGCCATGCGCAACGCGGCCTGCGTGACCTGTGCGCGCAAGGCTTCGGGCAGCGAAGGGCTGGGCGCGATTTCCACCAGCTTCTGGAAGCGCCGCTGCAGCGTGCATTCGCGCTCGCCGAGGCTGGCCACGGCCTTGCCGTCGCCCAGCACCTGCACCTCGATGTGCCGCGCGTTGCGCATCAGCCGCTCCACATACACGCCCTCGATGCCGAAGGCGGCCTTGGCCTCCGACATGCAGCGCGCGTGCGCCTGCGGCAGCTCCTGCGCGTCGAGCACCGCGCGCATGCCGCGGCCGCCGCCGCCGCCGATGGCCTTGACCATCACGCCAGCGCCCTGCGCATGCTGCTCGGCGAAGAAGGCCTGCGCCTGCGCGAGCGTCACGGCGCCGGCGCTGCCGGGCATCACCGGCACATCGCATTGCGTGGCCAGCGCGCGCGCGCGTGCCTTGTCGCCGAACAGGCCCAGCTGCTCCGGCGTGGGGCCGATGAAGACCAGGCCGGCGTCCGCGCAGGCCTGTGCGAAGTCGGCGCGCTCGCTGAGGAAGCCGTAGCCGGGATGCACCGCATCGCAACCCTGCGCCTTCGCCACCGCGATCAGCGCCGCGACATCGAGATAGGCGGCGGGCCCGGTGGCATCGAGCGCCACCGCCACGTCGGCCAGTTGCGCGTGCAGCGCCGCCGCGTCGTCGCGCGCATGCACCGCCACGCTGGCGATGTCCAGGTCGTGCAGCGCGCGCACCAGCCGCACGGCGATCTCGCCGCGGTTGGCAATCAGAACTTTGGAAAACAGCAAACGGAACCTCTCAGCTTTTGTCTTTGAGCAGCCGGCGCAGCACCTTGCCGGCGCCGGTGGTCGGCAGTGCGTCGATGAAGCTCACGGCGCGCGGCGCCTTGTAGCTCGCCATGTTGTCGCGCGCCCAGGCCACGAGCGCGTCGGCCTCCAGCGCGGCGCCGGGCTTGCGCACGATGAAGGCCTTCACGACCTCGCCCTTCTCCGCATCGGGCTGCGCGATGACCGCCGCCTGCGCCACCGCCGGATGCTTGATGAGAATGGTCTCGACCTCTTCCGGGAACACGCTGTAGCCCGAGACCTTGATCATTTCCTTGAAGCGGCCGATGAAGGTGAGGTAGCCGTCGGCGTCGAGCTTGCCCATGTCGCCAGTGTGCACCCAGCCGTTGCGCAGCGTGGCGGCGGTGGCCTCGGGCTTGTTCCAGTAGCCCTTGAACGAGCCCTTGCTGGTCAGCACGATCTCGCCGACCTCGCCCACCGGCATGTCGGCCTGGGTCTCGGTGTCGATGATGCGGATGGTCACGCCCGGCACCGCGATGCCCTGTGTACCCCAGCGCGGCGCATGGTGCGGCGTGTAGGTGTCGCAGGTGTGGGTCTCGCTCAGGCCGTAGGCGGCTTCGAACGAGGTGCAGTTGGGCGCATGCGAGCGCCACTGCTGCGCGAGCGGCTCGGTGAAGGTGATGCCGAAGCTGGTTACCGGGTTCATCTTCAGGCTGCCCAGGTCGAAGGCCGCGATGTCCGGCACCTGCATGCAGGCCACGTTCATCGGCGCGATGCTGTACCACCAGCTCACCTTGTACGCGGCGATGGCCTGCAGCACGGTGCGCGGGTCGAAGCGGTGCAGCAGCACCGAGGCCGCGCCGCTGAGCACCGGCACGTTCACGCCCATCAGCATGCCGGCGATGTGATACAGCGGCGCGATGGACAGCAGCACGTCGGCCGGCCCCACGCCGTTGCAGTCGGCCGCCGCGCGCGTCTTGAAGAGCGCGTTGGCGTAAGTGAGCATCGCGCCCTTCGGCAGGCCGGTCGTGCCCGAGGTGTAGGTCATGAGCGCCACGTCGTCCATGTCGATGGCCACGGGCTGCGGCCTGGCATCGGCTTTCATCACGGCGAGGAAGTCTTCGCAGCCCTCGGGCACGGTGCGCGCTGCGTCGTGCTCGGCGGCCAGTTCGGCCGGCAGGTCGAGCGAGGGCTGCGCGGGCAGCAGGTCGGCGTAGTGCACCACGAACACATGTTCGAGCGCGCTTTCAGGCTGCACCTTGCGCACCACCGGCAGCAACGGCGCGGCCGCGACGATCACCCGCGCCTTCAGGTCGTTGACCTGGTAGGCCAGCTCGTGCTCCTTGTTGAGCGGGCCGCTCGGGCAGACGATGGCGCCGATCTTCTGGATGCCGAAGTGCGCCACCAGGTACTGCGGGCAGTTGTTGAGGAACAGCACAACCGGCTCGCCCTGCTTCACGCCCAGGGCCTGCAGCCGCGCCGCGAAGGCGTCGCTCGCGCGGTCGAGCTCGGCCCAGCTCATGGCGTGGCCGTACCAGATGCACGCGGGGCTCGCGCCGCGCTCGCGCGCGTGGGTGCGCAGGTATTCGTGCAGGGGCTGCTGGGGGCGGTCGGGCAATGTCTCCATGGCGTCACTTTCTCAGGGTTATCGATAGCCGCCCATGCAGGGCGGGCGCTTGCCAATGCCGCATGGTGCACGAACAATCCTACCCATGGGTATAACTTCCGCGACACGGCAAAAACCCTCTGGAGACCAGAGCGAGACAACGACCACGCAGCCGCACCTGCCGCAGGGCACCGGCCGGCAGCGCGCCGCCACGCAAGGCACCGACCTGCAGCGCGAGCGCATCCTGCAGGCGGCGGCGCAGCTGTTCGCGGCGCAGGGCTACGCCAACACGACCATGGCGCAGATCGTTCGCGCGCTGGGCGTGACGAAGCCTTTCGTGTACTACTACTTCCGCGACAAGCAGGAAATCTTCGAGACGCTCTCGTGGGCCCCGGCGGTCGACTGCTTCACCGCGCTCGACTTCGCGGCCACCGACCCGCGACGCGCCAGCGAGAAGGTGCTCGAAGGCATCGAGCGGCTGATCCGCGCGACCATCACGCATCACCCGGCCGCCTTCTTCGCCTACCGCGAGCCGCAGGTGTACCGGCCCGAATACCTCGCCGCGCAGAAGAGGCTGGCGCATCACTTCTACGACCTGCTGTGCCCGCTGCTCGAAGAAGCGCGGCGCGACGGCGACCTCGACTTCACCGAGACCAAGATCACCGCGCTCGCCGCCTGCAGCCTGCCGGGCTTCCTGTACAGCTGGTACCGGCCGGGCGGACGCCTGTCGCCCGACGAGGTGGTGGCCGAGCTCACCAGGCTGGCCAGCCGCGTGATCGGGCTGCGAACGAAGACCTGACGACAACAACCTCCGGAGACAGACCATGAAGTTCAACCGTGCGCCATTGGCGCGGATCGCCCTTGCCTCTGTGCTTTGCATCGCGGGCGCCGCGCATGCCCAACAGCAGCAGCAGACCTACAAGATCGCCTACATCGACCCGCTCTCGGGCCCCTTCGCCAATGTCGGCGAGCTGATGCTGATGCACACGCAGTACGCCATCGAGGACATCAACGCCAAGGGCGGCGTGCTCGGCGGCACGAAGCTGCAGCTGCTGCAGTTCGACAGCAAGCTGTCGGCGCAGGAAAGCCAGAGCGCGCTGCAGGCGGCCATCGACCAGGGTGCGAAGGCGATCGTGACAGGCGGCTCGGGCTCGTCGGTGGTCACGGCGCTGGTGCAGTCGGTGGCGCGCTGGAACCAGCGCAACCCGGGCAAGGAACTGATCGTGCTGAACCATTCCTCCATCGACCCGGAGATGACGGGCAAGGCCTGCAGCTTCTGGCACTTCCAGACCGAGGCGAACACGGCGATGAAGATGAAGGCGCTGGCCAACTACATCAAGAAGACGCCCGATGTGAAGAAGGTCTATCTGCTGAACCAGGACTATGCGCACGGCAAGCAGTGGGCCAGCTATGGCCGCCAGATGGTGGGCCTCGCGCGGCCCGACATCCAGTTCGTCGGCGAGACGCTGCACCCCATCGGCCGGGTGAAGGACTTCGCGCCGTACATCGCCAACGTGAAGCAGAGCGGAGCCGACTCGGTCATCACCGGCAACTGGGGCCAGGACATGACGCTGCTGCTGAAGGCCGCGGGCGACGCGGGCTACAACCTGCGTTACTTCAACCACAGCGCGGGTTCGGTGCCGGGCACGGTGACCGCGGTGTCGCAGGCGAAGCTGGGGCAGCTGACGTGGGTGGCCGAATGGCATCCGGGCGAGGCCGACACGCCGAAGGTGGACGCGCTGGCCAAGGCCTACAAGGCCAAGACGGGCAAGGACTTCCTGGCGCCGCGCATCGACATGACGCCGCGCCTGCTGGCCGCGGCCATCAACAAGGCAGGCTCCACGGACACGGTGAAGGTGGCGCATGCACTCGAAGACCTGACTTTCGATTCGGTGGTGGGACCGGTGCGCATGCGTGGCGAAGACCATCAGTTGCTGCTGCCGCAGGTGGTGAACACCATTGCGCCGGTGGACGGCAAGACCGTGAAGGTGGGCTGGGAGGGCACGAACTACGGATTCCGAACTGACGCGGTCTATACCGGGAACGAGCTGGCTCAGGGTACTGAGTGCAAGATGGTTCGGCCCTGATTCTTCCCAGGGGCGTGAGGTTCAGGGCGTGTGCGCAGGCCACCGGGTACTCCCCTCCGCGAATGTCCCCCGGGGCTGCGCCCCTCCTCC
>NZ_JARVTD010000045.1:0-49620 GCF_030208835.1 Variovorax sp. efr-133-TYG-130 | reverse complement strand
GGAGGAGGCCGCAGGCCGGGGGACATTCGCGGAGCAAGGCACCCCGTCGGCGTGATCGCGCCCCGAACAACGTGCCTCAAGCATTCGAAAGCCCCAGCATCGCGCGCGCCTCACGCGGGTTGGCCACTTCGCCGCCAAGGCTCACGAGGATGTCGCGCGCCTTCGCCACCAGCTGCGCGTTGCTCTCGGCGAGCACGCCTTTCTCGAGGTAGATGTTGTCTTCCATGCCCACGCGCACATGGCCGCCCAGCAGCCACGACTGCGCGACGATCGGGAACTCCATGCGGCCGATGCCGAAGGCGCTCCAGAAGGCGCCGCGCGGCAGCATGTTGCGCGCGTAGAGCAGCGTCTCGGGCGTGGGCGCAAAGCCGTATTTCACGCCGAGCACGAAGGTCCACATGGCGGGGCCGTCGAGCGTGCCGTCCGCGATCAGGTCCAGCGCCAGGTTGATGTCGCCCGAATCGAAGATTTCCAGCTCCGGCTTCACGCCCGCCTCGCGCATCACCTTCGCCATGCGGCGCACGTTCCTCGGCGTGTTGATGACCACGTCGGGGCCGGAGTTCATGGTGTTCAGGTCGAGCGAACACACGTCGGGCCTGATGAGCGCGATGTGCTCCACGCGCTTCTCGGGCGGCAGCAGCGTGGTGCCGGGCGCGGCGATCTTCGGGTCGTCCTCGCTCGGGATGAAGCGCCCGCCCGGGCCGGTCGTGAGGTTGATGATCAGCTCGCGGTTGCCGCGGCGGATGCGGTCCACCACCTCGCGGTACAGCTCCACCTCCATCGACGGCTTGCCGGTTTCCGGATGGCGCACATGGATGTGCACCTGGGCCGCGCCGGCCTCGGCGGCGGCCAGGCATTCGTCGGCGATCTGCACCGGCGTGATCGGCAGGTGCGGCGTCTGCTCCGGCTTCACGAGGTTGCCCGTGACGGCGCAGGTGATGAGTGTCTTGGCGGCGCTCACAGGTGGCGCCCTCCGTCGACCACGATGCGCGTGCCCGTGACGAAGCGCATGGTGGTGGCCAGCGCCTCGACCGTGGCCGCCACGTCGTCTGGCTTGCCGATGCGGCCGAGCGGCGTGGTGCTGGCCATCTTGCTGGCGAACTCCGCGCCGCGCCCTGGCACGAAGCCCGACTCCACCGCGCCCGGCGACACCGACACCACGCGCACGGCAGGTGCCAGTGCCTTGGCCAGCGCGTCGCCGACCACGTCGAGCCCGGCCTTGGCCGCCACGTAGGCCAGGTTGCTGCCCACGCCCGTGAAGCCCGCGATGGACGAGATGTTGGCCACCAGCGCGTCGCCGCTGGCCTTGAGCATCGGCGCGAAGGCGCGGATGGTGGCGAACACGCCGCGGAAGTTGGCGCGCACGATGTCGTCGATGAGTTCGTCGGTCAGCGCGTCCAGGTCGGCGGCTGGCACCGGCTGCGTGTGGCCCGCGCTGTTGACGAGGATGTCGCAGCGCCCGTGCGTGGCCTGCACCTCGGCCGCGGCGGCCACGAGGCTCGCCGAGTCGACGATGTCGGCGCGGATCGCCGCATGGCGCTGGCCGTTGGCAGAGGGCAGGGCGGCCGCGCGCGCCGCTGCGTCGTCGCCCTTGCGGTGCAGCAGCACGCAGGTGGCGCCGAGCGCGGCCAGGCGCGTGGCCGTGGCATAGCCGATGGCGCCCAGGCCGCCGGTGATGACGGCGACCTTGCCGTCGAGTCTGGAGACAGGATCGAAGCTCATATCGATAGGGGGAGTTGGTTCAGGGAATCGGGGGGCGCGGGAATTTCATTTCGCCGGGTTCGAGTTCGAAGTCGTGGTGCATCGACGCGCTCTTGCCATCGGGCGCCAGCGCGAAGCGCCCGATCAGCCTGCGCGTCACGCCGAAGGTCGGGTCGCTTTCCAGGTTCTCGTCGTCGTCCGCGAACACCTGCGTGATCAGCACCTTGTGGCCGGGCTTGCTCACCATGAAGTGCAGGTGCGCGGGCCGGTTGGGGTGGCGCTGCTGCGCGCGCAGCAGCACGCCGCAGGGCCCGTCGGTCGGCACCGGGTAGCCGGCCGGGCGCACGCTGCGGAAATGGAAGCGCCCTTCGGCGTCGGTGGTGAAGCGGCCGCGCAGGTTCATGTCCTCCTGCGACGGGTCCTGGTTTTCATAGAGGCCGACGGGCGAGGCCTGCCACACGTCGACCGTGGCGCCGGCCACCGGCCGGCCCTCTTGGTCGCGCACCGTGCCCGTCACTTCGAGCGGCGTGCCGGGCGTGCCCGAGCGCGCGATGTTGTCGCCCGGCGCGCAGGCCGGCGCGTTCGCACGCCAGAACGGCCCGAGCAGCGCGGCCGGCGATTCGCCGTGCGGGTCCTGGTTGTTCTGCAGCGCGACCACGGTCGACACACCCAGGATGTCCGCCGCCAGCACCACTTCGTTCTTGGTCTCGCCCGTGGCATGGCCGATGGCGACGATGAATTCGAGGGCCTGCTCGAACTCCTCTTCCGTCAGTTTCACTTCCTGCACCAGCGCGTGCAGGTGGCGCGTGACCGCTTCCATCACTGTGCGCAGCCGCAGGTCGGGCGTGTGCTTCATGGCGTCGAGCACATGGCCCAGCACCGAGTCGGGGGAGGTGGCGATGTTCATGGTGGATTTGTGCAATCGTTTGCACGATATTAGCCAGATTTGCCAAAAAGTAAAATGGAGGTTTCCGGCAGACCCTGAGGGAAGCATTGACGCCCGAGGCCGGCCGCTTTCGCGACAATCGTTTGCACCAATGAGCACCAGCCCGCCTACTGCGCCTTCTTCCGGCACCGTCACCATCCGCGACGTCGCGCGTGCCGCCGGCGTGCATGTGTCCACCGTCTCGCGCGCGCTCAGCCCCGAGAAGCGGTCGCTCATCAGCGACGAGGTGCTGCGCGTGGTCGAGGAGGCGGCGCAGCGCCTGGGCTACCGGCCCAATCGCGCGGCCTCGGCGTTGCGCACGGGCCGCACGCACACCATCGGCGTGCTGGTGCCCGACATCACCAACGCGGTGTTCCCGCCGATCCTGCAGGGCATCGAGGCCAGCGCGGCGGCGCGCGGGTACTTCGTGTTCGTCACCAACGTGGCCGACCCGGCACTGGCGCGGCCGGTGCTGGAGCGCATGCTCGCGCAGCGCGTCGACGGCGTGGTCATGGCCACCGCCACGCGCGACGACCCTCTGGTCGACTTCGTCGCCAAGGCCGGCATGACGGCCGTGCTGGTCAACCGCGCCGACGAAACCGGCCGCCTGCCGGCCGTGGTCAGCGACGACCGGCTGGCGATGAAGCTCGCGGTCGACCACCTGGTGGCGCTCGGCCACAAGCGCATCGCGCACCTGGCGGGGCCGCAGACCATCCCGACCGGCGTTGGCCGGCGGCTGGGTGTCGAGCAGGCCCTGCGCGACCACCGCATGAAGCCCTTCCGCGTGGTCGAGTGCGCGAGCTACAGCCGCGAGGCCGGCGCGCTGGCCATGAAGCAGATGCTCGATGCCGGCGCGGCCCCGCAGGCGGTGGTGTGCTGCAACGACCTCGTCGCGCTGGGCGCCTACGACGCGCTGCGCGCGGCCGGCCTGCGTGTTCCCAAGGACATTTCCATCACCGGCCACAACGACATGCCGCTGGTCGACATGGTCGACCCGCCGCTCACCACCATCCGCCTGCCGCACCGCGAACTGGGCTGGCGCGCGGCGGAGATGCTGTTCGACGAGATCGACGGCCGATCGATGTCTGCATCGACCGTGGTGCTGCGCCCGGAACTGGTGGTGCGCCAGTCGACCGCCGCACCGCGCTGACGGGCGGCGAAGCGACTTACTTCATGCGCCACCACAGGGCGGCGATGTCGTCGCTCAGGCCTGCCAGCAGCAGCGCCACGGCAACCAGCACGACCAGCGCCTTCGCGCGCCGCGACATGCCTTCCCTGGGCGCGAAGTCTTCGGCACGGCCGCTGAAATGCACGCCGCAGTAGGGGCAGCGCAGCACGTAGCCGAAGATCGGCTCGCCGCAGCGGATGCAGGGCACTTCGCCGGGGCCCGGTTCGGACGCAGACGCGGACGGTGAGGCCGCGTCGCGCGCGGCCTGCTCCGCGGCACGCTGTTGCTGCTGACGGGCGCGGCGCTCGCGGTGCGCGGCCAGGTCGATGGGTTCGTGGGAGTTGTCGGGCATGGTCGGACCCCGAAGTCTAGGACGCGTTTTTCTTTCGCGCAGCCGGCCGGCGCGGCGGCTTTGCCTCCAGCACCAGTTCGGCCGGCAGCGTGTCGTTCCACGATTCGGTGAAGTAGGCGCGGTCGCTCGGCACCAGCTGCGGCAGCGCCTCGCGCAGCAGGGCGAGCGATTGCTCCGCGGCCTTCAGTTCGCCGGCATGCGCGGCGTACCAGGCGTGCTCGAACAGCAGGCTGCAATGCTGCAGGCCCGGGTAGCGGCGGCGGCCGGCCTGGTGGTCGGCCAGCCGCGCCTGCGCCACCTGCACCCAGCGCGCGGGCCAGTTCGTCGCGTCGAAGGCATCGGCCAGCGGGCCCGCGAGCTTCGACATGGCGGCCGGGTCCAGCGGCTTCTGCGCGCGGAACTGCGCGAGCGTGGGCTGCTTCTCGGGCCGGCAGTGGCCGCGCGCGATGCGCATCAGGTAGATCGCGTTCCACGCCGAGCGGCCCTGGCCGTCGGTATGGCCGCACAGCCATTCGCTGAAGGCGATCCACTGCACTGCGCGACGGGTGGTGTCGGTGTTGCCGTCCTGCGCGAGCGCGGGCAGGTCCGACAGGCCCACGCGGTCGAACAGCCATGCGGCCATGCCCATGTTGGCAGCCACGTGCTGCGCCGCGTCGAAGGAATGCGACTCGAACGCCGCCGCCAGCGCCTCGCCGAAGCGGCGCAGCGATTCCTGGGCGAGCGCGGCTGCGGCCGGCTTGTCGTCGGCCGAGAGCCCGAGCGCGCGCGAGCGGCACACCAGCGCCCACAGGTTGCACCATTCGAAGCGCACGTCGGGGTGATGCCGCAGCACCAGTCCGCGCGCCGCGTCGTCGGCCATGCCGCCCAGCAGCGACTGCGCCAGCGGCAGGTCGCGCGCGGTGTAGGCGCACCACGCGGCGACGATGCATTCCATCGCGCCGAGGTAGTCGTTGCCCGCCACGTGATGCGCCAGCCGCTGCTTCTTCAGCGCCTGCAGCCGGCGCCGCGCCTGCTCGTTGTCGCCGAGCCGACGCCACAGCATGGCCTCGTTGAGCGTGACCAGCGCGCGCTGGAAATCGGTGGCGGCCAGCGTGCCGGCCAGGCGTATCGATTCGAGCGCGCTGGCCGGCTGGCCGCTGGCACTCGCATCGCCGGCGTTCATGCCGGCCACCGGCGCCATCAGCCGGCCCTGCCGCGCCGCCTGCTGGGAGGCGACCAGCTGCTTCCAGAAGGCCGCGTCCTGCAGGTGCACCGCGTCGGGCGGCGGCGAGCCGGCCGGGGCCTGCGACTTGCGCGCGCGCAAGCCGAGGAACGACGCCACCTCGGCGGCGGTGGCCGCGCGGCCTTCCACCAGCACGCGCACGCGCCTGGCTTCGGCGGCCGGCAGCCAGAACGGGCCCTGGCTGCGCCGCTCGGCATTCAGGAAGCGCGGCTCGCGCAGCGTGTCTTCGCCCCAGCCGACCTCGATGTTCCAGGCCTTGAAGTCGCGGAACGCGCGGCTCACGACCATGCGCAGCGTGCTGGCGTCGGACACTTCGCCGCGCAGGTCGGCCAGTCGCACGACGCCGGTGCCGGCTTCGTGGGCGTGTTGCATGCGCACCAGCAGCCAGAGCGACTGGAAAGCCGCGCGCCGGCCATTGACCGACTGCGGCGAAGTGAGTTCGATGGAGAGAAGAGAGGGCTTGGGCACGCCCCGGATTGAACCTCAAAACCGGCGCGATACCTGAAGAAAAAACGCCGCAGAGGCTCAGTAGCGGTGGCGGTCCAGCAGCTCCGGCACCTCGCTGCGCCCGATGCCCAGGTCGCGCAGCTCGTGCTCGCTCATGCCGGCCAGGTGCCGCATGTCGGCGCGCGCGCGGCGGCGATTCACCACGCGGCGGCGCCAGCCGCGCAGGGCATGGATCAGGCGTTGGTGAAAAGTCGATGGCTTCGGCGCGGTCACGATGGGCTCCTTGGTTGGGAGCGCTCATCTTCCGGCGGTGCGTGATATTGTGGAAGTTGAGAATCCTGAGGCTTGCAATCAGCTTTGCTGATGGCGCGATTCTTCACCCCCAACACGGCGACCCGATGCGACAACTCAACCTCGACCAACTGCGCACCCTCATCGCCATCGTCGACCTCGGCACCTTTTCGGCCGCGGCCAAGGCGCTGCACCTGGCGCAGCCGACGGTGAGCCTGCACATCAGCGAACTCGAGTCGCGGCTGGAGGCGCCGCTGGTGGTGCGCGGCAACCGCCGCATCACGCCGACCGCCGCCGGCGCCGCATTGGTCGAGCGCGGGCGCAAGCTGCTGCGCGACACCGACGACGCCGTGGAAGCCGTCAAGCGCCAGGCCGAGGGCCGCACCGGCCGGGTGCGGCTGGGCACCTCCACCGGCGTGCTGGTCGACCTGCTGCCGCAGGTGCTGGAGGCGCTGGGCGCGGAGCATTCGGGCATCGACGTGGAGGTGAGCATCCGCGGCTCCTACGAGGCCATGGAGCGGCTGGCCGCCGGCACGCTCGACATCGGGCTGGTCGCGATTCCGCAGCCGCCGGTGCGCGGCATCGTCGTCACGCCGTGGTGCGAACAGCCCATGATGGCCTTCGTGCCCCCGCGCTGGAAGGCGCCGAAGCGCGTCACGCCGGCGTGGCTGGCGGCGCAGCCGCTGATCTTCAACGAAGCCACCACGCACATGTACCGGCTCACGATGGAATGGTTTGCCGAGGCGGGCTTCGCGCCGCGTGCGCGCATCGAGCTCAACTACGACGCCGCCATCCGCAGCCTGGTGGCGGCCGGCTATGGCGCGGCGCTGCTGCCGCTGCAGCAGAGCACCGACAACGTGCGCGGCGACCGCATGCAGATCCTGCCGGTGAGCCCCAGGCTCACGCGGCGCGTGGGCATCGCGCATCGCCAGCACGCGGCGCTCGACGGCGCCACGCTGAGCGTGCTGAAGGTGCTGACGGCGTTCCGCCAGGCCTGAGCCGAACCTGGTGGATCAGCCCGCGTCGGGCTTGGGGCGCATGCCCAGCGAGAGGATCTCGTTGGCATTGACGATGGCGGTCGCTATTTCTTCGGTGGTGGTGCGCTTGCTCATGGCCTGGTCGCGGATCAGGTCGTAGGCTTGGCCTTCGGACACGTCGTGCGTCTTCATGAGGATGGCCTTGGCCTCGGCAATGCGGCGCTGCCCCAGCAGCTTGGCTTCGACCTTGCGCAGCCGCTTGGCGAGCGAGCGTGCCTCCTTGTGCGCCTCGCGCGCCACCACCAGTGCCGAGAACAGACCGAACGAACGCACCGGCGAAGGCAAAACTGCCTTGGCGCCGATTTCCAGCACGGCCTCGATGATGGTCGGGTTCTCGTAGGTGACGACCGCGATGATGGCCGGCGCGTCTTCGCTCTTGGTCCATTCGAAGCGCATGTTGATGAAGTCGGGCTGCACGGCCATGAAGGCGACGTCGATGCCTTCGGGCAGGACTTGCACGGGTGGCCAGAAGGCCTGCACCTGGCAGCCGATGCGTTGCAGCTGTTGCGTGAGTTGGCGGCCGTCGTTGTCGTCGGGGTGGATCACGGCGATCTTCAGCAGGCGCAGCTCTTTCAGCTGCGGCGGCGTGACGCGCAGGGTGTGCCGTTTGGGGGCTGTGCCTTCCACTTTCAGGCCTTCTTGTTTTTCTGACGCTGTTGTTCGGGGCGCCTTTTTTCGGGGCGTGTGCACAGGACACCGGGTGCTCCCCTCCGCGAATGTCCCCCGGGGCTGCGCCCCTCCTCCTTTATTTCGCTGCGGGGAGCACCCGGTGTCCTGTGCACAGGGCACGCTGTTGGTTCGCAGTTGATCAACAACCGCTCTGTCCAACGATCACGACGATGGGGTGCCTTGCGCAGCGAAATAAAGGAGGAGGCCGCAGGCCGGGGGACATTCGCGGAGCAAGGTACCCCGTCGGCGTGAGCGCGCCCCGAATGCCTCCTGGAGCAACAAATGGAGGAACGGAAGTTCATCCTAGATCTCCAGCGTATCCAGCTTGGCCGTCCAGTCGCCCAGCGAGTGAGTGACGAGGTAAGGATCCGGGTACACCGCCCGCGTCGCCTGCCGCACGATGGTGAACTGCCCGTGCGCGTCGACCCGCCCGATGCGTGGGTACAGGCATGTGTGATGGTTGGCCGGGTCGATCTTCACCAGCCCCTGCGGCGCATCGAACTCGCTGCCCAGGATGTACGGAAGAATCTCCGCGATGCCGTCGCTCCCCGCCTGCCGGTACGCGTTCGCAAAAATGTGCATCTGGAAATACGAAGCCTCCCAGCACAGGTTGGGCACGCAGCCGTCGCCGAAGCGCGCGCGCAGCATCGCCAGGCAGCGCCGGTTCGCGGCCGAGTCGATCGACTGGAAATACGGCGCCGCCGTGAAGTGCCCCGTCGCCACGCCGTGGCCCATCTGAGAGATCTCCGCCTCCGAAGTCGTGAGGCTGGCGATCGGCATCGTCTTCGGGTCGAAGCCCGCCTCGGCATACGCGCGGTACAGGCTCGCGGTGGAGTCGCCCACCACCGTCGAGAAGATGAAGTCGGGCCGCTTGTCGCGGATGTCGTCCATGATGGCCCGGTAGTCTCGCTCGCCGGCGTCCAGCGCCACGTAGCGCTCGCCCAGCTTCTCGCTGCCGGGGCGCTGCATCACCAGCTCGCCCATGATGCGGTTCGACTCGTAGGGGTAGATGTAGTCGGAGCCGATCAGGTACACCCGCGCGCCGAAGTTCGTGGTCATGAACTCGGCCAGCTGCACGCTGTTCTGGTTGGGCGCCGCGCCGGTGTAGATCACGTTGCCCGAGTACTCGAAGCCCTCGTACAGCGTCGGGTAGAACAGCAGCTTGTTCCACTTCTCTATGACCGGTATCACCGCCTTGCGGCTGCTCGACATGTAGCAGCCGAAGATCACGTTCACGCGGTCCTGCACGATCAGCTTCTCGGCAAGCTGGGCGTAGCGCGCGGGGTTGGACTGCGGGTCGTAGCGCACCGCCACGATCTCGCGGCCGTCCACGCCGCCTGCCGCGTTGATCTCCTCGATGCCGAGCAACGCGCCCTGCAGCTGCGAGAGTCCGATGGTCGATGTGACGCCGGTTTCCGAATAGAGGATGCCGACGCGTATGGGGTCCTTGTCAGCCACGCTGAAGTCTCCTGGGGTGTCGAATCATCATAGTCTTCAGTCAGTGGGCCGATGCAAGGCGTGCGCTCATGCGCGAGAGCCGCACCGGCAGGCTGCGCGCGTCGTCGGCGATGCAATAGTTGCGCCAGCCGAAGATGCGCCGCACATAGGCGTCTGCCGCGCCGTCCACCGCGATGCAGGCGGTGCGCACGCCGGCGTCGCGGGCCTCGGCGACGGCCTGGCGGGCGTCATCGATCAGGTATTGCGGATCGTGCACGTCGATGTCGGAAGGCGCGCCGTCGGTCACCAGCAGCACCGCGCGCTGGCCGGGCGGCTCGGCTTGCATCAGCGCGGCGGCGTGGCGCAGCGCGGCGCCCATGCGGGTCGAGTAGCGCCCGCGCAGCGCGCCGATCATGGCGCTCGTCGGTGCGTCGAGCGGACGGCCGGCTTCGAGCAGGCGGTAGTAGTACACCTCGGCGCGCGTGTTCGACGAAAAGCCGTGGATCGCCAGCCGGTCGATGCCGCGCGCGTTCGACGCGGCCAGCAGCAGCGCGGCCTGCTTCTCGATGTCGAGCAGCGAGGCTGCATGCGGCCCCGGGTCGTTCGCCGACGCCGACAGGTCGAGCAGCACCAGCACGCTCGACGGGCGCGGGCCCTTGCCCGGGCGCATGAACAGCCGCGCATCGGGCCGCAGCCGCAGGCGCCGATCGACCAGCACCTCGATGGCCGCGTTCAGGTCGATGTCGTCGCCTTCCCACTGGCGGCGCAGGCGGTGCGTGCGGTCGAGGTGGCGCGCGCGGGGCAGGGCGAGCGGGGCGATGCGCCCGTTGCCGGGCGCGGCCTGCTCGCGCCCCGGCAGCAGGCCCTGCCACGCCGGCAGCTTTTCGATCACCGTGCACCAGTCGGGGCGCAGTCGCTCGAGCTTGCGGTCCCATTCGGGATACGTGTAGCGGCCGAGTTCGATGTCGCCCGCCGCATCGGAAGGAGGCGGGCCGCTGCCCTCGTCCGGCGCATCGGAAGGCGGTGGCGGCCGTGCGCCTGCCTGCTGCAGCGCGATGGCTTCGTCGGGCGCGGTCTCCGTCTCGGCAAATTCCCACAGGTAGCTGTTGTCGTCGCGCCAGGGCGCGGGCACGGCGTAATGCTGGGGCTCGAAGCGCACGCGCATCTGGCCCAGGTCGTTGGCGAGGATCGACGCGATGGCGCGGAAGGCGTCGTAGTCCTCCAGGCCCGCGCTGGCTATGGTCTCGTCGAACATGCGACGTGCCTTGTTCACCCAGTGGTTGTCGTCGATCGCGTCGGGCAGCAGCAGCAGGCGGTCCATCCGGGAGACGAGCGCCGCGAAGCGCAGGTCGAGGGGGTCGGACGCGGCCGGCAGCGATGCGGCGAACCAGCCGTGCATGCCGGGGAAGTCGCGCCACAGGAGGCGCTCCACGCGCGCGTCCTCGATGGCCGAGACCACGGCGATGCCCATCGGCTTGAGTCCTTGTGCCGGGCGCGCGGGCCGCGAGTGCCGCAGGTGCGCGACCGCATGCGCGAGCATGGCGCGGCGCAGTTTCGGGTCGCCGGTGCCTTCGGGCAGCAGCAGCTTGCGGCCCGTGAGCACGGCGCGCGTGCCCGCGCCAGTCAGCGCCTGTACTTCCACGTCGACGCCCGCCAGGCCGCGCGCCAGCAGCGACAGCGCACCGGGGCCGCCGTACGCGTCGTTCATCCGAACTGCGCCTCGACGAAGCCCTGCAGCGCGCTTGCCATGTCGGGGTCGTCGGTCAATGCGCGCGTCATCGTCATCTCGCAGCTCTCGCGCGGCGTCACGCCGTCGCGTATCAGCACGCCCGCGTAGATCAGCATGCGCGTCGACACGCCTTCGTCGAGCCCGCGGTGCTTCAGCTCGCGCGAGCAGCGCGCGATGGCCACCAGCTTCGCGGCGAGCCCGGGTTCGACGCCGGCCTCGTGCGCGACGATCTTCGCCTCCAGCGCGCTGCCGGGGTAGTCGAACTCCAGCGCCGCGAAGCGCTGGCGCGTCGAGGGTTTCATGTCCTTCGCGCTGCTCTGGTAGCCGGGGTTGTACGACACCACCAGCTGGAAATCGGGGTGCGCGTGTACCAGCTCGCCCTTCTTGTCGAGCGGCAATATGCGCCGCGCATCCGTCAGCGGGTGGATCACCACGGTCGTGTCCTGCCGCGCCTCCACCACTTCGTCGAGGTAGCAGATGCCGCCGTGCCGCACCGCCAGCGTCAGCGGCCCGTCGTGCCAGGCGGTGCCGTTGGCGTCGAGCAGGTAGCGCCCGACGAGGTCCGAGGCCGTCATGTCCTCGTTGCAGGCCAGCGTCACCAGCGGCCGGCCCAGCGACCACGCCATGTGCTCCACGAAGCGCGTCTTGCCGCAGCCGGTCGGGCCTTTCAGGATCAGCGGCATGCGGTGGCGGTACGCCTGCCGGTAGAGCGCCACCTCGTTGCCCGCGGGACGGTAGAAGGGCTCGGCCTCGATGCGGTAGGCGGCCAGCGGATCGGGGACCGCCGCGTTCATCGGTGCTTGGCCGGCTCGTTCGGAATGCCTTCGATCGGGCATTCGGGCGTGCCCACCGTGCTGCGCGTGAACGACTCCACCATCTCGCGCGTGCCCTCGGGGTCGTTGATCCACTGGGTGTAGAAGTTGTACGGGCAGGCCGCCACGCCCTTGTCGCCGTCGCCGGAGTTGATGGTGCCGGTGTAGCCGCGGTGCACCAGCTTGAACAGGTGGTTCTGCGACTGGCCGTTCTTGCGCGCGTCGCGGATCAGGCCCATGGAAAGCTCGGCGTAGTTGATGCCCATCTCTTCCTCGCCGCATTCGCCGAGCGTGCGGCCGTCGAAGCCGATGAGCGCGGAATGGCCGAAGTACGAGTACACGCCGTCGAAGCCCGCCGCGTTGGCCACCGCCACGTAGGTGTTGTTCATGAAGGCCATGGCCTTCGACACCATGATCTGCTGCTCCTTGGCCGGGTACATGTAGCCCTGGCAGCGGATGATGAGTTCGGCGCCGCGCATCGCGCAGTCGCGCCAGATCTCGGGGTAGTTGCCGTCGTCGCAGATGATCAGGCTGATCTTCATGCCCTTGGGGCCTTCGCTCACGTAGGTGCAGTCGCCCGGGTACCAGCCCTCGATGGGCACCCACGGCATGATCTTGCGGTACTTCTGGACGATCTCGCCCTGGTTGTTCATGAGGATCAGCGTGTTGTAGGGCGCCTTGTTCGGATGCTCCTCGTGGCGCTCGCCGGTCAGCGAGAACACGCCCCACACGTTGGCGCGGCGGCAGGCGTCCGCGAAGATGGCCGTCTCCTCGCCGGGCACGGTGGCGGCCGTGTCGTACATCTCCTTGGCGTCGTACATGATCCCGTGGGTGGAATATTCGGGGAACACCACCAGGTCCATGCCCGGCAGGCCCTTCTTCATGCCGACCAGCATCTCGCCGATCTTGCGGGCGTTGTCCAGCACCTCGGCCTTGGTGTGCAGGCGGGGCATCTTGTAGTTGACGACCGCGACGCCCACGCAATCGTTGCTGCTCGAAATATCACCATGTCTCATGACGCTGCTCCTGAAAGAGGGGTTGAAGAAAAAAGGGATGGGCTCTCACACGGTCAGGAAAGACCTGACCTTGTCCTGGTCGAGCGTTGCGCGCGCCTCGTCGTGCACGAGGCGCCCGCGGTCGATGACGAGAAAGCGGTCGGCCAGGTCGAGCGCGAAGCTCAGCACCTGCTCCGACACCACGATGGCGAAGCCGCGCTCGGCGCGCAGCACGTTCAGTGTCTGCGCGATCTCCTTGATGATCGAAGGCTGGATGCCCTCGGTCGGCTCGTCGAGGATCAGCAGCTTGGGCTCGGAGATGAGCGCGCGCGCAATCGCCAGCATCTGCTGCTGGCCGCCCGAGAGGTTGCCGGCCTTGCGCTGCTTCATGTCCTTGAGCACGGGGAAGAAGCGGTAGAGGTAGTCGGGCACCGTGCGGTGGCCGGACTTCGCGGCGCCCGAGAGAATGTTCTGCTCCACCGTGAGGAACGGGAACACCATGCGCCCCTGCGGCACGAAGGCCAGGCCCTGCGCCACGCGCTGGTAGCTCGGCAGCTTCGTGATGTCGGCGCCGCCCAGGCGGATGCTGCCGCCGCGCGCGGGCAGCAGGCCGATGAGCGACTTCAGCAGCGTGGTCTTGCCCATGCCGTTGCGGCCCATGATGGCCACCGCCTCGCCGGGCGCGACGCGCAGCGAAACATCGCGGATGACGTGCGACTCGCCATAGGCGACGTCGAGTTCGGAGACTTCGAGCATCTGTTTCTCCTTGTGCTCAATGGCCCAGGTACACGTCGATCACGCGCGGGTCGGACTGCACTTCGGCGGCCGTTCCCTCGCTCAGCAGCCGGCCCTGGTGCAGCACGGTCACGCGGTGGGCGATGCGCTTGACGAAGTCCATGTCGTGCTCGATCACCACCACCGACTTGCCCACCGAGATGCGCCGCAGCAGGTCGCCGGTCTGCTCGCGCTCGCGCGGGCTCATGCCGGCCACGGGCTCGTCGAGCAGAAGAAGTTCGGGCTCCTGCATCAGCAGCATGCCGATCTCCAGCCACTGCTTCTGGCCGTGGCTGAGCTGGCCCGCGCGGCGCTCGAGCTGGTCGAGCAGGAACACGTCGGCCGCCATCGCGTCGATGCGCTCGCGCAGCGCGGCGGTGCGGCGAAAGGCCAGCGATTGCAGCAGCCCGTGCATGCGCGGCAGCGAGATCTCGAAGTTCTCCAGCACCGTGAGGTCTTCGTAGACCGAGGGCGTCTGGAACTTGCGGCCCACGCCGGCACGCACGATCTCGTACTCGTTCAGGCGGCCGAGGTCCTGGCCGTTGAACAGCACGCGGCCCGCGCTCGGACGGGTCTTGCCGCAGATCATGTCCAGCAGCGTGGTCTTGCCCGCGCCGTTCGGGCCGATGATCACGCGCAGCTCGTTGCGCTCGACCGCAAGGCTCAGGCCGTCCACCGCCTTGAAGCCGTCGAAGGACACGGTGAGGTCTTCGACGCGAAGGATCTGCTCGTTCGAAGGCGGCACCGCCGAGGCGGCCTGCGGCAGGCCGCCGTTGGGCATGGTCATGGTCGCGTTCATGGCGCGGCCTCCGCGCCGCGCCGGCGCAGCAGCCTCGCGCCCAGGCCCGCGAGCCCCTCGGGCATGGCCCACACCACGAGGATGAACACGGCGCCCAGGAAGTACAGCCAGCCTTCAGGAAAGGTCTCGGACAGGTACGACTTGAGAAAGCCGATCAGCAGCGCACCGACGACAGCACCCGGTATCGACAGCCGGCCGCCCACCGCCGCGTAGATCACCATCTCCACCGAGGCCACCACGCCTATCACGCCCGGCGCGATCAGCCCCACCTGCAGGCTGTAGAAGGCCCCGCCGATGGAAGACAGCACCGCGGCCACCGCGAACACGAAGGCCTTCATGTGCGCCGTGTTGTAGCCGCTGAAGCGCACGCGGTCTTCCCGGTCGCGGATGGCGATGAGGATCTTGCCGAAGCGGCTGCGCACGATGACGAGCGACACCGCCATCACCAGCGCGATCGCCAGCACCTCGACGAAATACATCGTGCGCTTGGCGTCGTCGCCCGCGATGTCCAGGCCCAGCAGCGTGCGGAAATCGGTGATGCCGTTGGCGCCGCCGGTGTCGCCCTGCTGGCCGATGACCACCACGGTGAGCGTGAGCGCCAGCGACAGCGTGACGATCGCGAAGTACACGCCGCTCACCCGCCGCTTGAAGATGGCGTAGGAGAACACGTAAGCCAGCACCGCGGGAACGGCGAGGATGCCGACGACGGTCCAGCCCAGCGAGTGGAACGGAACCCACCACGAAGGCAGCTGGTCGACGCTGCTCCACACCATGAAGTCCGGCAGCTCGGGCGCCGAGGCTTCGAGCTTGAGGAACATCGCCATCATGTAGCCGCCCAGGCCGAAGAACATGCCCTGGCCCAGGCTCAGCACGCCGCCGTAGCCCCAGGTCAGCACCACGCCGACCGCGACGAAGGCGAAGGCCAGGTACTTGCTCACAAGGTTGAGCCGGAACGGATCGAGCGCGGCAGGCAGCACCACGGCCAGCAGCAGGAGCACCGCGGCCATCGCGCCGATGTCGCGCCTGCGTTGGGGAGAGAGTTTCGACAACATGCCCTCAGCTCCTCGACCGCGTGGCGAACAGCCCGTTGGGCCGGAAGTACAGCACCACGATCACCAGCAGCAGGATCGTCGCCTTGGCCATCGAGCCGCTCATCAGGTACTCCAGCCAGGTCTGCGACTGCGCGATGGAGAAGCCCGAGAGCGCGGTGCCCACCAGGCTCTGCACGCCGCCGAACACCACCACGATGAACGAGTCGACGATGTAGAGCTGCCCCGTGCCCGGGTTGGTCGAGCCGATCATGGTGAACACCGCGCCCGCGATGCCCGCCAGGCCCGAGCCCAGCGCGAAGGTCATGGCGTCCACCCGGTGCGTGTCGATGCCCACCGCGCCGGCAATGGCGCGGTTCTGCGTCACCGCGCGCACCTTGAGCCCCCACGGCGTGCGGTACAGCAGCAGGTACACGCCGGTCGCGACCAGGGCCGTGAGCCCCACGATGAAGATGCGCGTGAGCGGCAGCTGGATGCCCGGCGTCGGCTCCCACGCCCCGGCGAGCCACGAGGCCAGCGGCACGCTCACCTCCTGCGCGCCGAAGATCGAGCGGTAGGCCTGCTGCAGCATCAGGCTCAGGCCCCAGGTCGCGAGCAGGGTGTCCAGCGGGCGGTCGTAGAAGAAGCGGATGAAGCCGCGCTCCAGCACATAGCCGAACGCGAAGGTCACCGCGAACGCGAACGGAATCGCGGCGAACAGGTACAGGTCCATGAAGCCCGGCGCGAAGTGCTCGAAGAAGCGCGCGGCCAGGTAGGTCATGTAGGCGCCCAGGGCCATCAGCTCGCCGTGCGCCATGTTGATGACGCCCATCAGGCCGAACACGATGGCCAGCCCGATCGCCATCAGCAGCAGGATGGTGAACAGGCTCACGCCGTTGAACACCTGCATCACCGCGATGTCGAAGTTCATCGCGTTCAGACCTTCGGGAAGGGGTTGGGCTCGACCAGCTGGGGCGATTCCCACACGATGTCGAACTGCCCGTCGGGCCGGGCGCGGCCCACGCGCACCTTCTTCCACACGTGGTGGTTGGTGGCGTGCACGCGCACCGTGCCTTCGGGCGCTTCTATTTCCACGCCCGCCGCTGCCGCCGTGACCTTGTCGACGTCGAAGGACTTGGCCTTCTCCACCGCCAGCTTCCACAGGTAGACGCTGTTGTAGGCCACCTCCATCGGGTCGCCGATCACGCGGTCCTGCCCGTACTTGGCCTTGAAGGCCTTCACGAACTTCTCGTTGGCCGGCGACTTGATGCTCTGGAAGTAGCCCATGCAGGCGTAGTAGCCGGCGGCGTTGTCCTTGCCGATGCCGTCGATCTCGTTCTCCGACACCACGGTGGACAGCAGCACCTGCCTGGCGCCGTCCAGTCCCGCCGCGCGCAGCTGCTTGTAGAAGGCCACGTTGGAGCCGCCCACCACGGTGCTGTAGATGCAGTCGGGCTTGGCGGCCTTGATCTTGTTGATGATCGACGAGAACTCGGTGTGGCCCAGCGGCGCGTACTCCTCGCCGAGCACCTTGCCGCCGGCCTTGGCGATGGCGGGCTTGGCGATCTTGTTGCAGGTGCGCGGGTAGATGTAGTCGGAGCCCACCAGGAAGAAGCTCTTGCCCTTCTCGCGCGCCATCCACTCGACCGCCGCGATCACCGACTGCGTGGCCTCCTGCGAGGGATAGAACACGCGCTTGTCCTGCTCCTGGCCTTCGTAGTAGGTCGGGTAGAACAGCAGTCCCTTGGCCTGGTTGAGCACCGGCAGCAGCGCCTTGCGCGAGGCCGATGTGTAGCAGCCGATGATGGCGGCCACCTTGTCGCGCTCCAGCAGCTTGCGCGCCTTCTCGGCGAACACCGGGTTCTCGCTGGCGCCGTCTTCCACCACGGCCTCGATCTTCTTGCCCATCACGCCGCCGGACGCGTTGATCTCCTCGATGGCGAGCTTCTCGGCATCGACCAGCGAGGCCTCGGCGATGGCGATGGTGCCCGAGAGCGAATGCAGCAGGCCGAGTTTCACGGTGCCGCCGTCCTGCGCCGATGCGATGCCGGCCACGCCGCCCGCGGCGCCCAGCACGATCATCGAGCCGCCGGTCTTCACGATCTGGCGGCGGTTGAAAGCGTTCGTCATGTCAAATTCCTTTGTGTTTGTGCGAGTCATCAGGAAGATCCGACCTTCGGAACCGCGCGTTGGGTGTCTCCTCCCGCGGCGCGGCCCTGCAAACGGGCGTTCGGCTGCCAGTGCGTTTTCTTTGGGCAAGGCTTCGCCACCGGATGCAGCGCATCCGTTTCGAAAAGTTTCCTTGCGGCCGAGAAAACAAAAAAGCCCGAACCGGTGGTGAAACCGATTCGGGCTTTATTGCCCGACGCCTCGCTGGCAGCACTGGCAGCGGGTGTCGTATGACTGGTAACGATTGCTCGTTGGGGCGGATTCTTCTCAACTCACCCCGGCATGAACATACGCTGTTTCGCTAATTGGCGAAATCGCGATTCATGTGTTATTCGCGCTCAGCGCGGGCGCGCGTAGCCCGACTCGATCCATGCGCTGGCGCTTGCGGCCGTGAGCCTGAAGGCGGGCGACACGCTCACGCTGGCGAGCTCGGCGTCGTCGGCATCGTCGTAGGCGCTGAGCGTGGCCGAGGGGTTGTCCTCGTCGGGCACGATGGCCAGCGCCACGCGCACACGCTGGTCGTTGCGCGCTGTGACGGTCACGCTCTTGTTGAGCGTGGCGTGCAGTTGCTGCTCGTGGCGGCGGATCACTTCGGCGGCGGTCTTCACCAGCGTGGAGAAGGCGGGGCCGTCCAGCGGCTTGGGGTTCTTCTTGTCGCGGCCCATGGTCCAGGGGCCGACCAGGGCCGGCTCGGGGTCGCCGTGGCGGGTCATCTCGACGGCCCAGCCGTCGTCTTCCTCGTTCTTGATGACGCGGGCGGTCCAGGTGTCGTCGCGCCAGAGGCGGGCTTCCTGCAGGGGGAGGGTGTCGGATTCGTTCGATGGTTCTGTCATTCGGAGGCCTGTTTGCTTGCGCGGGCCATTTTCCCCCGCGCGCCGGCGTCTTCCTGGCCGTCAACGTACTGTTGCAGTCCCTCGGCCAATGCGTCGAAGGCGGCGCGGCAGCGCGGGCTGTTGCGCAGGTCCTCGTGCATGGTGACCCAGGTGTCGAGCTTGAGCGCCATGGCGCGCGGCATCAGCCGCACCAGCGCCTCGGTGCGCCGGGCCAGGCCGACCTGGCACACGCCGATGCCCGCGCCGGCGCGTATGAGCGCCAGTTGCCCGAGGTCGCTGTCGGTGCGCAGCGAGAAGCTGTCGCGGCTGTAGCCCGGCAGCGACTTGCCCGCGTTGCGCACGAAGGCCGAGGGCTGGTCGTAGCCGATGACCGCGTGGCCGGCCAGTTCCTCGAGCCGGCGCGGCGTGCCGTGGCGCGCGAGGTAGTCGCGGTGCGCATGGAAGCCGAGCTCGATGTTCCCGATGCGGCGCGCCACCAGCTGCTCCTGCCGGGGTCGCACCATGCGCACGGCGATGTCGGCCTCGCGCCGCAGCAGGTCCTGCACGCGGTTGGTCAGCACCAGCTCGACCTTCAGCGCCGGATGCTCCTCGCGCAGCCGCGCCACGATGGGCGGCAGCACCTCGACGCCGATCACCTCGCTGGCCGACACCCGCACCACGCCGCGCACGCCTTCGCCCTGGCTGCTGGCGGCGCGCTGCAGCGATGCGGCGGTGCTTTCCATGGCCTCGGCATGCGTGCGCAACGCCAGCGCCACTTCGGTGGGCAGCAGGCCGACCTGCGAGCGGGTGAAAAGCACCACGCCCAGCGCTTCCTCGAGCGCCGCCACGTGGCGCCCCGCCGTGGGCTGGGTGATGCCCAGCGCGCGCGCCGCGCCCGAGAGAGAACCCTCGCGCAGCACGCCGAGGAAGGAGCGGTAGAGCTCCCAGCCGATGTTCGAAGTCATGCATAAATGTATAGCTGCTGGCTCATGTTCGGTAATTCCAATCGAACCGGCCCGGTTCCAGAATTCATCCATCGACAACTGTTCTGGAGCATTCCATGGCACACGGCAACGACAACACGGTTCTGGTCCTTGGCGCGACGGGCGGCATCGGCGGCGAGGTGGCCCGCCAGCTGCGCGACGCGGGCTGGGAGGTGCGCGCACTGAAGCGCGGCGCGAGCGAAGGAAAGCGCGACGGCATCACCTGGCTGGCCGGCGACGCGATGGACGCGCAGGCCGTGCGGCAGGCCGCGAGGGGCTGCGCGGTCATCGTGCATGCGGTCAACCCGCCGGGCTACCGCAACTGGTCGCAGCTGGTGCTGCCGATGCTCGACAACACCATCGCCGCCGCCAAGGCGGACGGCGCGACCATCGTGCTGCCGGGCACGGTCTACAACTTCGGCCCCGACGCCTTTCCGCTGCTGGCCGAAACATCGCCCCAGCATCCGGCCACCCGCAAGGGCGCGATCCGCGTCGAGATGGAGAAGCGCCTCGAAGACGCGAGCCGCGAGGGCGCCCGCGTGCTGATCGTGCGCGCCGGTGACTTCTTCGGTCCCCGGGCCGGCAACAACTGGTTCTCTCAGGGGCTGGTGAAGGCGGGGCAGCCGGTCAAGGCGGTGAGCTACCCTGGCCGCGCCGGCATCGGCCACCAGTGGTCGTACCTGCCGGACGTGGCGCGCACCATGGTCGAGCTGCTGGCGCGGCGCGACCGGCTCGAGCCCTTCGCGCGCTTCCACATGGCCGGCCACTGGGACGCCGACGGCACGCGCATGAGCGGCGCCATCCGCAAGGCGGTGATGCGCCGCACCGGCACCGAGGCGCGGGTGTCGGCCTTTCCGTGGTGGCTGCTGACGCTGGCTTCGCCCTTCGTCGCCACCTTCCGTGAAATGCGCGAGATGCGCTACCTGTGGCAAACGCCCGTGGGCATGGACAACGCGAAGCTGGTGGCCTTGCTGGGCCGCGAGCCGCACACGCCGCTCGACGAGGCGGTCGAGGCATCGCTCGAGGGCATGGGCTGCCTGGCGACGGCGCCGGTGGCGGCCGCGGCCTGAGGGGCAACGTCAATCAGAACACCGACAGCCCCGTGCGCGCCACGAACAGCTCCAGCGCCTTCATGCCCAGCAGCGAATTGCCGGTGGCATCGAGCGCCGGCGACCAGACGCACAGCGTGAGCTTGTCGGGCACCACGGCCACGATGCCGCCGCCCACGCCGCTCTTGCAGGGCAGGCCGATGGAGAAGGCCACGTCGCCGGCCGCGTCGTAGGTGCCGCAGGTGAGCATCAGCGCGTTGATGCGGCGGGTCTGCCGCTCGCCGGTGATATCGGGCTGGCCTTCGACCGGGTGCGCGCCGTCGCGGCACAGGAAGGCGGCGGCGCGCGCCAGCTGGCGGCAGCTCATGCGCAGCGCGCACTGGTGGAAGTAGGTGTCGAGCACGGTGGCGACGTCGTTGTCGATCTTGCCGAAGCTCTTCATGAAGTTGGCCAGCGCGAAGTTGCGAAAGCCCGTGTCGGCTTCGGACTGCGCCACCTCGTCGTCGAAGGCGATGGGCTCGCCGCACAGGTTGGCCATGAGCGCGAGGATGTCGGCCTTGGCGCTGCCGCCGCCGGCCTTGGCCTGGCTCACCAGCCGGTCGGCCACCGCGATGGCGCCGGCATTGATGAAAGGGTTGCGCGGCTTGCCCTGTTCGTTCTCCAGCTGCACCAGCGAGTTGAACGGATTGCCCGAGGGCTCGCGGCCGATGCGCTCCCACAGCGCGTCGCCCATGCGCTGCATGGCCAGCGTGAGCGTGAAGAGCTTGGACACGCTCTGGATGGAGAAGGGCGTCTCGAAGTCGCCCGCGCCTGCCTCGGTGCCGTCGCAGGTGCGCAGCGCGATGCCGAACTGCCGCGCGTCGATGCGCGCCAGCGCCGGGATGTAGCTGGCCACGGTGCCGCCGGGGCAGCCCTGGTCGATCTGCGGGCGCAGGGTGGCGACGATCTCGTCGAGCACCGGCTGGAAGTTCATGGTGTTGCCGTTCATGCGGCGCGTTGTACCGCAGGCCGCCGGTTCACCAGCACGATGCCCAGCGCCACGCCGATCAGCGCCACGATCAGCTGCACCGTGAGCGGCTCCTTGAGCACCACCACGCCGAAAACCAGCGCGAACAGCGGCGTGAGGAAGGTGAAGGACGACATCTGCGTGGCCGGGTAGTGCCGCAGAAGCCACATCCAGGTGAGGTAGCTCGCGAAGGCGCCGATCACGGTCTGCAGGCCGATGGAGGTCCAGGCGCCGGCTGAATAGGCGAAGCCCCAGTGCTCGCCGAGCGCCAGCGACAGCAGCGGGCACATCGCCGCGGTGACCGCCACCTGGTAGAACAGCGTCTTCTCGGCGCTGGCCGTGGCCAGTTTGGTGGTGCGCAGCGTGAGCGTGGTCAGGCCCCACAGGGCGCCGGCCGCGAGGCCCATGGCGTCGCCCACCAGCTGCGACGAACTCATGTGGCCGAAGCCCTCGCTGAAGGCCAGCACCACGCCCGAGAACGCGATGAACAGGCCCAGCCACTGGAAGCCGCGCAGCCGCTCGGCCGGCACCCAGCGCGGCAGCAAAAGCGACACCCAGAACGGCGCGGTGTAGAGGAACACGGTGAGCCGCGACGCGCTGGTGTTCTGCAGCCCCAGGTAGATGCCCGCGAACTCGCCCGAGAACAGCAGCCCGGCCAGCAGCCCCGGCCACAGCGTGCCGTCGCGCTCGAACAGCGGCACGCGCCGCCACACACACCACAGCCACAGCAGCGCGGTGGCGCCCACCATGCGGATCGAGGCCTGCCACATCGGCGGCACCTCGGCCACGGTGGTCTTGATGAGGATCTGCTGGAGTCCCCAGAACGCGCAGCAGGCGATCAGGAGGCCGATGGCGAGGGAGTCGAGGTGGGTCTTGCGCTGGATCATTCGCTGCTGTCGGTCGGTCGCGGCTGGAAAAAAGCCGCGTAATTCGTCCGATGATCGTATCGCGCCGGCGTGTTTACTGCGCGAAGCCGTTCAGCGACGGCAGCGGCGCCTGCCGCTCGAAGCGCTTCTCGATGGCCAGCAGCGCGGCTTCCAGGAACTGCAGGAACATGCCCATGGCCACCGCCGTGGTCTGGCCGGCGCGCTGGTAGAGGCAGCTGAACGAGCGCGCGCCCGCGTCGGCCAGGCCGGTCCACACCAGCGTGCCGCGCTCCACGTCCTCGGCCACGTTCTCCGGAATGAGAAAGCCGATGCCGGTGCCGCCGGCCACCAGGCGCCGCACCATCGCGACCGAGCTGGTCTCCACCAGCGGGCGCACCTTGCGGTGCTCGCGGTGGTCGATCTGGTCGACCATGGCGCGCAGCTCGGTGTCGGGCGTCATGAGGATCAGCGGGTGATCGAGGCAGTCGCGCAGGCGCGGCAGCTTGCTGGCCGCCGTGAGCGGATGGCCCGGCGGCGTGACCAGGCCCAGGTGCTGCGGGAACGCGCGGATCTCTTCCACGCCGGGCGGCGGCTTGCGGCGAAGGCAGAAGCCGATGTCCGACTCGCCGTTGGCCACCCACTTCAGGATGTTCTCGCCGCTGCCCGAGCGCACGCTGTAGGTCACGCCGGGGTAGTGCTTCATGGCGGCCTCGATGACCTCGGGCACCAGCTGCTCGGCCGACGAATGCGACACCGCCAGGTTGATGTGCCCGCGCCGCAGCGACCGCAGGTCTTCCACCTGGGCCAGGGCGTTGTCGAAGTCGCGCTGGCCGCGCCGCACGGCGGCCACCATGATCTCGCCGGCCGTGGTGAGCTGCATGCCGCGCGGCAGCCGGTCGAACAGCGGCGTGCCCACCTGTTCCTCGAGGTTGAGCACCTGCTGGTGCACGGCGGCCGCCGTGAGGTGCAGCGCCTCGGCGGCCTTGCGCACCGAGCCGCGGCGGGCCACTTCGTCGAAACAGCGGAAGGTCTGGGAGATGGCGCGCATGGCCGGGGAGTGTATGGAATTTCCATACGCACCGTACAAAACAAACAGATTTTCCTGACGGGCGATGCGTCCTACATTCGCGCCATTCTTCAATCTCCCCGAGGTTCGTTCCGTGCCCACCACCACCGTAGACCAGATCACCCAGCGCCGCCGCGGCGTCGGCCTGATCGCCCACGACCCGGCGCTCAGCGCCGGCGGCTACACCCTGATCGCGCCGCAGACCGACGACGGCAACGTCTACCTGATCGACATCGAGGGCCGCGTCGCGCACCAGTGGAAGATGCCGGTGCGCCCGGGCCGCGCGGCCGTGATCCTGCCCAACGGCAACCTCGGCTACAACGGCAACCACGCCGATTCGCCCGAGATCTACGGCGCCTGGTCGCTGTGGCACGGCGGCGATTTCTACGAGGCCACGCCCGCGGGCGAGATCGTCTGGCGCTACCAGGATCCGACGCACCACCACGACGCCCGCTGGCTGGCCAACGGCCACCTGCTGTACGCAGGCTGCGCGCCCGTGCCGCCCGGCTTTGCCGAGCGCGTGCCCGGCGGCACGGCGCACGGCCCCGACGAGACGATGTACGGCGACGTGATCCGCGAGGTCGACCGCAACGGCAAGCTGGTGTGGGAATGGAAGGCCTGGGAGCACCTGAAGCCGGAAGACTTCCCCATCCACCCCGGCTTCGGCCGCACCCACTGGCCGCTGGTGAACGGCCTGGACGTGACGCGCGAGGGGCTGGTGCTCATGAGCCTGCGCACCACCTCGGGCATCGTGGGCGTCGACCGCGCCACGGGCGGCGTGAAGCTGCACATTCCGCCGTCGGTGCTGTCGCACCAGCATGCGCCGGTCGCGCTGGACAACGGCAACATTCTTGCTTTCGACAACGGCAACTTCCGCACCGGCAAGCATGTGGCGTTCTCCCGCGTTCTCGAAATCGACCCGGCCTCCAACGAGGTCGTGTGGCAGTACGCGGACGAACTGGTCAACGCGTTCTACACCGCCTACATGGGCAGCGCGCAGCGACTGCCCAACGGCAACACGCACGTCACCGAGTCGGCCACCGGGCGCCTGTTCGAGGTCACGCCGGCCGGCGAGGTGGTGTGGGAGTACGTGATTCCCTGGTTCGCCGAATACCCCGACGAAGCCGCGCGCAAATACGTGCCCGGCCGGCAGAACAGCGTGTTCCAGACCTTCCGCTACACGGCGGCGCAACTTCCCTGGCTCAAGGTGTCCGCATCATGATTTCTTCCGCCCTTCGTCCTCTCGCGCTCGCTTTTGCGCTGGCCACGTTGCTTCCGCTCGCGGCACAGGCCGCCGACGCGCCCAAGCCAGTGCGCATCCTCAGCAACTGGTTCGCCCAGCCCGACCAGGCCGGCTACTGGCAGGCCCAGCAGGACAAGCTCGGCAAGGAGGCCGGCATCGAGATCAGCGTGCTGCAGGGCGGCCCGAAGATCCAGACCATTCCGCAGGTGGCCTCGGGCCAGGCCGAGTTCGGCATCGGCAACGCCGACGACGTGCTGTTGGCCCGCCTGCGCGGCGCGCCGGTGCGCGCGGTGTTCGCGCACCTCGACTACGTGCCCTACACGCTGGTCTATCACGCCGACCCGGCGGTGAAGTCCATCACCGACCTGCAGGGCCGCACCTTCGCGGTGAACCTCGGCAACGCCTACTGGGAGTGGACGAAGAAGCAGTACAAGCTCGCCGGCACGCGCGAGATCCCGGTGAGCGGCGACCTGAGCCTGTTCCGCAACGACCCGAAGATGGTGCAGCAGGGCTACTCGCTCTTCCTGCCCGCGCGCATGGCCGCGGCCGGCGTGCAGGTGCAGCAGATCACGCTGGCGTCGCTGGGCTACCGGCCGTACGACGTGCTCTTCACCACCGACGACATGATCCGCAAGAACCCCGCGCTGGTGAAGGCCACCATCGCGGCGGTGCAGAAGGGCTGGGCCAACTACGTGCGCAACCCGCAGGGGCTCAAGCCGCTGATCACCGGCATGAACAAGCAGATGACGCCCGAGATCTACGATGCGGCCAACAAGGAAATGATCGAGACGCTGATCTCCCACGACCTGGGCCGCATCGGCTGCATGAGCGACGCACGCTGGAACGAGTTGGCGGGCCAGCTGCGCAGCGTCAATTTCCTGCCGGCGAACTTCGACGCGAAGCAGGGCTACGACCGCACGCTGGTGCCGGGCTGCGCCCCATGAGCGGCGCGGCCGTCGGGCTGGAGGGCGTGTCGAAGCGTTTCGACACGCGCAAGGATGGCGGGTTGCTGGCGCTGGACACGGTCGACTTCGCGCTGCGCCCGGGCGAGTTCGTTTCCATCGTCGGGCCTTCGGGCTGCGGCAAGTCGACCCTGCTGCGCATCATGGCGGGGCTCGTGGAGCCGAGCACCGGGCGCTGCACCCGGCCCGATGGCATGGAGACCGCCTTCGTGTTCCAGGAGGCCGCGCTGCTGCCCTGGCGCACGGTGGAACGCAACGCGCAGCTGCTGATGGAGCTCGAAGGCCACGCGCCGGCCAGCTACCGGCCCCGCGCGGCCGAGGCGCTCAAGCTGGTGGGGCTCGCCGGATTTGAGAAGTCGTACCCGCACCAGCTTTCGGGCGGCATGCGCATGCGGCTGTCGCTGGCGCGTGCGCTGGCCTTGCGGCCCGGGCTGCTGCTGCTCGACGAGCCGCTGGCGGCGGTCGACGAACTCACGCGCGACGTGCTGCAGGAGGAGCTGTCGTCGCTGTGGCGCCAGGCCGGCTTCACCGGCGTGCTGGTGACGCACAACGTGCACGAGGCGGTGTACCTGTCGAACCGGGTGGTGGTGATGTCGCCGCGGCCGGGGCGCATCCTCGACGTGATCGACGTGCCTTTCGGATTCCCGCGCGCGCCGGAGCTGCGCGCCAGCGCGGGCTTCGCGGCGCTGACCGGGCAGGTGACGGCGGTGCTGCGCGCGCAGCATCGCGCACAGGCGGTTGCGTGAGGAGACGGCGATGACGCAAGGATCCATTTCTTCCCCCGCCGCAGCCTTCGTGCGCAACGCCGCCCCGGTGCTGGTGGTCGCGCTGCTGGCCATCGGCCTCTGGTGGCTGCTGAGCGCCACCGTCTACCAGGGCAAGGGCTACCTGCTGCCGTCGCCGCAGGAAGTGGCGGCCGCCACGGCGGAGAACGCCGGCGTGCTGATCGGCGCCACGCTGTCGACGCTGAAGGAGGCGCTGCTGGGCTACGCAATGGCCATCGTGCTCGGCATCGCGGGTGCGGCCGTGCTGGCGCAGTCGCGGCTGCTGGAGCGCAGCCTGTATCCGTATGCGGTGCTGCTGCAGACCGTGCCGGTGGTGGCGATCGCGCCGCTGATCGTGCTCTGGTTCGGCTACAACGAGCTGTCGGTGGTGATCGTGAGCTTCATCATGTCGCTGTTCCCGATCATCAACAACACGATGCTGGGCCTGCGTTCGACCTCGCGCAACCTGGCGGAGCTGTTCGCGCTGCACCGCGCGGGCGGGCTGGTGTCGTTCTGGAAACTGCGGCTGCCGGGCTCGCTGCCGCACATCTTCGCGGGGCTGCGCATCTCGGCGGGGCTGTCGGTGATCGGCGCCATCGTGGGCGAGTTCATCATCGGCTCGGGCAATGCCGAAGGCGGCCTGGGCGTGCAGATCGTGTTCGCGCAGGGGCGCATGTACACCGCGCTGCTGTTCGCCGAGGTGATCGCGGCGACGCTGCTGGGCTTCGTGTTCTTCCTGGCGGTGAGCGCCATCGGCCGGCTGCTGCTGCGGCACTGGCACGAGTCGGCGCTCTAGCGCCCCGGGCCTGTCACTGCGCGGCCAGCGGGTAGGGCGGCTTGCCGCGCGTGCCCACCATCAGGTCGGGCACCACGGCCTCGACGTCGGGCAGGGCGCGGGCGGTGCGCTCCAGTCTTTTTGCCAGCGCGGCGTTGGGCACGCAGCCCTGCAGGTACACCCAGCGCCGCTGGATCATCACCCACACGCTGCCCTTGTCCACGCCGGGCACCGCCCGCAGCGCGGCGCGCACCTTGGGCGCCAGCGGCTTGTCGTAGCGGTAGGCGTTGCTGTCGGTGCACTTGCCGGCCAGCCAGCAGCTGGTGCCGCGTTCCAGCCGCGAATGGGTTTGCACGCGGCGTTCTTCGGCGGTATAGAACGGCCCCTCGGGCATTGGGCAGGCCGGCAGGCCCGCCGACACCTGGAAGAACGGGTCGTCGAACCAGTTCTGCTTGAGCGGCCCGCCCGCTTCCTGCGCCATGCCGGCCTGCGCTGCGAGCAGCAGGACGGCCATCAGCGCAGGGCGCAGGGTCACAAGGGGTGTTCCGTGTAGAAGCGCCCGCCGTGGAACAGCAGCGGCGAGGCGCCGATGTCGTGCGTGCAGCGCTCCACTTCGCCGACGAAGATCACATGGTCGCCTTCGTCGTAGCGGCTGCGGTTGAAGCACTCGAAGCTCGCGGCGGCGCCGGCCAGCACGGGCGCACCGCCCAGGCCTTCGGTGAAGGCCACGTCGGCCCAGCGGTCGATGTTCTTGGTGGCGAAGCGTTCGGCCAGCGCCTTCTGGCTGGCCGCCAGGATGTTGACGGTGTAGTGCGAACCGGCGCTGAGCGCGGGCATCGATCCGGCCGCGCGCGCCAGGCTCCACAGCACCAGCGGCGGCGCGAGCGAGACGGAATTGAAGGAGTTGGCCGTGAGGCCGACCAGCGTGCCGTCGGCCGCCCGGGCGGTGACGATGGTGACGCCGGTGGCGAACATGCCGAGCGCTTCACGAAACTCGTCGGGAGAAAAGGAGGGCGGCTGGGCCCGGCGGAGAGTGGTCACTGAAAAAGGCTGCGAGGGCTTGGAGGGCAGAAGGCCATTTTGGCTCAGCGACCCGGGGGCTGCTTGGCGGGGCTCATCAACTCGGTCACCAACCGGGAATAGGCGGTGGCCGCAGGCGAGAGGGTACGCCCTGCGAGCGTCACGAGGCTGTAATGCGTTTGCATGCCCGTGAGGCCGGCCACCGGCAGCGGCACCAGCGCGCCGGTTTCGTGCCCCGGCGCGGGCGCCAGCGGCGCAAGGATGGCAGCGTTGGCCGTGAGCGCCAGGTGCCGCAGCGTGCCCGCGTCGTCGCAACTCACGTTGAACAGGCTGCGGTCGCCGCCCTTGACGCTTTTGCCGTGCCTGGCCTGCCGGTCGAACTGCGCCGCCACCTCGGCCGGCAACTGCGGGCCGGCCACGGGATAGTCCATGAGGCTCTCGAGCGTGACCTGCTTCAGTCTGAGCAGCGGGTGCTTCGGCCGCACGAAGAAGGACACCGGCACGTCGGGCAGCCGCGCCAGCTTCAGGCCGGGCTGCTTGTTCAGGTCGCGCGTGTCGGCGATGAACAGGTCGAGCTGTCGGCGATGCAGGCGCTCGCACAGGCTGGCCGTGTCGGCCACTTCCATGCGCATCAGCAGTTGCGGATGGCGCTGGGCCATGAGCGACAGGGCCATGCGCCCCAGCGTGCCGGCCGCGAACGGCCCGAGGCCCACCGCGAGGCTGCCGATGGCCAGGCCTTCGAGCTGCAGCACGTCGCGCTCGATCTGCGCGGCATCGGCCAGCAGCTCGCGGGCGCGGGCCAGCACCAGCTCGCCGGCCTGGGTGAAGCGCACGGTGCCGTAGGCGCGGTCGATCAGGCGGGCCTGCAGGCCTTCTTCGAGGGTGTCGATGCTGCGCGAAAGCGCGGGCTGCGACAGGTGCACGGCCTGGGCCGCACGGCCGAAGCTGCCCTGGTCCGCGAGGGCGACGAGATGCTGGAGCTGGCGCAGCTGCATTTTGCAAATTTCTGAAAATCAGACTTCGTATTTTGCATTTGCCAATGCTTTCAGCGGTTCGGAGAATCGCGCCATGATTTCCTCCCTCTCCCGTACAGCCGGGTTCGTCGCGCTGGCCTGCATGCTGGGTGCCCCGCCGGTTTCCGCGCAGACGGCCCCCAAGCCGCCCGAGCCTTCCACGCTGCAGGCCAACGCCGACATGGCGAAGACGCTGCCCTTCGCCGATCGCCGCGACTTCGAAGACGCCATGCGCGGCTTCATCGCCACCGTGCCCGACGCGCTGGTGCCCGGCGCCGGCCCGCGCCCGGCGTGGAGCATGAAGCCCTACGACTTCCTCAAGGCCGACGTGCCCGCAGACACCGTCAACCCCAGCCTGTGGCGGCAGGCACAGCTGAACGCCATGCACGGGCTGTTCCAGGTGACGGACCGGGTCTACCAGGTGCGCGGCTTCGACCTGGCGAACATGACCATCGTCGAAGGCGACAGCTCGCTGATCGTCATCGACCCGCTGCTCACCGCCGAGACCGCGCGCGCCGCGCTCGACCTGTACTACCAGCACCGGCCGAGGAAGCCGGTCGGCACGGTGATCTATTCGCACGGCCATGCCGACCACTTCGGCGGCGTGAAGGGCGTGACCACCGAGGCCGACGTGGCCGCCGGCAAGGTGCAGGTGCTGGCGCCCGCCGGCTTCATGGAAACCGCGGTGGCCGAGAACATCCTCGCGGGCAACGCGATGAGCCGGCGCTCGCAGTACCAGTTCGGCTCGCTGCTGCCGCCGGGCGTTCGCGGGCAGGTCGACACGGGGCTGGGCAAGGCGCTGGCGCGCGGCACGGTCACGCTGATCGCGCCCACGGCCAGCATCGACAAGCCGACCGAGGCGCGCACCATCGACGGCGTGCAGTTCGTGTTCCACCTGGTGCCGGGCTCCGAGGCGCCTTCGGAAATGCTCATGTACCTGCCGCAGTTCCGCGTGCTCAACATGGCGGAAGACGTGACGCACAACATGCACAACCTGTACACGATCCGCGGCGCCGAGGTGCGCGACGGCAACCTGTGGTCGAAGTACATCGACGAGGCGCGCGTGGCCTTCGGCGGCAAGGCCGACGTGCTGATCGCGCAGCACCATTGGCCCACCTTCGGGCAGGACCGCATCGTCGACCTGCTGAAGAAGCAGCGCGACATGTACAAGTTCATCAACGACCAGTCGCTGCGCCTGCTGAACCAGGGCTACACCGCGGCCGACATCGCCGAGACGCTGCGCATGCCCGCGAGCCTGTCGCAGGAGTGGTCGGCGCGCGGCTACTACGGCACGCTGCGCCACAACGCCAAGGCGGTCTACCAGAAGTACCTGGGCTGGTACGACGCCAACCCCGCCAACCTGGATCCGCTGCCGCCGGTGGCGTATGCGAAGAAGACGATCGAGTACATGGGCGGTGCCGACGCGGTGATCGCGCGTGCGCGCGACGATTTCCGCAAGGGCGAGTTCCGCTGGGTGGCCAGCGCGATGAACCAGGTGGTGTACGCGGAGCCGTCGAACCGCGCGGCCCGCGAACTGGGCGCCGACGCGCTGGAGCAGCTGGGCTATCAGTCGGAGGCCGGCACCTGGCGCAGCGCCTACCTGGTGGGCGCGATGGAGCTGCGCAATGGCGTGCCGAAGATTTCGATCGGCAGCAGCGCGAACGCTGACACGCTCAAGGCGGTGAGCAACGACCTGTTCTTCGATTTCCTGGGCGTGCGGCTCGACGCGGCCAAGGCGGAGGGCAAGAAGCTGGTCATCAACTGGAACTTCACCGATTCGAACCAGCAGTTCGTGTTGACGCTGGAAAACTCCGCGTTGACGCACATCGCGGGGCAGCAGCCGGGCGCGGATGCGACGGTGACATTGAGCCGGGCCACGCTCGATGCGGTGACGCTGAAGGAGACGAGCTTTCCGGCTGCCGTGTTGACCGGGAAGGTGAAGATCGAAGGCGACCGGGCCAAGCTGGCCGAGCTGATGTCGATGCTCGATACCTTCGAGCCCATGTTTCCTGTGGTGGAGCCGCGGCGGTAGTTTTTTCAGGGCGAGTGCACAGGCCACCGGGTACTCCCCTCCGCGAATGTCCCCCGGCCTGCGGCCTCCTCCTTTATTTCGCTGCGGGGAGCACCCGGTGTCCTGTGCACAGGGCACGCTGCTGGTGTTCGGCCGATCAACGACCGCTCTGTACAACGATCACGCCGATGGGGTGCCTTGCGCAGCGAAATAAAGGAGGAGCCCGAAGGGCGGGGGACATTCGCGGAGCAAGGTACCCCGTCGGCGTGAGCGCGCCCTGAATCGGCGCCAAGCCTACCCAAAGAACCAATAGCAGACGGCGACAGCAGCAATCACCCCGGCCAGCTCGGCAAGCAACGCACAAGACACCGCATGCCGCGTGCGCTGGATGCCGACCGCACCGAAGTACACCGCCAGCACGTAGAAAGTGGTCTCGGTGCTGCCCTGGATGGTGGCGGCCACCAGCGCCGGGAAGCTGTCGACGCCCTGGCTCTTCATGGTCTCGATCAGCATCGCGCGCGCCGCGCTGCCCGAGAAAGGCTTGACCAGCGCCGTGGGCATGGCGTCGACGAAGCGCGCGTCGAAGCCGCCCGCCGTCACCAGCCAGCGCAGGCCGTTCAGCGCGAAGTCGAGCGCGCCCGAGGCACGCAGCACGCCGATTGCGCACAGCATCGCGACCAGGTACGGCAGCAGGTTCTTCGCAATGTCGAAGCCTTCCTTCGCGCCTTCGATGAAGCACTCGTACACCTTGATGCGCCGGATGGCCCCGGCCAGCAGGAACAACACGATCACGCCGAACAGCGTGAGGTTGCCAAGCAGCGACGACAGCGACGCGATGGCCGCCGCCGACAGCGTGCCCAGCAGCGCCATGAAGCCGCCCAGCAGCAGCGCGCCGGGCAACAGGTAGGCCAGCACCACCGGGTCCCACAGCCGCAGGCGCTGCACCACCGCCACCGACAGCAGCCCGACCAGCGTCGAGGCGCTGGTGGCCAGCAATATCGGCAGGAACACCAGCGTGGGGTCGCTCGCGCCCTGCTGCGTGCGGTACATGAAGATGGTCACGGGCAGCAGCGTGAGCGACGAGGCGTTCAGCACCAGGAACAGGATCTGCGCGTTGGTGGCCGTCACCGGGTCGGGGTTGAGCCGCTGCAGTTCGCGCATGGCCTTCAGGCCGATGGGCGTGGCGGCGTTGTCCAGCCCGAGTGCGTTGGCGGCGAAGTTCATGGTGATGAGGCCGAGCGCCGGGTGCCCGGCCGGCACGCCCGGCATCAGGCGCCGGAAAAGCGGCCCCAAAAGCCGCGCCAGCCAGCCCACCAACCCCGCCGCCTCGGCGATGCGCAGGAAGCCCAGCCACAGCGTGAGCGTGCCGAAAAGCAGCACCATCACCTCGACCGCGAGCCGCGCCATCGCAAACAGGCTTTCGACCAGCGCCGCGAACACCGTCGGGTCGCCGCCGACGAGCCAGCGCCCCAGCGCGGCCAGCGCCGCCACCCCGAAGAAACCCAGCCACAAGCCGTTGAGCACGCTTCTTTTCCCTTTTGTGCGGGTCGATCATAGGGCGCTGAACACGCCAGGCCGCCGCGAGCTACAGTTCGGCCCATGCGTGCTGCCAACCTCCGCCGACTTGCCGCCCTGGCACTGGGCGCGGCCTCCCTCTGGCTTGCCGGCTGCGTGAGCCTGCCGCCGGGCAAGCCGATGCCCGTGGCCACCGCCTTCACGGCCGCGGACGTGGCGCAGACCGAACTGGCGCAGCTCGCGGCCCGGGGCACGCCGGGCGGATCCACGTCGCTGTCGGGCTTCCGGCTGCTGCCGGAGGCGGCCTTCGCGTTCGACGCGCGCATCTCGCTCGCGCGGCACGCCGAGAAGTCGCTCGACGTGCAGTACTACCTGATCCAGAAGGACGACGTCGGCCTGCTGTTCCTCAAGGAGCTGCGCGAGGCCGCCGCGCGCGGCGTGCGCGTGCGCCTGCTGGTGGACGACCTCTACACGGCGGGAGAGGACGAGGTGTTCAGCACGCTGTCGGCGTTCCCGAACATCGAGGTGCGGCTGTTCAACCCGCTGCCCTCGCGCGCCGATTCGCTGGCGACGCGGCTGCTGTTCTCGCTGACCGACTTCGGCCGCATCAACCACCGCATGCACAACAAGCTGCTGGTGGCCGACAACAGCTTCGCGGTGTCGGGCGGCCGCAACATCGCCAACGAGTACTTCATGCGCAGCACAGCCGCCAACTTCATCGACATGGACGTGCTGTCCAGCGGCCCGGTGGTGCGCCAGATGTCCGCCGGCTTCGACCGCTACTGGAACAGCGAGCACGTGCGACCCATCGAGCAGATCGCGCCGCTGCGCATGCCGGTGGAAGAGGCGCAGAAGCGGTTCGACGCCATCGCGCGCACGGCGGTGCCCGACGTGGCCATGCACCAGCGCGACGTGCTCGACAAGTCGCCGGTGGGGCAGCAGCTCATTGCCGGCAACGTGGAGCGCTACTGGGCGCCGTCGACGCTGTTCGTGGACGACCCCGAGAAAATCACGCGCAAGCCCGACGCAGCCTACGAAGGCAGCGTGACCGAGGGCGCGCTGGGCGTCATCAATTCGGCCAAGCGCGAGGTGAAGATCGGCTCGCCGTATTTCATTCCGGGCGCGCGCGGCATGGCGATGATGAAGGCGGCCATTCAGCGTGGCGGGCGCATCACGGTGGTCACCAACTCGCTGGGCGCCACCGACGAGCCGCTGGCCTACGCGGGCTACGAGCGCTACCGCGCCGACATGCTCAAGATCGGCGTCACCATCTACGAGATCGCACCCACGCTGACCGGGCGCTCGGGGCGCTTCGGCGATTTCGGCAAATCGATCAGCCGGCTGCACGCCAAGCTCGCGGTGGTGGACGACGAGCGCTTCTTCGTCGGCTCGATGAACCTCGACCACCGCTCGGCGGCGGTCAACACCGAGATGGGGCTGGTCATCGACAGTCCCGAGCTGGTGAAGGACTACGACAGGCTCATGGGCGGCGAGCGCGTCAACCTCGGCTACCGCCTGCGCCTCGGGCCGGACGGCCGCCGCGTGCAGTGGCTGGAATACGACGACGCCGGCGGCGACATCGTGCACGAGGACGAGCCCGGCGAGTTCCTCTGGCTGCGCTTCAAGAACTGGCTGCTGCTGCCCATCGTGGGCGAGGAATTGCTCTAGCGAAGCCGCCGTCGTGTCATTCCGGATTGAGGGAAGGTGCGTTACATTCCTTGAAAGAATGTGAGTTTTTGTCACCAAAACATCCCCATCCGGAGACTTCGACCATGACCGTTCCAGTGCCGCGCGAGTCGATTGCGCCGCTTTCCACCAGCCGTCGGCGTGCGCTGACCGGACTGGCAGCAACCGCCGCCGCAGCAGGCCTGGGGTTCCCGGCCCTGGCGCAGAACAAGGCGGTTCGCGTCGGGACCACCTTCGACAACAGCAGCGTCGAGAAGGCCAACGGCCAGGGGCTCTACCAGGGTTCGAGCGCCTTCTTCGCGGCGCTGAACAAGGCGGGCGGCATCAACGGCACCAAGGTCGAGCTCGTGATGGCCGACGACACCTTCAAGCCCGAAGTGGCCAAGGCCAATGCGCTGGCCTTCGAGAAAGACAGCTCCGTGCTCGCGCTGGTGCACCCGCTGGGCACGCGCCAGACCGCCGAGGTGATGGACGCGGTGCCCGGCATGGCCGTGGTGGGCCCCATCACCGGCACCATCGCGCTGCGCAAGAAGAACTCGCCCAACACCTTCTGGGTGCGTGCCAACTACGACCAGGAAGTCGACAAGCTCGTGAGCACCGCCGCAGTGCTGGGCCAGAGCCGCATCGGCCTCGTGCATTCGAACGATCCGCTGGGGCAGTCGGTGCTGGCGGCCTTCAAGGCAGCGCTGGCCAAGGCCAAGCTGGAGCCGGCGGTGATCGCGACCACGCCCAACACCACCAGCATGGAAGTAGGGCCCGCCGCCGAAGCCATCGCCAAGGCCAGGCCGCAGGTGGTGGTGGTCGGGCTGGCCGGTACCGCGCCGGTGTTCCTGAAGGCGCTGCGCGAGGCGGGCAACAGCAGCTCGGCCTACGGCCTTTCGATCACGGCCAGTGCGTTGTCGGCCATGGGCGACCTGGCCAAGGGCCTGGGCTTCGTGATCGTGGTGCCTTCGCCGTATTCGACCCGGTTCGAGATCGTGCGCCGCTACCAGGCCGACATGGTGGCCAGCGGCATCAAGGAGTTCTCGCTCACCAGCCTGGAGGGCTACATCAATGCCGCCGTGCTGGCCGAGGGCATGCGCCGCGCCGGTGGCTCGCTGACGCGCGCGTCGGTGATGTCGGGGCTGGCCAGCATCGAGAGCTTCGACCTGGGCGGGGTGAAGATCAACTACGGCCGCACCAACCGCGAAGGCGGCCAGTTCGTGGACGTGGCGGTGATCGGCAGCCGCGGCCAGATGCTGAGCTAGACCCCGACGCCCAGCAAACCCTCGAGCAGCTCCTGGTCCGACGCCAGTTCGCTGCTCGGCCCCGCGTGCACCACGGTGCCGCGCTCCAGCACGATGGCCTTGTGCGTCATCTCCAGCGCCAGCACCGGGTGCTGCTCGACCACGATCGAGGCCAGCCCTTCCGATTCGCACAGCCGGCGGATGGCGGCCGCCAGCTCTTCCACGATGATCGGCGCGAGGCCTTCCATCGGCTCGTCGAGCAGCAGCAGCCTGGGGTTGGTCATCAGCGCGCGGCCGATGGCGAGCATCTGCTGCTCGCCGCCCGAGAGCTGGTTGCCGTAGTTGCCGCGCCGCTCGCGCAGGCGCGGGAAGAAGTCGTAGACGCGCTTCAGGTTCCATCCGCCGAGCCGCGAGATCACCGTGAGGTTTTCTTCCACGGTGAGCGACGGAAACACCTCGCGCTCCTGCGGCACCCAGCCCAGCCCGGCGCGCACGCGCTGGTGCGATGGCCAGCGCGTGATGTCCGCGCCCTGCCAGCGGATCGCGCCCTGCATCACGCGGGTGTTGCCCATCAGCGTTTCGAGCAGCGTGGTCTTGCCCACGCCGTTGCGCCCGAGGATGGCGAGGCTCTCGCCCTGCTGCAGGGAAAAGTCGAGTCGGTCGAGCACGACCGCATTGCCGTAGCCGGCGGTGACGCGGTCGAAGGCGAGTGCTTCAGGCATGGTGGTGCGAACTTCCCAGGTAGACCTCGCGAACGCGCGGGTCGGCGCTGATTTCCGAGGGCGTTCCCTCGGTGAGGATGCGTCCGCCGACGAGCACCGAGATGCGGCGCGAGAAGCGGAAGACGAGCTTCATGTCGTGCTCGATGAACAGCACGCTGATGTCCTGCGGCAGCGCCGCGATGACCTCGAACAGCTCGCCGCTCTCGTCCTGCGGCACGCCGGCCGCGGGCTCGTCGAGCAGCAGGATGCGAGGCTTGGCGGCCAGCGCCAGCGCGATCTCGAGCAGGCGCTGCTTGCCGTAGGCCAGCTCGGACACCGGCACGTCGGCCAGGCTGTCGAGCCTGAATATGCCCAGCAGCGAGTGCGCCTCGTCGAACACCCTGGTGCAGCCCTTCAGCGGCCGCCACCAGGTGGCGCCCAACCCCTCGCGCTCGCTGATCGCCAGCACCACCGACAGCAGCGGCGTGAGGCTGGGGAACAGCGTGTTGATCTGGAAAGTGCGCGACAGGCCCATGCGCGCGCGCTTGTCGGCGGACAGGCGGGTGAGGTCGTGGTCGCCCATGTGGATCGATCCGCTCGTGGGCTTGAACACGCCGGTGAGCAGGTTGATGAGCGTGGTCTTGCCCGCGCCGTTGGGGCCGATCAGCGCTTGGCGCGCGCCGGGCTCGAGCGAGAGATTCACGTCGCTCACCGCCTGGAATTCGCCGAAGCGGATGCCCAGGCCCTGGGTGCGCAGGGTGTGCGTCTTGGTTGCCGGGCTCATCGCGCCTTCTCCGTGCGGACGAAGCGCGACAGCGCGCCCATGATGCCGCCGCGTCCCAGCATGACCGCCGCGATCAGGAAGATGCCGAGCCAGAACATCCAGTACTGCGGATTCATGTCCGCGAACCAGTCGTGCACCAGCATGTAGACGATGGCGCCGATCATGCCGCCGTACAGCCGGCCGGTGCCGCCCAGCACCAGGATGATGAGCACCTCGGCCGAGCGGTTGAAGCCGATCGACTCGATGCCGACGAACTGCGTGGTCTGCGCCAGCAGCGCGCCCGCCACGCCGGCCACCGCGGCCGAGAAGGCGTAGGCCATTCGCAGCCGCGCTTCCACCGGCGAGCCGATGGCCAGCATGCGCTTGCGGCTGTCGTGGATGCCACGCAGCGCCAGCCCGAAAGGCGAGCGCAGCACCAGCCGCACCAGCAGGAACATCGCGAACACCACGCCGAAGGCGTAGCAGAAGGCGGTCTTGCCGTAGAGGTCGAAGTCGAACATGCCGAGCACCGGCGCGATGACCACGCCCTGCAGCCCGTCGGTGCCGCCGGTGATGCCCGAGAGCCGGTTGGCCACCTCGAACAGCAGCACGCACACGCCGATGGTGATCATCAGCCGCGTGAGGTCGGCGCCGCGCACCACCAGGTAGCTTAGTGCATAGCCCAGCAGGCCGCTGACGACCAGCGCGAACGCGAGGCCGGTGAAGGGCTCGCTCCAGCCGTACTTGGCGAGCAGCCCGGCCGCGTAGGCGCCAGCGCCGAAGAACGCGGCATGGCCGACGGTGAGGATGCCCGCGTAGCCCAGCGCCATGTCGAGCGACACCGCGAACAGGCCGAAGATCATGATCTGGCTCATCAGCGTGAGCTTGTCGGGCAGCAGGAAGAAGCTCGACGCGAGCGCGATCCAGAAGACGGCTTCCGCGGCGCGCAGCTGCGCGGGAGAGACGGTCAGGGCTTTCATGCGAGCCCCTTCTTGGCGACGATGCCGTTCGGGCGCACCAGCAGCATGACGATCATGAAGACGTAGATGAGAAAGGCGCCGGCTTCGGGCAGGTAGTACTTGCCCGCCACGTCGACGATGCCGACCAGCAGCGCCGCGATGAACGGCCCGGTGACGGTGCCGGCGCCGCCCACGCACACCACCATCAGGAAGTACACGAGGTACTTGAGCGGGAACGAAGGCTCCAGCCCCAGCATGCCCAGGCTCAGCGCGCCGCCCAGGCCGGCGAGGCCGCAGCCCAGCGAGAAGGTCAGGAAGAACAGGCGCTGCACGTGGATGCCGGTGCCGCCGGCCACGCGCTGGTTGTCCACCGCCGCGCGCACCATCGCGCCGTAGCGGGTCCTGCCCAGGCCCAGCAGCAGGGCGACGAGCACCGCCGCGCCGCAGGCGATCAGGAACAGCCGGTAGCGGCCCACCTCCAGGCCCAGCAGCGACACCTGCCCGTCGAGCGCCGCGGGCAGCGTGAAGGGCTGCATCGTCGGGCCGAAGAAATAGGTGAAGGCGGCGATCGACACGAACACCACGCCGATCGACAGCAGCACCTGGTCGAGCGGATGCGCGCGGTACAGCCGGCGGTAGAACACGAACTCCAGCACCGCGCCCACCAGCGCCGCCGCCACGAAGGCCGCCGCCAGCGAGAGGCCGAAGCCGAGCCCGAAGTGGTTCATCAGCACGGCGGCCACGTAGCCGCCGACCATCGCGAAGCTGCCGTGCGCGAGGTTGACGAAATTCATGAGTCCCATCGTGATGGACAGGCCCACGCCGATGAGGAACAGGAGCATGCCGTAGGCCACTCCGTCGAAGATCACGATGCCCATGAATTTCCCGCTCGCTGGCTGAATGCTGGCTTCTGTTCTTTGCGTTTACTTGGCCGCGGCTTCCTTCGCCGGGTCCTTCACGCGGTCGAACTTGTCGAACTCGACGTTCACCAGCTGGCCGTTCACGCGCTCGGTCTTGCGGATGTAGACGGTCTGCACGATGTCGCGCGTGGCCGGGTCGATCTCGATCGGGCCGCGCGGGCTCTCGAAGCTCAGGCCCTTCAGCGCCTCCATGAACTTGTCGCCGCCGGTGTCGCCCTTGGTCTTGGCCAGCGCGAGGTCGATGGCGGCCATGGCATCGTAGGCGGTCACGGCGAAGTAGCTGGGGCGCAGCTTGGCGCCGTTGTCGGCGGCGAAGTCGCGCACGAACTTCTGGTTCTTGGGCGAGGGGTGCGCGAACGAGTAGTGGTGGCTGGTGACCAGGCCCAGCGCCACGTCGCCGGTGGCGTCGAGGTAGCTGTCGTCGGTGGCTTCGCCGGTGGCGTAGAGCTTGATGCCGGCCTGCTCCATGCCGCGTTCCTTCCAGACCTTCAGGAAGGCCGGCGGCATCACGCCCGAGGGGAAGAAGAAGAACACGGCCTGGGGCTTGGCGTCCTTGATGCGCTGCACGTAGGCCGAGAAGTCGGGGTTGTTCATCGGCGTGCGCACTTCGCCCGACACCTTGCCGCCGCCGGCGGTGAAGGTCTTCTTGAAGGCGGTCTCGGCGTCGACGCCCGATGCGTAGTCGGCGACCACGGTGTAGGCGTCCTTGATGCCTTCCTTGAGCATGTAGCGCGCCATCGGGTCGGTGACCTGCTGCACGGTGAACGACAGGCGCGCCACGTAGGGCGAGCTGGTGGTGATGGCCGAGGAGGCGGCGTTCATCACGATGGTCGGGATCTTGGCCTGCGTGGCGATGGCGCCCACGGCGTAGGCGTTGGGGCTGAAGTCCAGGCCGGTGAGCACGCTCACCTTGTCGCGCACGATCAGTTCCTGCGCGATGCGCTTGGCGGCGTCGGGCGCCGGGCCGGCGGTGTCCTTCTTGATGATCTCGACCGTTCGGCCGCCCACCTTGCCGCCGTGCTCCTTCAGGTAGAGCGCGATGCCGGCGTCGAACTGGCGGCCGTAGTCGGCATAGGGGCCGGAGTAGGTCGCGATCAGGCCGATGCGCAGGGGCTCGTCGGCCGCCTGCGCGGCGGTCGTGCCCAGCACGCCGAAGCTCGCCAGCAGCAGGGTCGAGAGGATGGTTCTCTTGGTCATCGTCATTGCCGTCATTTGAAAACGCCTTTCAGGTGGAATGGATGCGCCCCCCTCGGGGCGCCGCTGTCGTGTAACCGGATGTGCAAAGCGGGCGATGATGCCCGAGCTGGCTGTCAGACCTGCGTATCGGGCACGCGCACCGTGAGGCCATCGAAGGCCGCGGTGATGCCGAGCTGGCAACTCAGGCGCGAGCCGGGCCTGCGCTCGGACGCAACGGCGTCGAGCAGCGCGCTTTCCATGTCGTCGGGCGGCGGCAGCAGGTCGATGAAGGCGTCGTCCACGTAGACGTGGCAGGTGGCGCAGGAGCAGCAGCCGCCGCACTCGGCATCGATGCCGCGCACGTTGGCGCGAATGGCGGTTTCCATCACGCTGGCGCCGACCTTGGCGTCGACGTCGCGGGTGGTGCCGTCCTTGAGGATGTAGTGGATCGTGGGCATTGTTGTTCTTGGGGCTCGTTCAGAACATGTCGAAGTACTCGCGGTGTTCCCACTCGCTGACTTCGAGGTTGAAGCGGGCGATTTCCGCTTCCTTGATGTGGCAGAGGTAGTCGACGAAGGTCTTGCCCATCTGCGCGTTGAGCATCTCGTCGCGGCGCAGGCAGGCGAGGGCGTCGCCGAGCGAGCGCGGCAGCTGCTCCGCCGGGGTTTCGTACGGCGCGTCGGCCGAGGGCCCGGGGTCGGTCTTGTGGCGGATGCCGTCCAGTCCCGAGAACAGCTGCGACGCGAGGTAGAGGTACGGATTGGCCGTCGGCTCGCCCACGCGGTTCTCGATGCGCGAGGCACTCTGCCCCACGCCGCCGAGCACACGCAGCATCGCGCCGCGGTTGTCTCTTGCCCAGATCGCGCGGTCGGGCGCGAGCGAGAAGGGGCGGTAGCGCCGGTAGCCGTTGATGGTGGGGCTCGCGAGCGCGGCCGCGCCGCAGGCGTGCGCCTTGAGGCCGCCGAGGTAGTGCATGCCGATCTCGCTGAGCGTCTGGCCCTCGGTCTCGGGTATGAACGCATTCACGCCGTCGCTCTTGCGGCGCAGCGACTGGTGCAGGTGCCAGCCGCTGGACATCACGTTCGGGATCTTCGGGCGGCACATGAAGGTGGCGTGCAGGCCGTTGCGCTGGCAGATCTGCTTGATGGCGCTGCGCAGCAGCACCATGGTGTCGGCCGGCATCACGCCGGCGGTGGGCCCGAAGGTCAGCTCGAACTGGCTCGGGCCGAACTCGATTTCCAGCGAGCGCAGCGGCAGGCCGAGTGCCATGAGCTGAGAGCGCAGCAGCTCCATCAGCGTGTCGACGCGGTCGTAGCGCAGCTCGGTCAGGTACTGGTGGCCGTGCGACAGCAGCGACACGCGCGGCGGTTCGCCGGGCTGGCCCGAGTCGGCCAGGCCCATGCGCGCGTCGTCGAGCCTGAAGACGTGGAACTCCACTTCCAGGCCGGCGATGAAGTCCAGCCCCAGCTCGTCGAGCTGGCGCACCGCGCGCTGCAGGATCTGCCGCGTGGCGAAGGGGCAGGGCTTGCCGTCGGCCATGTAGGCGTCGCACATCACCCAGCCGGTGCGCGGCGACCACGGCAGCACCTTGAAGGTGGCGGGGTCGGCCACGATGGTGAAGTCGGCGCCGCCCTGCAGGCCCTCGATGGCGAAGCCGCCGCCCTGTGTGAACACCGGGAACACGGTCTTGTGCGAGGTGTCCTTGGCCAGCAGGGTGGAGGTGAGGTTCACGCCTTCCCAGAGGGCGGAGCGCGCCTCGCTGGCGACCAGCGTCTTGCCGCGCAGGATGCCGTGCTGGTCGGGCCAGGCGAAGCGCACGAGATCGACCTCGCCGCTGTCGATGCGGCGCACCAGTTCCCTGGCCTGCGCATGCTGGTCGTCGGACCAGAGACCGAAGCGGTCGACGAACTTGTTGCTGCTGATGCTGCTCATGGCGCGGGCTTCAGGCGGCGAGCCGTGCCGAGGCCCAGTCGGACTTCATCCGGCGTGCCCGGTCGGCCTCCTGCCAGTAGGCCTCGGTAGCGGCTTCGTCGCTGACGTTGCGGCCGATGCCGTCGATGGAGGGCGGGCCGGTCATCGCGCCGGCCTGTGCGGCGTCGATGAGCATCGGCGCGCTTTCGCCGGCCAGCGTGGCCTCGATGGCCTTCACCAGCAGGCGGCGATAGGCGACGATGCCCTTGTCGGTGCTGCCGAGGTGCTCGCGCGTGCGGTCCTGGATGGCGCCCTGCGACTCCACCGCCCACTGGTCGTGCACGTTGATGTCGTCGCCCATGCCGGTGTAGGTCTCGGTCAGCTGCTCTTCGATGCTGTAGCCGTAGTTGTTGCGCTTGTTCTTGCGCGAGGTGTAGTCGGGCAGCTCGTAGAGCTTCAGGCGCTGGTCTCGCATCTGCTGCTTGTCGACCGGGCCGGTGAAGCTGGTGAAGATGGCATACCAGTAGCAGTGCGTGTCGTCCACGGGCACGTGCCATTGCGAGATGGTCATCTCGGCGCTCATCGGAATCACGAAGGCCTGCGGGAACACCACGTTGGTCACGCGCACGTGGGTGGTGTCTTCGCTCAGCTTGCGCAGCGCCTTCAGGCGGAAGCCGTAGTCGGTCGGTTCGACGCTGATGTCGGGGCGGTCGTACTCGCGCAGCACCTTGGTGATGGGCATGTCGGAGTCGGCCGAAGCCCCGCGGAATTGCTTGCCGTAGCTGCCGGAGGTGTCTTCGTCCTCGAAGAAGCGGTGCAGGTACGAGGCGTGCGCGGGGTCGATGCCCACTTCGAGCGCCTGCAGCCAGTTGCACTCGAACAGGCCCTTGAACGCGAAGGTGTGGCTGTCGGGCGCGACGAAGCAGTCGAAGTCGGGAAACGCGGGGGGCTCGCCCTCGCCGATGTACGCGAAGATCGTTCCGGCCTTCTCGACCACCGGATAGGCCGACTGCTTGATGCGGCTGCACAGCTTGCTGGTGGCGGGCTCGGCGGGGGTTTCGAGGCAGTTGCCCTTGGCGTCGAACAGCCAGCCGTGGAAGGCGCAGCGCAGGCCGCCGTTCTCGAGCCGGCCGAAGGCGAGGTCGGCGCCGCGGTGCGGGCAGTCGCGGTCGAGCATGCCGAGCTGGCCGCTTTCGTCACGGAACAGGACGAAGTCCTGCCCCATGAGCTTCACCGGCTTCACCGGTCGCGGGCCGGCGAGCTCGTCGGCCAGTGCCACCGGCTGCCAGTAGCGGCGCAGCAGCTTGCCGGCGGGAGCGTCGGGTCCGACGCGGGTGATGAAATCGTTCTGCTCGGCGCTGATCATCGTGCGGGCTCCATCTTTGGGGGCTGTGGAAGGGATCTGCAGGCATTGCATGCAACTGTATGCATTGTCTTGGTGACCCCGGATTCCGGTCAAACTTACATCTGCGGTTTCGCCCCGGAATGGGGCATGAAACGCCAAAAATCAGGGTAAACGCTGAGCGTAACGTCGGTTTTTGACACTTGTTTACATGAAGTGCATGCAACAACCGAGCCAGCGCAAATATGCTGCGTGCAGTGTCAGGCGCGTCTCCTAGAATTCGCCGATGGACTCCCAACAATCCCGCGTCCTCGTGCAGTTGCGCGACATGATCCTCAAGGGCGAATTCGTGCCCGGAGAGCGGCTGGCCGAGATCCCGCTGGCCGAGAAGCTCGAGGCATCGCGCACGCCGGTGCGGCTGGCGCTGGCCAGCCTGGAGCACGAAGGGCTGATCGAGCAGTCGCCTTCCGGCGGCTACCAGATGCGCCGCTTCACCTCCCAGGAAGTGGCTGACGCCATCCGCGTGCGAGGCGTGATCGAAGGCTTTGCCGCCCGCCTGCTGGCCGAGGACGGCGCGCCGCGCCAGCTGCTGCGCGACCTCAAGGATTGCCTGGACGCCGGCGACCGCGCGGTCAATAAGCCCAGCATGGATCTGGACGACTACGCGGCCTACGTCGAAATGAACGACCGCTTCCACAAGCTGATCCTCGAAGGCTGCGGCAACCTCGCGCTCAAGCGGGTGATGGACATGCTCGGCGGCCAGCCTTTCGCCGCGCCCAGCGCGATGCTGCCCATGCAGTCGTCGATGGAAGAGGGCCAGCAGTGGATGCGCCAGGCGCACCGCACGCACCACGCGATGGTGCAGGCCATCGAACGCGGACAGGGCTCTCGTGCCCAGGCGCTGGGTGAGGAGCACGTCGAAATCGCGCGGATGAACCTCGACTACGCGCTGGAACGGCCCGAGCTGGCGGCCGAGCTGATGCCGGGGATCCGGCTTGTCTCCAAGGGGCGCAACACTTGAGCGTACTGTTCAGTCTGTAAAAGACTGGCTGGTATTTCGGCGGGCATGTCGTCTGATTGGCGACGCACAAGACTAGAATTTCCGGCATGAATGCCGTTTCCCCCGCCAAGACCTCATTCAAGGAACAGATGCTCCAGGCCCGCGAGGAGGCCATCGTGCAGACCGCGAACCGGTTGCTGGCCGAAAAGGGGTTCGAATCGATGACGGTCGACGAGGTGGCTGCCGCGGTCGGCATCGCCAAGGCCAGTCTCTACAAGCACTTTCCCAGCAAGGAAGACCTTGCCGCCGCGGCCATGGTGCGCATCATGCAGCGCACCATGGAGTTCCTGGCCTCGGTGCCGCCGGAGGACAAGCCGATCGCCAAGCTGCGCGCCGTGGTGCGTTGGTCGATGCAGGTTCAGCTGGCCGGCGAGATGCCGTCGCTGCCGCACCAGAACTCGACCCTGCGCGCCGCGCTGATGAACAACCGCGCCTACCTCGACCGCCTGGTAACCATCAGCGACCAGCTCGGCGGCTGGATCCAGGCCGCGCAGGCCGACGGTTCGCTGAACCCGAAGCTGCCGGCCCTCGCCGTGCTCTACACGCTGTTCGCGCGGGCCTGCGATCCGGTGCTGGGCTTCCTCAAGGCCGGCGGGCTGCAGACCGACGAGCAGATCGTCGAGCTGGTGCTCGCCACCTGCTTCGAGGGCCTGGCCTCGCGCTGAAGGCCCGGCTCAGCTGCTCAGCTGCTGAGCACTCGGCGCGGCGTCACCGCGGCCTCGACGGCCCAGCCGACCGCCAGCAAGCGGTGGTCCGTGTTGCCGATGCCGGCGATCATCAGCCCGACCGGCGCGCTGCCCGCCTCGTGGCAAGGCACGGAAAGCGCGCAGCCGTCGAACAGGTTCACCACCGACGGGTTGCGCAACATGCGGCCGTTGATGCGGTAGTAGGTTTCGTCGTCCTTCAGCACCTCGGCAATGGTCGGCGCGGTGTCGGGCGTGGTCGGCATCAGCATCGCGTCGTAGCCGGCGGCCGCGGTGTTGATCGAGCGGATGAACTGGCGGCGCAGCGCCTGCAGCTGGAGGTAGTCGGGCGCGGTGATGGTCTCGCCGGTCCTGATGCGGGCCAGCACGCGTGGGTCGTACTTGGCGGCGCCGGTCTTGATGAATTCGCGGTGCCAGGCGAAGGCCTCGGCGGCGGTGATCGTGCCGCGCGGGTTGATGGCGGGCGCCTTCGCGAACTCGGCCATCGGCAGTTCGGTGACCGTGGCCCCGGCGGCGGAAAGCTTCGACAGCGCCGCCGCGAACGCAGCGGCCACTGCCGGCGACAGCTCATCCTGGAAGAAGGTTTTGGGCACCGCGAAGCGCAGGCCGCGCAGCGGCGGCACGCGGATCGGGCGAGGCAGTTCGCCAGCCATCACGGCGTCGAGCAGGGCGCAGTCTTCCACCGTCCAGGCGATCGGCCCGGCGGAATCGAAGGAGGTCGACAGCGGCAGCACGCCGTCGAGCGGAATGCGCCGCTGCGTCGGCTTGAAGCCCACGAGCCCGTTGAGCGCCGAGGGAATGCGCAGCGAGCCGCCGGTGTCGGTGCCGATGGCGCCGGCCGCCATGCCGTCGGCCACCGAGATCGCGCCACCCGATGTCGATCCGCCCGGGATACGGCCGACGGCACGGTCGTAGACATTCTTCGGCGTGCCGTAGTGCGGGTTGATGCCCAGGCCCGTGTAGGCGAACTCGACCGTGTTGGTGCGCCCGATGATGATCGCGCCGGCACGCCGCAGCCGCTCGACCACGATGGCGTCGCGCGCTGCCGGCGGCTGGCCGGCCAGCACGGTCGAGCCGCCGAGCGTGGTGACGCCGGCTTCGTCGAACAGGTCCTTGAGCGATATGGGGATGCCTGAGATGTGAGAGGCGGCGGGGCGGCCAGCCTTGCGGTCGGCGTCGAGCCGGGCTGCGGCGGCACGGGCCGAATCGGCGTGTACGCGGATGAAGGCGCGCGCGCCTTCGCCGGCGGGGTTCTGGATGGCCGCGAGCGCCTCTTCCACCAACTGGCTGCTGCTGACCGAGCCGGCTGCGAGCCGGCGCGACAGCTCGGCCATCGACGACTGGCCCATCGCCTTGCCGCCCGTCTCGGGCGCCTGGGCCGATGCCTTCGGCCAGAAGGAGAGCATGCCGGTGGCGGCTGCGAGGCCGGCCGACTGCTGAAGGAAAGTCCGACGTTGTTGTTGCTGTTGCGTCATGGCGCTCTCCTCCGGGTGGATGGGTGGTCCTCTGGCAGTCTACACAGCGGGTGCGGCCAGTGCGTTGCCGGCCGTTACAGCGCGCGCGGGCTGCCGCGCGCCTTTTCATCAGTGGATGTCGATCAGCAGGTGGGGCTTGAAGCCTTCCTGCTCGCCGTTGCGCGCGTAGCCCAGCGGATTGGCCACGACGCGGCAGCCGTTCTTCATGTAATCGGACGGGCAGTGCAGGTGGCCGTGCAGCCACAGCCTGGTGTGGGGGAGCAGTTCGTCGAGCGCATTGCAGAAACCGGCGGTGCCGGGAGTCAGCCCGTAGCGCGGATCGCCGCTGTCGAGGCTGGGTGCGAAATGCGTGATGGCGACCGTGGTGCCGTCGAAAGGCTCGGCCAGTGCCTGTTCGATCCATGTCTGGCAGGCGAGCGCCTGCTCCCGCAACTGGGCGGCGAGGAACAGTTGGCCGTTACGCATGGTGGCCGCTTTTTCAAGGTAGAAATCGGCCGCGCGCATCGCCTTGCCCCGTTTCTTGAGGGCGTCGGCGAGGCTGTCGGCAGGGGTGGCCAGTGCGTCGAAGTCGGCCCAGAGCGTGGTGCCGACGAAGCGGATGCCGTCGATGACGCGGGTTTCGCGCTCGAGCCAGAGGATGTCGAGCTCTTCGCACAAGGTGCGCAGGCGTTCGTGGGTTTCGTCGAAGTCGGCGTTGTCGTACTCGTGGTTGCCCGGCACGTAGATGACGGGCGTCGGCCAGCCGTTGCGGGGAGAGAATCGGCCCAGGCCGAAGTCGGTGTCGGTCAGGCGGGAGCCTTGCTGGTAGGAGCCGATGTCGCCCGCCAGGATCAGCATGTCGGCGCCCGGAACAGGCTCGGCATGGAAGCGGGGATGGGATTCCAGGTGAAGGTCGGACAACAGTTGCAACTTCATCGTCGAACCAGTCTAGGGGAATTGACCCATGCATGAAGCGCATAAGGTCAGGGTTGAAAACCTAGGGATAACCCTTATTCTTGGTACATCAACCACTCAGAGCACGGCCACAAGCCGCGCAACACCATGTTCAGCCTCATCGCCCAAGTGGCACGTTTCTTTCGCTCCTCGACCGTCAACGCCCCGGCCAGCCACGCCGCAGCACTGATGGAAAGCGCCGACATTCGCGCCGGTCGCGGAGCCCACCACGCGCAGGAACTGCGCGCCGCCGCCTCGGCCTGGCTCAGCGTCGTCCGCTGAGCGGTCGACGGGCTGGCAGGTCAGTCGGGCACCCTCTGCCCGAGGACCGATCCGGCGAAAGCTGCGGCTGCCGAGCGCAACAGCGCCGTGCGCAGCCACTCGTGCGAATGCCCGTGCTGGGCGCGCCGGTGCCAGATGGCATCCACATGCACCGGCGGCTGGTCGAAGGGCAGGTCGCGCAGTACCAGTTGGTCGTCGATGCCGGTGACTGTCACGAAGTGACGCGGCAGCACGGTCAGCAAGTCTGAATTGGCCACCACGCGGCCTGCGGTGAAGAACTGGTTCACCGTCACCACGATGCGCCGCTCGCGCCCCATGGCGCCCAGCGTCTGGTCGATGAAGCCGTAAGGCCGCCCTGAAAAACTCACCAGAAGGTGCCGCGCCGCGCAATAGTCGTCGAGCGTGAGGGGCGCATCCGCCAGCGGATGGCCCCGGCGCATCACGCATACATATTGGCCCAGGTAGAGCCGCTGGGTCTCGAACGCAACCCCGACGCCTGATTGGCCACGCGCCGCGAGGCTGGCGATCACGGCCGGAAAGTAGCCGACGGCCATGTCGACTTCTTCGAGCTCGAGCATGCGGCGCGGGTCGCGCGTGGTCAGCGGCAGCACGCGCAGCGAGATGGCGGGCGCTTCTTTCTCGGCGATCTGCACGAGGCCCGGGATGAGCTCGGCCGCGGTTGCGTCGGCCATGGCCAGCAGGAAGGTTGTGTCCGCCGTGGCGGCATCGAATTCGCCGGGCGCCAGCGTGTGCTGAAGCTGGCGAAGCGCGTCGCGCACCGTCGGCCAGAGAGCCAGGGCCCGTGGCGTGGGCTCGACGCCGGCGCCGGAGCGGCGCACCAGTTCGTCCCCCAGTACATCGCGCAGGCGCCGCAACGCATTGCTCACAGCAGGCTGCGTGATCGACAGATTACGGGCAGCGCGCGTGAGGTTGCGCTCTGCCATTACCTCGTCGAAGACGCGGAGCAGGTTGAGGTCGAGCGTGCGAAAGTTGACGTCCATCAGTTTTGTGAATGATAAACATCAGAAAGATAAAGTGGAATCGTACTAGGGTAAGCCCTAATATTGGCGCATAGGCCTTGTTCGCCACCACCGATTACCAACGTCCCAGGAGGACATCATGACCAGCTTTGTTCACGTTGACCAACCCACCGTCCACCCCGGCGTGCGTCGCGCCGAAGTTCTTTTCGGCCAGATCCAGGCCGCACGCGCCGGTGCCAACGGCGCCCGTCCGCTCATCGCGTTGCTGATCGTCGCCATCGCCGCAGCCGTGCTGGTGGTGACCGATGCGCTTGTTTCCAACTGGAGCGAAGGCGGGCTGCTCGCAGTCTGGGCTGTGCTCTGCGTTGCTGCAATCGCATTGTTCGCCCTGTTTGCCGGTTCGGTCGGCAAGAGCGGCGTCGCCGGCCTCTGGCGCGCAGCCTCGCAACGCCGTGCCGCAGCTCGCGCTGATGCTCGCTTCCTGGAAACTGCCAAGAACGACCCGCGCGTGATGCAGGAGCTGCAAGCCGCGGTGTGGCGCCAGCAATCCGAAGGCACTGTGCCTGCCGCTGAAGCCGCCAAGATCGACGCGCTGGCCCGTATGAGCCAGCGCTCGCAGGAAGTGCGCATGCCCACGCTGTATGAAGCGATGCGCCGTACTAACAACTCGCGTTACTACTAAGCTCGCGTAGCTTCGATCTGAGAAAGCCGCCTCCGGGCGGCTTTCTCATTTCTATATATATAGAAGAAGACAAGGCTCTTGGCGCCGGCGTGAAAAGTTCTTCGAACTTTGACGAAATGGGAAAATCCGTTGTATGATCGAAGGCTCGGCAGACGGCTGGTGCTCTCAGGGGTTTCATCA
>NZ_JARVTD010000049.1:0-50450 GCF_030208835.1 Variovorax sp. efr-133-TYG-130 | reverse complement strand
GTGCCCACGTTGACGTGAGGCTTGGTGCGGGTGAATTTACCTTTTGCCATTTTTCAATCCTTGAAAGAGCAGTTCCCGTGTATTGGTTTTATGTCTGCACCCGATTGCTGGTTCGCCTCGCACGGGAACGCGACGGCACCGGATCGCAGACAACGAGGGCCGCGCACTGCGCAGCCCCGCATTCTTGAAAGACTTACTTGGCGCGAGCGGCCACGATGGCTTCGGCAACGTTGCGCGGAGCTTCAGCGTAGTGCTTGAACTCCATCGTGTACGTGGCACGGCCTTGCGACATCGAACGCAGCGTGGTCGAGTAGCCGAACATTTCCGACAGCGGCACCTCGGCCTTGATGGCCTTGCCGCCACCGACCATGTCGTCCATGCCCTGCACCATTCCGCGACGGGACGACAGGTCGCCCATCACATTGCCGGCATAGTCTTCAGGCGTTTCGACTTCCACGGCCATCATCGGCTCGAGGATCACGGGGTTGGCCTTGCGTGCGCCTTCCTTGAAGCCGAAGATGGCGGCCATCTTGAAGGCCATTTCGTTCGAGTCCACGTCGTGGTACGAACCGAAGTGCAGTGTGACCTTGACGTCCACGACGGGGTAGCCCGCCAGCACGCCTTGCGTCAGCGCTTCGACAACGCCCTTTTCCACGGCAGGGATGTATTCGCGAGGAACCACACCGCCCTTGATGGCGTCGACGAACTCGAAGCCCTTGCCAGCTTCCTGCGGCTCGAGCTTCAGGACCACGTGACCGTACTGGCCCTTGCCGCCCGACTGGCGAACGAACTTGCCTTCGGCTTCTTCGACGGTCTTGCGGATCGTTTCGCGGTAGGCCACTTGCGGCTTGCCGACGTTGGCTTCCACGCCGAATTCGCGCTTCATGCGGTCCACGATGATTTCAAGGTGGAGCTCGCCCATGCCGGCGATGATGGTCTGGCCCGACTCTTCGTCCGTGCGAACGCGGAACGAGGGGTCTTCCTGTGCAAGGCGCTGCAGCGCGATGCCCATCTTTTCCTGGTCGGCCTTGGTCTTCGGCTCGACGGCCTGCGAGATCACCGATTCCGGGAACACCATGCGCTCGAGCGTGACGATGGCTTCGGGATCGCACAGCGTTTCGCCGGTGGTCACTTCCTTCAGGCCCACGCAGGCGGCGATGTCGCCGGCGCGGATTTCGTTCACTTCTTCGCGGTTGTTCGCGTGCATCTGCACGATACGGCCGATACGTTCCTTCTTGCCGCGCACCGGGTTGTAGACGCTGTCGCCCTTGGTCAGCACGCCCGAATAGACGCGCACGAAGGTCAGCTGGCCCACGAACGGGTCGGTCATCAGCTTGAATGCGAGGGCCGAGAACTTCTCGTTGTCGTCAGCCTTGCGAACGACAGGCGCTTCGTCTTCGTCCAGGCCGGCCACCGGCGGGATGTCCAGCGGCGAGGGCATGTATTCGACGACGGCGTCGAGCATGGCCTGCACGCCCTTGTTCTTGAAGGCCGAGCCGCACAGCATCGGCTGGATTTCGCCGGCGATGGTGCGCTGGCGCAGGGCCTTCTTGATTTCTTCCTCGCTCAGCTCGCCGCCTTCGAGGTACTTGTTCATCAGCTCTTCGCTGGCTTCGGCAGCCGCTTCGACGAGCTTTTCGCGGTATTCGTTGCAGACGTCGACCAGGTTGGCGGGAATCTCGCCGTACTGGAAGGTCACGCCCTTGTCTTCGTCCCAGATGATCGCCTTCATCTTCACGAGGTCGACGATGCCCTGGAAGTGCTCTTCGGCACCGATCGGGATCTGGATCACGACGGGGTTGGCCTTCAGGCGATCGACCATCATCTGGCGAACGCGCAGGAAGTCGGCACCGGTACGGTCCATCTTGTTGACGAACGCGAGACGGGGCACCTTGTACTTGTTGGCCTGGCGCCAGACGGTTTCCGACTGGGGCTGCACACCGCCGACGGCGTCGTACACCATCACGGCGCCGTCCAGCACGCGCATCGAGCGCTCGACTTCAATGGTGAAGTCCACGTGGCCGGGGGTGTCGATGATGTTGATGCGGTGTTCGTCGAACTTGCCGGCCATGCCCTTCCAGAAGCAGGTGGTGGCGGCGGACGTGATCGTGATACCGCGCTCTTGCTCTTGCTCCATCCAGTCCATCGTGGCGGCACCGTCGTGCACTTCACCGATCTTGTGGTTCACACCGGTGTAGAACAGGATACGTTCGGTCGTCGTGGTCTTGCCAGCGTCGATGTGCGCGGAGATGCCGATGTTGCGGTAGCGCTCGATGGGGGTCTTGCGGGACATGATTTACTTTCGGGTTGAAATGCGTTGAGCGCTGGGCCCCGGGCACGGGCACAACGCCCGAAACCCGACACCCAACGCCCAAGCGAAGTTTGATTTTTAGAAGCGGAAGTGGCTGAAAGCCCGGTTGGCTTCTGCCATGCGGTGCACTTCGTCGCGCTTCTTCATGGCACCGCCACGGCCTTCCGTGGCTTCCATCAGTTCGTTGGCCAGACGCAGGGCCATCGACTTCTCGCCGCGCTTGCGTGCGGCTTCCTTGATCCAGCGCATCGACAGGGCGAGGCGGCGGACGGGACGGACTTCGACCGGCACCTGGTAGTTCGCACCGCCAACGCGGCGCGACTTCACTTCGACCATCGGCTTCACGTTGTTGATGGCAACGGTGAAGGCTTCGAGGGGGTCCTTGTCCGGGTTCTTCTTTTCGATGAAGTCGAGTGCACCGTAGATGATGCGCTCGGCAACAGCCTTCTTGCCGCCTTCCATGATCACGTTCATGAATTTGGACAGCTCGACATTGCCGTACTTGGGATCCGGCAGGATTTCACGTTTGGGGACTTCGCGACGACGTGGCATTTTCTTAACCTCTTTGCTTCAGTTGGCACCGTTTCCGGCACCGCGAGAGCCAGCTGGAACTCTCACTTACTCGACCCGACACTGGGTCACTTCGTTCGATGTACCCGCCAAGGTAACCGAACACCGTTTGTTTTTGACGACAGGAAGGCTTAAGCCTTCTTGGGACGCTTCGCGCCGTACTTGGAACGCGACTGCTTGCGGTCTTTCACGCCTTGCAGGTCCAGCGAACCGCGCACGATGTGGTAGCGCACACCGGGCAAGTCCTTGACACGACCGCCGCGGACCAGCACGACGCTGTGTTCCTGGAGGTTGTGGCCTTCGCCGCCGATGTAGGAGATGACTTCGAAGCCGTTGGTCAGACGGACCTTGGCAACTTTACGAAGCGCCGAGTTGGGCTTCTTGGGCGTCGTGGTGTAGACGCGGGTGCAGACACCGCGACGTTGCGGCGAGTTCTGCATGGCAGGGCTCTTCGAATTGATCTTTTCGACCGTTCGACCCTGACGCACCAGTTGATTGATGGTTGGCATGAATGAATTAGTCCCAAAACGACCCGGCTTTGGCTCTGAAACCGCCCTGGCGCTTGACGTGACGCAAGGCAAGGAAGCCGGGAATAACGAAAACGTGAAACCCTTCGGAAAATTCCGAAAAGCCCACGAGTATAGCAAACGGGCTTGAAACGGCAAGGTCAGGCGCCACGGGCATCCCGCCGGCGGGCCGGTCTTGCCCTTTCTTACATGTGCGGTCTACTTGATCCAGAGCCGCACGGCATCCCAGGCGCGGCCGAAAACGCCGGCCTGCTCGACCGCATCCAGGGCCACCAGCGGCACGTCGGCCACGGGCTGGTCGTCCAGCGTCACCTTGAGCGAGCCGACCGGCTGGAACCTGGTGAAAGGCGCCACCAGCGGATCGGGCCGCGACACCTGCGTCTTGATCTTGCTGGCGCTGCCCGCCGGCACGGCCACAACGATGGCTTCCGGACGCCCCAGCTTCAGGGTGTTGTCCTTGCCCTTCCAGACGGCGGGGGTGGCGGCCGGCTGGCCGGCGTCGAACAGGCGGACGGCGTCGTAGGCGGTGTAGCCCCAGTTCAGCAGCTTCTGCGACTCGTTGGCGCGCACGGTCTCGCTCGAGGCGCCCAGAACGATCGACAGCAGGCGGCGGCCGCCGGTCAGGTTGGGAAAGTCGCGCCTGGCGGTGGCGATCATGCAGTAGCCCGCCGCATCGGTATGGCCGGTCTTCAGGCCGTCGACGGTGGGGTCGCGGAACAACAGCATGTTGCGGTTGGTTTCATTGGTCGACGGCGTACCCGGGTAGCGGTACTTCTTGATGGCGTAGTACTTGGCCTCCTCGGGGAAGTCACGCACCAGGCGGGTGGCCAGGGTGCTCAGGTCCCGGGCCGTGGTGGTGTGGCCGGGCGTCGTCAGGCCTTCGGGGTTCTTGTAGACCGTGTTCTTCATGCCCAGCACCTTGGCCTGGGCGTTCATCATTTCGACGAAGTGCTCCACGGTGCCACCCACGCCTTCGGCCAGCGCCACCGTGGCGTCGTTGCCCGACTGCACGATCAGCCCCTTGATCAGGTCTTCCACAGGCACCTGCATCTTGGGGTCGATGAACATGCGCGAGCCGGGCATCTTCCAGGCGCGCGGGCTGACCGGCAGCGTCTGCGTCAGCGAGATCTTCTTGGCGCGCAGCGCGTCGAACACGACGTAGGCCGTCATCAGCTTGGTCAGCGATGCCGGCTCGATCGGGCTGTCGATGTCCTTCTGCGCGAGGATCTGGTTCGCGGTCACGTCGAGCAGCAGGTAGCTGCGGGCGGCAATTTCGGGCGGGGCCGGCACCTGGGCGGCGGCAATCAGGCTGATGGATGCGGCGGCGGTAATGACCAGCGCGCGAAGCGCACCAAGGAAACGATTCATCGGGAGTTCGGAGAGAGACGAAGACAGGCCTGCAAGGCCTTCACGCAGCGCCCGCGCGAAGATGGCGGGCAACAAGACTTTTGAGCAGCGGCAATTGTCCGTGAAAGAAATGGCCGCCCCCGGGGATGACTGTGACGGGAAGTGACTGCGGCCGCGCCCAGTCCATCACGGCGGACAGGGCCACGGTGTCGTCGGCCTCGCCATGGATGACCAGCGCGCGCTCGTGCGCCTCGACCGGCAGCGGCGCCACCACATTGCGCGCGGCGGCGGTGCCGACCAGCACGATCTGCCGCACGTCGCGCGCGGCCCACAGCCTGGAAACGGCGCCGCTCGCGACAAAGGCCCCGAACGAGAAACCGGCAATTGCCAAGGGGCCTTCGGGCGCCAGCTGGCGGACGACATCCAGCATGTCTTCCAGTTCGCCGCGCCCCTCGTCGTGCACGCCCTCGCTGGCACCCACGCCGCGGAAATTGAAGCGCACCGCGGTCCAGCCGCCGGCGACGAAAGCCCTGGCCAGCGTCTGCACCACCTTGTTGTCCATGGTGCCGCTGAAAAGCGGATGGGGATGGGCGATGACGGCAACGCCGCGCGGCGTCTCGGCGGGCTGGTCGCGCTGCACCTCGATGCGGCCGGCGGCGCCCTGGAGGGTGATCTTTTCGGTCTGGGAATTCATTGGCGCAAAGTACGAGCAGAAGGAGCGGCGGAAAGTTCAGCGCCCGATATCGGGCGGCAGCAGCAGCCGCTCGACGACTTCGCCGTTCTTGAGGTGGGATTCGACGATCTCGTCGATGTCGTCGCCATCGACGAAGGTGTACCAGACGGCCTCCGGGTACACCACCGCGACCGGCCCGCCCGCGCAGCGGTCGAGGCACCCGGCCTTGTTCACGCGGACCTTGCCGGGCCCGGAAAGCCCCGCTTCCTTGACCTTGGCCTTGCAGCGGTCGAAGCCCTCTTGCGCGTTGTGCAAGGCACAGGAGTCCTCGCCGTTCTTGCGCTCGTTGAGGCAGAAGAAGATGTGGCGGCCGTAATAGCCGGACGGCGCGGCGGTTGAGGAGTTGGGCATCCGCCGATTTTAGTGACCGCCCCTTGCGGCCAGCCCGCCATCGCCGCTGCCGCGCCCTCGCCGCGAGAGCGCCGCCACCACGTAGGCCAGCACGGCAAAGGGCCACGCCCAGCCCAGCCATTGGGCCAGTCCATGGAAGCGGATAAAGCGCCCCTGCTCCCACGTGGCCAGGGTCTGCGCGAAATACGCGCTCTCCGGCGCCTGGTTGAGCAGGCTGAGCTGCAGCACCAGCCCGGCGAGCAGCAAGGCCGCGCACAGCCGGCGCGGCGCCAGCAGCAGCAACATGCCGGCAAAGAGCGCTGCCGCCATGCCGACCTGCACCGGCAGGTCCAGCCAGGCCCAGGCGTGCGTGGGCCCGTAGCTCAGCGCCGCCGACAACGCCGAGGCCGCCACGCCGGTCAGCAGGATCAGCGGCAGCATGACCACGCGCTGCACGACGGAGCGCGCCACCAGGTAGCCCAGCAGGCAAGGCACCAGCGCCCCGAGCATCACGCACAGCAGCTCCACCGCGGGAACCAGAGGCTCGAGTTCGAACTGGCGCAGCGGCAGCCAGTCGATGAAGGGCGTGTCGAGCAGCCACTCGGAGATCGCGACCTCCAGCCGCTCGAACACCTGCCCGAGCCCGAAGGTGACAGCCGCCGGGAACAGCAGCGCAAACGGCCAGAGCGCCAGCAGCACCAGGCCGCCGCGGGATTCCTCGACGAACCACTGCGACCGCGCGCGGCTCCAGTGCGCAATGGCGCCGAGCCGCTCCAGCCCCGCCGCCAGCACGGCGCCGATGACCGTGCCCGCCGTGTTCAGGGCCAGGTCCACGTTCGAAGGAATCCGCACCGGCAGATAGCTCTGCAGCGTCTCCATCGAAAAGGCGATGGCCGCGCCGGCCGCCGTGGCACGCAGCACCACCCGCCACGCGCTGGCGCCGCCGCGCGTTCGAAGCACCGCCAGCGCGCACAGGAACCCGAAGGGCACGTAGCCCGCGACATTGACCGCGAAGTCGAAGCCCGTCCAGTACTTGGGCCAGGGCGCCCAAAGGTAGGCCCAGGGGGCAATGCCCTGGTCGCGCCAGTCGGCGAACGGGTACAGGCTGGCGTAGACGATCAACGCCGCATAAGCGAGCGCCAGCGGCAACGCCGCGGACTTGTGCGGCTTCTCCACCATGGCCACCATGCCTGCCGGTGTCAGAACGGCTTGACCACCACCAGGATCACGATGCCCAGCAGCAGCAGCACCGGCAGTTCGTTGAACCAGCGGAACCAGCGGTCGTTGCGCCGGTTTTCTCCCGCCACGAAGCGGCGCAGCAGCACACCACAACCGTGGTGATAGCCGATGGCCACCAGCACCAGCGCCAGCTTGGCATGCATCCAGCCGTTGCCCGGACCGCGTCCGATGCCGTAGCCCAGCCAGAGCCAAAGGCCGAAGCCGAGCGCCGGGACCGCCAGGAAGGTCGTGAACCGCAGGAGCTTGCGGGCCATCAGCAGAAGCCGATCGCGCTCGGCCTTCGACTCCGGCGGCACCATGGCCAAATTAACAAAGATACGCGGCAGGTAGAACAACCCGGCGAACCAGCTTGCAATGAAAACGATGTGGAGAGATTTGACCCAGAGCATGGCGGCAGTTTAGTGGCGCACCTCTTTTTGCCCCTCTGAAACAAGGCTCTGGAAGACCTTCGGGCAAAAAAAAGCCCGACGTCTTCACGTCGGGCTGGGAAGCCCTTTTGCTGTCACACATCAAGGCACCCGCTCAGGGAGGAAAAGCGGGGAGCGGCAAGCCGCCCGCCCCAGAATTTAACAAAGACGAAACAAGGTTTCAAGCGACTGTGGCACTTTCTTTGACATTTAAACCAAAAATTTGAAAACCTTCGGCCTACGAATTACCGTAGTTGTCAGACAACCGACTCCGCAGCGCCAGTACTGCGAAAGGTGGCTTCAGGCACAATTTTGGGCATATGAAGTCATCAAATTTACCTTTGGCCATGTTCCCCGCCGGCCGGCCACGACGCCTGCGCCGCGACGCATTCACCCGCAATCTGGTGCGCGAACATGCCCTGACGGTCAATGACCTGATCTACCCGGTCTTCGTGCAGGAAGGCGAGAAGCGGCGCGAGGCGGTGCCGTCGATGCCCGGCGTGGATCGCCTGAGCCTCGACCTGCTGCTGCCGGTTGCCGAGCAATGCGTCGAGGCCGGCATTCCGGTGATGGCGCTGTTCCCGGTGATCGACGCCGGCCTCAAGACGCCCGACGGCAGCGAGGCCTTCAACCCCGACGGGCTGATTCCCCGCGTTGTCGCCGCCCTGAAGGCGCGCTTCCCGGAACTGGGCGTGATGACCGACGTCGCCCTCGACCCGTACACCAGCCACGGCCAGGATGGCGTGCTCGACGACACCGGCTACATCCTCAACGAGGAAACTGTGGAGCTCCTGGTGAAGCAGGCACTCACGCAATCGCAAGCCGGCGTGGACATCGTGGCCCCCAGCGACATGATGGACGGCCGCATCGGCGCCGTCCGCCAGGCGCTCGAAGCCCGGGGCGACATCCACACGCGCATCATGGCCTACAGCGCCAAGTACGCCAGCGCCTTCTACGGCCCGTTCCGCGACGCCGTCGGCTCGGCCTCGACGCTCGGCAAGAGCAACAAGAAGGTCTACCAGATGGATCCCGGCAACAGCGACGAAGCACTGCGTGAAGTGGCGCTCGACATCGCCGAAGGCGCCGACATGGTGATGGTGAAGCCCGGCATGCCGTACCTCGACATCGTGCGCCGCGTGAAAGACGAGTTCCGCGTGCCCACCTTCGCCTACCAGGTGAGCGGCGAATACGCCATGCTCAAGGCCGCCGCCCAGAACGGCTGGCTCGACCACGACGCCGTGGTGCTCGAAAGCCTCTTGGCCTTCAAGCGCGCCGGCGCCGACGGCGTGCTCACGTACTTTGCGCTCGACGCCGCGCGCCTCCTGAAGAAGTAACGGCCCGCCGGCACCGGGCATGCGCATTTTCGAAATCGACCGTTCGCGGGTCAGCGAACACGCGGCGCTGGCGCCGCTGGCCGTGCCGGGCGCGTGCGGCGCCGGCGGCTATCTCTGGATCTCGCTCACGCGCGAGGAATTCAAGGCCTCGCTGGCCGAAGTGCAGCAGATCCTGCAGACCCTCTGCCTGACGCAGCTGGTCGACCTGCACGTGGCCGACCTGCTCAACGAGCAGTTGCCCTCGCACTACGACTACACCTCGAAGTACGACGTGCTGGTGTTCCGGCGCCTGGCCAGCGGCAACGGCAACGTCAAGGGGACCGAGGCGCCGCCGCCAGCACCCCGCAGCGGCCCGCCGGTGCTGCGCCGGGTCGACACCCGCCCGGTCGGCTTTGCCGTGTTCGACCGCGTGCTGCTGTCGGTGCACCCGGAAGACGGCGCGGTGCGCGACGCCTTCGCCGCCCGCCTGCTGGCCGCTGCCTCGCCCGACGGCCAGGGCGCCCCCGCGCTCGACGTGCGCTCCACCTCGGCGCGGCTGCCGACGAGCCCCTCGGACCTGATGCTTCGCGTCATCAACCAGATCGTCGACAGCTACCTGGATCTGCGGCGCGAGCTCACCAAGCAGCTGGACCACTGGCAGACCGAGCTGATCGACCCGCGCAGCCGCTTCACCAACTGGAGCGCGCTGATGGAGGCACGCCAGTCGCTGCACCACCTGGACGAGATCTGCGAAGACCAGCGCGCCGCCATGCAGGACTGGATCGACTCTCTGGAGACCCTCCCCGTGCCCAAGGGCGAGGCGGAGCAGCGCGAGCGCGAACTCATCATGATCCGCAGCCGCGACGTGCTCGAGCACATCGAGCGGGTGGTGCACCACGTGCACCGGCTCGAGCAGAACGCCGAGACGGCGGTGCAGATGCATTTCAGCGTCCAGGGCCACCGCGCCAACGACATCATGCGGGTGCTGACGGTGCTGACCGCCGTGTTCCTGCCGCTGAACCTGATCGCGGGCATCTTCGGCATGAACTTCGAGTTCATCCCGCTGGTACACAAGGCGGACGGCTTCTGGATCGCGATGACGTCGATGCTCGTCATCGCCGTGCTGCTGGTGCTGATTTTCTGGCGCAAGCGCTACCTCGCCCGCACGCGCTGATCGCCGCGCCCATGAAAAAAGGGGCCACGCTGCGCGCGCGGCCCCTTTTTCAATCCGGCGGCCCCGAAGGGCGGCCGTCTTGTCCGTCTTACTTGGCGGTTGCGCCAGCACCTTGCTGGGCTTGAACGCGAACGTCCATCGGGTGCTGCATGGTCGAGATGACCTTGCTGTTGACGCGCGAGCCGCCGGTCACGTTCTGGTCGGGAGCGTAGGCGGTGCGAACGGCTTCTGCCTGGACGATCGAACGGTCCTTCGACACGGCGACCGTTTCCGGGCCGCGCGAACCGCGGGTCACGTTCTGGTTCGGAGCCGATGCGGTGCGCACGGCTTCGGCGTTCACGTCGGCACGGCTCTTGGTCGAGACGGCGGTGTTCACGCCTTCGTAGGTTTCTGCTTGCGCGCCGGCGGCGGCGAACAGGGTCAGGGCGGCAGCTGCGAGGATTTGCGAGGTCTTCATATTCATTTCTCCTGGATGTTCGTTGGATCGTTTGTCCACCAGGCTTGCATGGTCGCTTGCCTGTGCAGCGAGTTTCGGGGCGAATCGCATGGCCGAAACGCGCCGATCAGAGACACCGTGTTTCCTCTATTGAAACAATGACGACATGAAGGCATGCAAGCAAAAAGGCCGGACCGGTTCGCACCGGTCCGGCCCCTTGCAAATGCCTGCCTCTACGCCGGTGGCTACGGACGCCCGGTGCCGATCTGCGGCGGCACTTCACTGTTGAAGAAGGCGCGGCGGTCGACGTTCTGGTTCGGCGCATGGGCGGCGGCCACGGCTTCGGCGCGAACCGACGCCCGGTCCCTCACGCCGGGCCGCGAGCGCAGGGGCTCCGCCACCACGTCGCCATAGATGTTGCCGGCGCGCGCCGCGGCGTCCGCCCCCGCCGCCACGTCGGCCCGGCTGGTCGTGGCCTGAAGCGGCTGAACCGGCGCATAGCCCTGGGCCCGCACACCGGCGGCGGCCAGCATCGACAGGGCTGCTGCGGCAATGATGTTCGAGGTCTTCATGTCGGTTCCTTCGGTCAAGCGGCGGCGTATAACCGAAGTGTCGCCCAATCCGGCTAGGAAAAACCCGGGAGAATCGAACCATCGCGTTCCCAAAACGGAAACAATGGGCTCACTCACATGGACAGTCTCGATCTGATCAGAACCTTCCGGGAAGTCGCCTCCCACGGCAGCTTTTCCCAGGCAGCCAAGAGGCTCGACATGTCGAAGGCCACGGTCAGCAAGTATGTGGCCGAGCTGGAAACCCGCTTCGGCGTGCGTCTCCTCAACCGCTCCACGCGCTCCGTGAGCCTCACCGACGCCGGCCAGCTGCTGCTGGAGCGCAGCACGCCGATGCTGGAAATGGTCGAGCTCACCCAGTCGGAACTGCAGGAGCGCGCCAGCCAGCCCAGCGGACGGCTGCGCATCTCGGCCCCGCACGGCATGGGCAGCGGCGAATTCCCGAACCTGCTGGCCGATTTCATGCGCTACTACCCCGACGTGACGATCAGCCTGCAGTTGACCAACCGCACCGTCGACCTCGCCGAGGAAGGCATCGACGTCGAGCTGCGCAGCGGTCCGGTCGAGGACGCCAACCTCATCGTGCGCAAGCTGCGGCTCATGAACATGGTGGTCTGCGCTTCCCCGGTCTACTGGAAGAAGCACGGCAAGCCCGAGCATCCGCGCGATCTTTCCAGCCACGAAGCCCTGACGTTCTCGCTGCTGGGCCAGCAGCCGGTCTGGCGCTTCGACGACAACGGCACGCCGCTCGACGTGCCGGTGAAAAGCCGCATGGACTGCACCGAAGGCGCGCCGCTCATCCGCGTGGCGATGCATGGTTTCGGCGTCATCTACCTGCCGTCGATCCTGGTGCAGTCGCACCTGGACCACGGCGAACTGGTGCCGGTGCTGCAGGACTACGCCCGCAAGGACATGTGGCTTTCGGCCGCCTACCTGCAGCGGCGCCACAACAGCGCCGCGCTGCGCGCGCTGCTCGACTTCCTGCAGACCCGCGTGGGCCCCGGCAGCACGCCGCGCAAGAGCCATTGAAAAACACGGCAGCGCCGGGTTTTTTCATTCAGCGCGGCAACCCGCTCAGCCGAGATGCCTGGCGAAGAACGCCAGCGTTCGCTCGCGCGCCAGCTTGGCAGCGTCCGCGTCGTACGAGCCGCGCTGGTCGCAGTTGAAGCCGTGGCCGACCGGGTACACATGCACTTCCACTTCGGGATGCGCCTTCTTGAAGGTCTCGATGGTGTCCAGCGGAATCCAGTGGTCCTGGTTGCCGAAGTGCGCGAGCACCGGCACCTTGGGCTGGCGGGCGATTTCCTCCGGCGTGGTCATGCCGCCGCCGTAGTACGGCGCAGCCGCCGACAGGCCCGGCAGCAGCGCGGCCGCGCGCCACACCAGCAGGCCGCCCCAGCAGTAGCCGACGATGCCGACCTTGCCGGCCTTCGACGCATAGGCGATCGACGCCTCGATGTCCTGCAGCACGCCGGGCGCGGGCAGCGCCTCGACCGCCGTCTTCAGGCCGAAGCCGTCCTTCATGTCGTCGTCCGAATAGCCCAGCTCCACGCCCGGCTTGACGCGATGGAAGGTCGACGGCGCCACGGCGAGGTAGCCCTCGGCCGCATAGCCGTCGGCCACCGAGCGGATGTGCGAGTTCACGCCGAAGATCTCTTGCACCACGACCACCGCGCCGCGCGGCTTGCCCGCGGGCTCGGCCACGTAGGCGGGAAAAGTGAAGCCGTCCTTGGCGGTGAGATCGATGAATTGGCCCATGTGCTGTTACTCCTGGATGGTGAATCGAAACAGATAAACGAATGAATGAATGGACGCCGGGCTACGCGCGCAGCGCCCGTTCGACGAAGTCGAGGCGATCCTGCCCCCAGAATATTTCGCCATCGATCACGTAGCTCGGCGCGCCGAAGACCTGGATGTCGATGGCCTCCTGCGTGTAGGCCTCGTAGCGCTCCTGCACCGCCTGGCTCTGCGACTGCTCGGCGCGCTTGGCCGGCAGGCCGCACTCGGCGACCAGCGCTTCGAGCACGTTCGGGTCGCCGATGTTCCGCTCCTGCACCCACACCGCTTCGAACACCGCCGCGCACATGCGCAGGGCGGCGTCGGTGCCGTCGTGCAGGTCGACCGCGATGATCAGCCGGGCCGCGTCGTCCCCGGCGACCGGAAAGAACTTCGGCTTCGGATTCAGCGGCAGTCCCAGGTGGCGCGAGAAGCGCTCGAGTTCGACCAGCCGGTAGGCCTGCCGCTGCGGTGCCCGCTTGCCCAGCGGCAGCCCGCCCGACACCGGGAACACGCTGCCCATGTCGATGGGCCGCACCCGCACCGTGGCGCCCGCGGCCTTGGCGATCGCCACGAAGCGGGAATGTCCCAGATACGTCCACGGGCTCTGCGGAGGAAAGTAATAGTCGATCGTCTTGCTCGTGCTCATTCGCATGCCCCCGGTGATGTAATCAGCCGACGGTTTTAACTGACGCGCAGTTTCTCTGCAGGAGGTAGGTTTTGGACCAGGTGCTCTTGATCACGGGCGGCGGGCGCGGCATCGGCGCCGCCACCGCGCGGCTCGCCGCGAAGCGCGGCTATGCGGTCGCCGTCAACTACGCCAGCAATTCGCTGGCCGCCGACGAAGTGGTGCGCGCCATCCGCGCGGAAGGCGGCACGGCCATGGCGGTGCGGGCCGACGTGGGCGACGAGGCCCAGGTGCTCGCCATGTTCGAGCAGGTCGACGCCAAACTGGGCCGCCTCACCGCGCTGGTGAACAACGCGGGCATCGTCGACGTGACGGCCCGCGTCGACGAAATGAGCGTGGCGCGCCTCGAGCGCATGTTCCGCATCAACGTGATCGGCAGCTTCCTGTGCGCGCGCGAGGCCGTGCGCCGCATGAGCACGAGGCACGGCGGCACGGGCGGGGCCATCGTCAACGTTTCCAGCGGCGCCTCGCGCCTGGGCTCGCCGGGCCAGTACGTCGACTACGCCGCGAGCAAGGGCGCCATCGACACCTTCACCGTCGGCCTGGCCAAGGAAGTGGCGGACGAAGGCATCCGGGTGAACGCGGTGCGTCCCGGCGTGATCGACACCGAGATCCACGCCTCCGGCGGCTTGCCCGACCGCGCCGCCGCGCTGGGCCCGCAGATCCCGATGAAGCGCGCCGGCACCGCCGACGAGATTGCCGGCGCCATCCTCTGGCTGCTGTCGGCCGAGGCCAGCTACACCACCATGGCATTGCTCGACGTCACCGGAGGCCGCTGAGCCATGAGCACATCGATGGACCTGATCAAGCCGCTGGTCACGCTGGTGGCCATCGTCAACCCGCTGGCCATCGTGCCTTTCTTCATCCACTACACGCAGGGCTACAGCGACGCGCAGCGCCGCCACACGGTGCGCATGTCGGCCTTCAGCGCGTTCGTGGTCATTGCCGTGAGCGCGCTGCTGGGACTGCAGCTGCTGTCGTTCTTCGGCATCTCGATCGCGAGCTTCCAGGTCGGCGGCGGGCTGCTGCTGCTCATGAGTTCGCTGTCGATGCTCAACGCCAAGCCGGCCGAGAGCAAGACCAACGTCGAAGAGCTGCGCGCCACCGAGGTCAAGGCGTCGATGGGCGCATCGATTGCCGTGGTGCCGCTCACCATTCCGCTGCTCACCGGGCCGGCCACCATTTCCACCGTGGTGATCTACGCCGACAAGGCGCAGCACCTGTGGGAGCTTGCCATCCTGGTGGGCTACGGCGTAGTGGTGGCGCTGGCGACCGCCCTGGCGTTTTCGCTCGCGCAGCCGATCGCGCGCGTGCTCGGCAAGACCGGCATCAACATCATGACGCGGCTGATGGGCCTGATCCTCGCGGCGCTCGCGGTCGAGGTGATGGCCGACGGCCTGGGCAAGCTGTTCCCGATCCTGAACAAGATCGGCTGAGCCTTCAGGCCAGCATCTTCTCGATGATCTTCCAGTGCGCCGGCTCCACCGGCGTGATCGACAGCCGGTTGCCCTTGCGCAGCACCACCAGGTCGGCCAGTTCGGGCCTAGCGCGCAGCTCGGGCAGCGCCAGCAGCCGCGTCTTGCGCAGCGCCTGCACGTCCACCAGCAGCCAGCGCGGATCTTCCGGCTTGGCGCCCGCGTCGTAATAGGGCGACTTCGGGTCGAACTGCGTCGGGTCGGGCTTGATGCCCGAGGCCACCCGTGCGATGCCGGCAATGCCCGGCTCCGGGCAACTCGAGTGATAGAAGAGCACGCCGTCGCCGACCTTCATGCTGTCGCGCATGAAGTTGCGTGCCTGATAGTTGCGCACGCCGGTCCATGCCACGGTGGCGTCGGGCGCGGCGAGCGCGTCGTCGATGGAGACCTCGTCGGGCTCGGATTTCATCAACCAGAAACTGGGGGAATGGGTGGGCATGGTCCCGTCATGGTGTCACATAGTCCGAGACCACCACCCACTTGCCGTCCTTGATCTGCGACAAGCGCGACTGGTCGTTGCCCAGGCGCTTGGTGGCCGTGTAAGTGCTCTTGGGGCTGCCGAACATGTCGGGCTCGAAGGTGATGCTGTCCATCGCCTTGATGAAGCTGTCGGTCGTGAGGTTCGGGCCGGCCTTGGTCGCGGCCTTGATGAACGAGTCGATGATCACGTAGCCGTACACCGAGAACACGGTCGGGTCTTCGTTGAACTTGGTCTTGTACTTGTTGGCCCAGAAGCGCAGCGGCTGCGATTGCTCGTCGGTGTAGGGGTTCTGCACCGTCATGGTGGCGTAGACGCCGTCCATCGCCTTGCCGCCGAGCTTGTGGATCAGGTCGGTGTAGGCCGCGCTGGAGCCCAGGAAGGTCGGGTTGAAGCCGGTCTTGCGCGCCTCGCCCACGGTGCCGATGGTCTCGCGGATGATGGTGCCGAGCACCACGAGGTCGCAGTTGGCGGCCTTCATCTTCGCGACCTGCGAGCTGAAGTCGGTGGCGCCGCGCTTGAACGAAGTCTTCTCGGCCAGCTCCATGCCCGCGGCCTTCAGGCCCGCCTCGGCGCCGCGCTGCACTTCCAGGCCGAACTCGTCGTCCTGGTAGATGGTGCAGACCTTTTTGGCGCCCTTGTCCTTGATCATCTTCGGCAGGGCCAGGCGGATCTGGTCGTAGTAGGTGGCGGCGAACGAATACTTCAGCCGGTTCAGCGGCTCGTACATTTCGCGCGCCGCGGTGATGGGCATGTAGTTGATGACGTTCTTGTCGAACTGCACCGGCATGGCCGCCATGTTCTGCGCCGTGCCGATGTGGCCGGCCATGATGAAGATCTTTTCCTGGTTCACCAGCTTCTGCGCGGCCAGCACGGCCTTCTTCGGGTCGTAGCCCGAATCTTCCACGAACAGCTTCAGCTTGCGCCCGTTGACGTTGCCCTGCTCGTTGAGTTCGTCCACGCGCAGCTGCATGCCGTTGCGCGCCTGCTTGCCGAAGCCCGCCAGCGGGCCCGACAGGTCCTGGATGGTGCCGATGCGGATCTCGTCCTTGGTCACGCCCTGCTGCTGTTGCGCGGACGCAAGCGTCGCGGCCAGGCCCAGCACGGCCAGCGTCGTCAGTGTCTTGAGCTTCATGCGGTTGTCTCCTCGGGTTGACGAAAAAAACGGATCACCGGTACATGGCTTCTATGCGCTCGGCGTACTTGGCCTGCACCAGCTTGCGCTTGAGCTTCATCGTGGGCGTGAGCTCCTCGTCCTCGGCGCTGAGCTGCGTCTCGAGCAGGAAGAACTTCTTGATCTGCTCCACGCGCGCGAACTTGGCGTTGACGCGGTCGATCTCGCCCTGTATCAGGTCCAGCACTTCCTTCGTGCGCGTCAGGCTCTCGTAGTTGCTGAACGGCACGTCGTTGTCCTGCGCAAACTTCTCGACGTTCTCCTGGTCGATCATGACGATCACCGTGAGGTAGGGCTTCTTGTCGCCGATCACCACGGCGTCGGTGATGTAGAGGCTGAACTTGAGTTCGTTCTCCAGCTCGCTCGGCGTGACGTTCTTGCCACCTGCCGTGATGATGATGTCTTTCATCCGGTCGGTGATGCGGAAATACCCGTCCTCGTCCATCACGCCGACGTCGCCCGTGTGCAGCCAGCCTTCGGCGTCGATCGTCTCGGCCGTTTTCTCCGGCAGGTTGAGGTAACCCATGAAGACATTGGGTCCGCGCACCAGGATCTCGCCGGTGGCCGGGTCGATGCGCACCTCGTTATAGCCCGTGGCCGGCCCGATGGAGCCGGGCTTGATGCGCGTGGCCGGCACCGCGGTGGAAGCGCCGCAGGACTCCGTCATGCCCCACACCTCGAGCATCGGCACGCCGAGCGCCAGGTACCACTTGACCAGCTCGGGCGAAATCGGCGCCGCGCCCGTCACGAGAAAGCGCGAGCGATGGATGCCGATGAGCTTGCGCGCGTTGTCCAGCGCCAGCAGCCGCGCGAGCCTGAACTTGAGCTTGAGCCCCGCGCCGACCGGCTCGCCGGCCAGCACCTTCGCCGCGATGGCTTCGCCCACGCCGATGCTCCACCTGTAGGCGGCCTGCTGCAGCGGGCTCGCTTCCTTCAGCGCGATCATCACGCCCGAATAGAACTTCTCCCACACGCGCGGCACCGCGGTGAACACGGTGGGCGCGATCTCGCGCACGTTCTCCGGCACCGTCTCGGGGTTCTCGACGAAGTTGAGGATGGAGCCGGTGTACATCGCGAAGTACTCGCCGCCCATGCGCTCGGCGATGTGGCACAGCGGCAGGAAGCACATGCGCTCGTCTTTCTCGTCCTGCGCGATGAGCGTGTTGTAGCCGCGCGCGGTGTACACCAGCCCCGCATGGCTGTGCATGGCGCCCTTGGGCTTGCCAGTGGTGCCCGACGTATAGACAAGGATGGCGAGGTCTTCGGGCCGGCAGGCGGCCACGGTGCGCTCCACCGCCTGCGGATCGGCCGACAGGCGCGCGCGCCCGAGTTCGCGCAGCGCATCGAGGCTCATCACGCCCGGGTCGTCGAGGTCGCGCAGGCCTTCCATGTCGAACACCACGATGCGGCGCAGGCCCGGCAGGCCGGCGCGCACTTCGAGCGCCTTGTCGAGCTGCTCGTCGTCTTCCACGAAGAGCACGGTGGTGCGCGAGTCTTCGCACATGTAGTGCACCTGCGAGGCGGCGTCGGTCGGGTAGATGCCGTTGGACACGCCGCCGCAGCTGAGCACGGCCAGGTCTGCCAGCACCCATTCGATGACGGTGTTCGACAGGATGGAGGCGCACTCGCCGGGCGCAAAGCCGATGGCCTGCAGGCCGGCCGCGATCTCGCGCACGGCGTCGGCGGTCTGGTGCCAGCTCCAGCTGCGCCAGATGCCGAGCTCTTTCTGCCGCATCCAGACGGTGTCGCCGCGCTGCTTGACGGCATTCCAGAACATCGCGGGAATGGTGTCGCCGGGCACGACGACGTCGAGGCGCGGTTCGAAGGTATTGAGGTCCCAGAGTCCTTGCATGGCGGCGGCTACCTCCAGGTCTTCTTCTTTTTCCAGCGCCGCTCGCCGCGCACGCCGTCGTCTTTCACGCCGAGATAGAACTCCTTGATGTCTTCCTTTTCCCTCAGGCGTTCGCAGGCGTCTTCCATCACGATGCGGCCGTTCTCCAGCACGTAGCCGTGGTCGGCCGCATTGAGCGCCATGTTGGCGTTCTGCTCGACCAGCAGGATGGTGGTGCCGCGCTCGCGGTTGATGCGCACGACGATCTCGAAGATTTCCTTCGTCAGCTTGGGGCTCAGGCCGAGGCTGGGTTCATCCAGAAGAATGAGATGCGGCGCGGCCATGATGGCGCGCGAGATGGCCAGCATCTGCTGCTGCCCGCCGGAAAGAAGGCCCACGTCCTGCGTCGCGCGTTCGCGCAGGATGGGGAAGTAGGCATAGACGGTTTCCATGTCGCGCGCCACGCCGTCGCGGTCCTTGCGGGTGTAGGCGCCCATCAGCAGGTTGTCCTTCACCGACAGCAGCGGAAACACTTCGCGGCCTTCGGGCACGTGGCTCAGGCCCTGCTGGACGATGTAGGCCGGGTCCTTGGCGGTGATGTCCTTGCCCTGGAATTCGATGCTGCCTTTTCTCGGGTCGATGATTCCGGAGATGGTCTTCAGGATCGTCGTCTTGCCTGCGCCGTTCGAACCCAACACCGTTGCGATCTCGCCCTGCCTTACTTTCAGGCTCACGCCTCGGATGGCCTTGATGGGGCCGTAGGCGCTTTCTACATTGAGGAGCTGGAGGACGGCATCGCTCATTTGTTTGCGCCTTCGTTCGGGGAGCGGCGTTGGGGCCCCTGTCTCCGGCGGGCCGACGTCACCGGCCCTTCGGGCTTCCCTGCGCTGCTCGCGACGGGCGGGGTCTCGCAGAACTCGCTTCGCTCAAACAGCTGCGAGCCCTTGTCCGCCCGCCGCTGCGCTGCTCGGCGGTGCCTCAACGGCCCACCGGAAACAGGGGCCCCAACGCCGTGGACACGCTCAAGTAGTTTCCAACCCCGGCCAAGCCCGGTGTGCGGTGCGGGGCGGGCGCCCCCTCTGTGCCGCTGAGGAGCGCAGCTTTCCGCGGACAAGGGCCCGCCCTTGTTTGAGCGAAGCGAGTTTGGGCGGGACCCCGCGGAAAGCGAGCACCGGAAGGGAGCCCGAAGGGCCGGCATAGCGGGGGCGCCCGCCCCGCACCGCACACCGGGCGTCCCCAAAGAGGCAACGAACAAGGCATTCACGCCGCCACCCTCCTCAAGCTGCTCACGTCATCCACAGTCCCAAGGTAGGCCTCGACAACACGCGGATCAGCCTGCACCTCACCGGGCGTTCCAGTAGCCAGCACCTCCCCCATGTTCATCGCAAGCACCCGGTCGGACACCTTGGAAACAAGCGACATGTCGTGCTCGACCATCAGCACCGACACCCCCAGCTCATGCTGGATGTCCTGGATCCAGAAAGCCATGTCCGCCGTCTCTTCGACATTGAGCCCCGACGACGGCTCGTCGAGCAGCAGCAGCTTGGGCTCCGTGCACAACGCACGCGCCAGCTCCACTACCTTGCGAACGCCATAGGGCAACCCCGCCACCATCGAATCGCGATGGTGCTGCAGGTCCAGCAGCTCGATCACCTGCTCCGCCTTCTCCCGCGCGGCGATCTCCGCACGCCGCGTCGCGGGCGTGAAGAACACCTCGCTCCAGAACCCCGTCTGCCGATGCGTGTGCCGGCCGATCAGCAGGTTGTGCAACACCGTCGCATGCTCGAACAACTCGATGTTCTGGAAGGTCCGCGCAATGCCCAGCGCCGCAATCGCATGCGGCGCCTGCTGCGTCAGCGGCAACGGGCCGCCTTCCTCGCCATGCCACGTGATCTCGCCCGTCGTCGGCGTGTAGATGCGGCTGATCAGGTTGAACACCGTCGTCTTGCCCGCGCCGTTAGGCCCGATCAGCGTGAACACCTCGCCGCGGCGCACGTCGAAGCTCACCTTGTTGACAGCCAGCACGCCGCCGAAGCGCACGCTCAGCTCCTTCGCGGAAAGAAGAATGTCGCCGCTGCTCATCTCAGCCGGTCCGACTTGGTGAACGACTTCTGCCGCTTGAACAACCCCTTGCGGTAGAACGGAAAGAGCTGCAGCCAGGTCCGGATCTTCAGCCAGCGCCCGTACAAGCCCAGCGGCTCGAACAGCACGAACGCGATCAGCACCAACCCATACACCAGCCCCTGCAGCCCCGGTGCCTGTCCGATGGCCTCCGGCAGCCAGTCCTTGCCGATGGAGATCAGCTGCGGCATCGCGATCAGGAAGATCGCGCCCAGGAACGCGCCGTGCACCGAGCCCAGCCCGCCGATCACCACCATCAGCAGCAGGTCGATCGACTGCAGGATGCTGAACTGGTCGGGCGAGATGAAGCTCAGCTTGTGCGCGTACAGCGCGCCGCCCAGCCCCGCGAGCGCGGCCGAGATCGCGAACGACATCGTCTTGTAGCGCGCCAGGTGAATGCCCATGCTCTGCGCGGAAATTTCCGAATCGCGGATGGCGACGAAGGCTCGCCCGGTCGGCGAGCGCAGCAGGTTCAGGATGCCGAGCGTGGCCAGCACCGCCACCACCAGGCAAAGAAAGTAGAAGCCGTCGCCCGAGCCCAGCGACCAGCCGAAGAGCTGCGGCGACTTCACGTGCAGCCCCGCGTTGCCGCCCGTCACGCTCTCCCAGCGCGCGAACACTTCTTCCACGATGAAGCCGAAGGACAGCGTCGCAATGCCCAGGTAGATGCCCTTCACGCGCAGCGCCGGCAGCGCAACCACGACGCCCACCGCGGCCGACAGCCCCGCGGCGGCCACCAGCGCCAGCGGAAACGGCACGCCCAGGTTCGTCAGCACGCCCTGCGTGTAAGCCCCCGCGCCCAGGAACGCCGCATGCCCGATGGAGAACTGCCCGGTGAAGCCGGCCAGCAGCATCAGCCCCAGGCCGACGATGCCGTAGATCAGCACGAAGGTCAGCTGCGCGAGCCAGTACTCGTCGATGACCCACGGCGCGGCGATGAGGAACGCAACGAGCAGGCCGTACCAGAACACATGGCCGCCGTGCCGCGCGAGGCGGATGTCCTGGTCGTAGCTGGTCTTGAAGATGAAGCGCATATGAGATCTAAACCTTCTTGCGCAGCTTCTCGCCGAACAGGCCGTTCGGCTTGATCATCAGCATCAGCAGCACCACGATGTACGGCGCCGTGTCCTTGAAACCGTCGGGCAGGTAGAAGCCCGCGAAGGACTCGACGATGCCGATGACCAGCCCGCCGACGATCGCGCCCGGCAGGCTGCCGAAGCCGCCCACCACCGCCGCCGGAAAGGCCTTCAGCCCGATGAAGCCCATGTTGGCGTGCACGAAGGTGATGGGCGCGAGCAGCATGCCCGCGATGGCCGCGACCGCCGCCGCCAGGCCCCACACCAGCCCGTTGAGCCGCTTCACCGGAATGCCCATGTAGTAGGCGGCCAGCTGGTTCTGCGACGAGGCCTGCATCGCGATGCCGAGCTTGCTGTAGCGGAACATCGCGAACAGCAGGCCGCACAGCACGGCGGTGGCGATGATGATCGCGAGCTGTTCCAGGTTGACCACCAGCTCGCCCAGCTTCCAGATCTGGTCCTTGTAGGGCACGGCCAGCGTGTGCGTCTCGGTGCCGATGCCGGGCACCATGGTGACGACGCCGCGCGCGACATAGGCGATGCCGATGGTCAGCATGACGATCGAGAACTGCGGCTGCCCGAGGATCGGCCGGATCACCACCAGCTCCAGCAGCACGCCGAAGGCCGCCATCGCCACCACCGCGAGGATGGCCGCCAGCCAGAACGGCATGCCGAACAGCGACATGCCCGCGAACGCACCGAAGGCGCCGAGCATCATCAGGTCGCCCTGCGCGAAGCTCACCGTCTCCGTGGCCTTGTAGATCAGCACGAAGCCCAGCGCGATCAGGCCGTAGATGCAGCCTTGCGCAATGCCCGACAGCAGCAGTTGAAGGATCTGCATGCCCGTCGCCCGCGCTACTGCCGGAACCCGCCGGCCAGGTCGTGCAGCGCGAGGCGGCGCGAGCCTGCCACGATGTCGCTGGGCTTGAGGCCGTAGACCTGGCGGATCGAATGGCTGAAGTGGGTGGAGTCGGGGTAGCCGGTGTCGAGTGCGATGTCGGTGAGCGTGCTGCCCTGCTGCACGTAGCGCAGCAGGCTGCGCGCGCGCTTCCAGGCGCGGAATGCCCGAAAGGCCATGCCGGTCTCCTGCTTGAACAGGTGCAGGAAGCGCGAGAACGACAGGTGCACCGAGGCCGCGCACTCCTCGGCCGACATCGCGGCGGCAGGGTCTGCGTTGATGGCGTCGGCCACCTTGCGGATGCGCGCATCGAGCGCGCGCGGCGCGAGCGCCTCGCCGAAGAACAGCGCGTCGAAGTCGAAGCCCTCGAAGTTCATGCCGCGCGCCGAAGCCGCCAGCAGGTGCGCGTGGGCATCGCGCACGCGCTGCACGAAGGCCGGCGCATCGACCGGGCCGCAGTGCTGCATGAACGCCGGCAGGCGCGCGGGGTCGACCGACTCCGACTCGACCAGCAGGTTGAAGATCAGCGGATGCGCGCTCTCGACCTGGTGCGGCACGTGCGGCGGCACGACGATGAATTCACCGGTGAGCCATGCGCCGCCACCCACGCGGATGCGGTTCGGCGGCGCGCCGGCGGGCGACACGTACACGCCGTGCCCGCCCATCGTGCGCTCGGCGGCGGCGCCGAGCAGGCCGGCATAGAACACGCGGTGCGGCGTGAGCCACATCAGGCGTTCGCCCTGCCGTGCGGCGCCGCTCAAGCTGGTGTGCGCTGGCGGCGGCGTCCTCGTTCGCTGCATGGTGTTTGTCTCCTGCATCGGTGGACTGCCACTCTGTGGTGGCGTCTTTGTTGGCTGGATCGTAGCGGCGCGGGCCGTCTGCGCGGCATCGATTTGCGCGGGGACTTTCCCTAGGCCATCGCTACGCCGCGGCCAAGGCGCGGCGCAGTTCGCCCGCGCACAGCGCCACCGCGGTGTTGGCCTCGTCGAGCACCTTGCCCATCGGCACGAAGCCGTGGATCTGCCGCTCGAAGCACACGTACACCGCGCGGTTGCCTGCGGCGGTGAGCGCATCGGCATACGCAGCGCCTTCGTCGCGCAGCGGGTCGTAGCCGGCGGTGATCACCAGGGCCGGCGGCAGCTTCGACAGGTCGGGGTGCAGCAGCGGCGAGGCGCGCCAGTCGACGTCGTGCGCCGGGTCGGTGATGTAGTGGTCGTGGAAGTAGCTCATGGTGTCGCTGGTCAGCAGATAGCCCTGCCCGTTGCTCTGGTGCGAGGGGTGCACGCGGCGCATGTCGGTGGCCGGGTAGATCAGCAGCTGGAAGGCGATGGACAGGTCCCCCGCATCGCGCGCGGCGATCGCCACCACGGCCGCGAGGTTGCCGCCCGCGCTGTCGCCGCCCACGGCCAGGCGGCTCGCATCGAGCCCCAGCGTCGCGGCCTCGCGGCGCACCCAGCGGGCGGCGGCCAGCGCGTCGTCGAAGGCGGCGGGAAAGCGGTGCTCCGGCGCCATGCGGTAGTCGACCGCGACCACCGCGCAGCCGGCGCCGTTGGCCAGCTCGCGGCACAGCACGTCGTGCGTGTCGAGGTCGCCGATGACCCAGCCGCCGCCGTGGTAGTACACCAGCACCGGCAGCGGGCCGGCGCCCGAACCCAGCGGCCGGTACAGGCGCACCGGGATGGTGCCGTGCGGGCCGTCGGCCGCGAGGTCGCGCACCTCGGCCACTTCGGCCGGCAGCGGCTGGGTGGCGGTGCGGCGATCGCGGTAGAAGGCCCGCGCATCGGCGGGCGAGAGGGTGTGCGTCGGCGGGATGCCGCGCGCCTCGATGAAGTCGAGCAAGGCGCGAGCCTGGGGATGCAGCATGGTGTCTCCGGTGGATTCGCCCGACCATGCCCGCGCCATCGCGGCGCGGCTTGCGGAAACTGGCTACGCCCCGCTCAGGCCTTGCGCGGCTTCACGCGCGAGGCGGCTTCCTTGGCGAGCTTGCGGGCCGTGTCGGTGTCGCCTGCGTGCACCAGCGCCACGCCCATGCGGCGCTTGGTGAAGCTCTCCGGCTTGCCGAACAGGCGGATGTCGCTGCCGGGCACCTGCAGCGCGTCGGCCACGCCGTCGAAGGCGATGCCGGTGGCGTCCACGCCGCCGTAGATCACCGCGCTGGCGCCAGGGCTCTTGAGCGAGGTGTCCACCGGCAGGCCGAGGATGGCGCGCGCATGCAGCTCGAATTCGTTCTGCCACTGGGTGGCCATGGTGACCATGCCGGTGTCGTGCGGGCGCGGGCTCACTTCGCTGAACCACACCTCGTCGCCCTTCACGAACAGCTCCACGCCGAAGAGGCCCTGGCCGCCCAGGTCGGCGGTGACGGCCTGCGCGATCTGCTGCGCCTTCTGCAGCGCGGCGGGGGCCATGGGGTGGGGCTGCCAGCTTTCGACGTAGTCGCCGCTCACCTGCACGTGGCCGATGGGGTCGCAGAACTTCGTTTCCAAGGCGCCGGAGGCATCCTTGGCGCGCACGGTCAGCAGGGTGATCTCGTAGTCGAAGTCGATGAAGCCTTCGACGATCACGCGGCCATGGCTCACGCGGCCGCCGGCCATGGCGTAGTCCCAGGCCTTCTGCACGTCGGCGGGGCCGTCGATCTTGCTCTGGCCCTTGCCGGAGCTGCTCATCACGGGCTTGACGATGCAGGGGTAGCCGATGCCCTCGTCGATGGCGGCCTGCAGCTCGGCCAGCGAGTCGCAGAACTTGTAGGGGCTGGTGGGCACGCCCAGCGTCTCGGCGGCCAGGCGGCGGATGCCTTCGCGGTCCATCGTGAGGCGGGCGGCGCGGGCGGTGGGAATGACGCGCACCACGCCGGCGTCTTCGAGCTGCTGCAGCATGGGCGTGGCGATGGCCTCGATCTCCGGCACCACCAGCGCGGGCTTCTCGGCCTCGATCAGCGCCTTGAGCTGCTCGGGGTCGCTCATGGTGATGGTGCGGGCATGGTGGGCCACCTGCTGGCCGGGGGCGTTCTCGTAGCGGTCGACGGCGATGGTCTCGACGCCGAGGCGCTGCAGGGCGATCAGCACCTCCTTGCCGAGTTCACCGGAGCCGAGCAGCATCACGCGGGTGGCGGAGGGGGAAAGGGGGGTGCCGAGGGTGGTCATGGTCGGGGATCGGGAAAAGAGGGAAAAAAGCAACCGCAGCACTGTAAGCCACCCGCGCGGCGCAGGTGTCGCACGCGGCAACGGCGGGGCCGTGGGGCTGATTCACAATCGATGTTCCTGCCGCGGGCGACCGCCCCGTGCACCCCCCTTTTTTCGTTTCTTCAAGGAGTTCTCTCATGGCTATCCAGACTGTCGGCATCATCGGCGCCGGAACAATGGGCAACGGCATCGCGCAGGCCTGCGCGGTGGCCGGCGTGAAGGTGGTGATGGTCGACATCGCCCAGGCGGCGGTCGACAAGGGCCTGGCCACGGTGTCGGGCAGCCTCGACCGCCTCATCAAGAAGGAAAAGCTCACCACCGAGCAGAAGACCGCCGCGCTGGCCCTCATCCAGGGCTCCACCAACTACGAAGACCTGAAGAGCGCGCAACTGGTCATCGAGGCGGCCACCGAGAACCACGCGCTCAAGCTCAAGATCCTCAAGCAGGTCGACGAGATGCTGGCGCCCGAGGTCATCATCGCCTCGAACACCTCGTCGATCTCGATCACGCAGCTGGCCGCCGCTACCTCGCGCCCCGACCGCTTCATCGGCATGCACTTCTTCAACCCGGTGCCGATGATGGCGCTGGTGGAGCTGATCCGCGGCTACCTCACGAGCGACGCCACGCACGACACGGTGAAGGAACTGGCCGAGCGCCTGGGCAAGTCGCCGATCACGGTGAAGAACGCGCCGGGCTTCGTGGTCAACCGCATCCTGGTGCCGATGATCAACGAGGCTTTCTTCGTGCTGGCCGAAGGCATCGCCACGGCGGAAGACATCGACGCCGGCATGAAGCTGGGCTGCAACCAGCCCATCGGTCCGCTGGCGCTGGCGGACATGATCGGCCTGGACGTGTGCCTGGCGGTGATGGAGGTCTACCTCGAGCAGTTCGGCGACTCCAAGTACCGCCCCTGCCCGCTGCTCAAGGAAATGGTGGCGGCGGGCCAGCTGGGCCGCAAGACCGGCCGCGGCGTGTACACGTACTGAGCCGCGCAGCCATAACGACAACACGGAGACAACACCGATGACCGCGACCCCCACCACCCCGCCCGCAGAAGGCTGCATCGACACCCAGGTGCTCGGCCACGTGCTGCTGATCGGCATCAACCGCCCGGCCAAGCGCAACGGCTGGACGCCGCCGATGTTCAGGCAGCTGGCCGAGGCCTACACCCGGCTCGACGACGACCCGGACCTGCGCGTGGGCGTGCTGCATGCGTTCGGCGACCACTTCACGGCGGGGCTGGACCTGCCGGCGGTCACCGAGTACATGAAGCGCGGCGAGAAGGCCATCCCCGCCGGCCTGGTGGAGCCGCACGACTTCGGCCTGCCCGGCTACCGCCGCCGCACCAAGCCGATGGTGGTGGCCGTCAAGGGCATCTGCTTCACGGTGGGCATCGAGCTGATGCTGGGCGCGGACATCGTGGTGGCGGCCGACAACTGCCGCTTCTCGCAGATGGAAGTTCAGCGCGGCATCATGGCCACGGGCGGCGCCACGCTGCGCATGGCCGAGCGCGCGGGCGTGGGCAACGCGATGCTGCACCTGCTCACGGCCGACGAGTTCGACAGCGCCGAGGCCTATCGCCTCAACTTCGTGCAGAAGGTGGTGCCGGCCGGGCAGGAGCTCGATGCCTCGCTGGCCATAGCGCAACGCATCGCGGCGCAGGCGCCGCTGGCGGTGGTGGCCACGCGGCTCAACGTGATCAAGGCGGTGGAGCAAGGTCCGCTGGCGGCGGTGTCGGAATTCATCGAGACGCAGAAGCGCCTGTCGAACAGCGAGGACGCGGCCGAAGGCGTGCGCTCTTTCGTCGAACGCCGGCCCGCGCGCTTCAGCGGCCGCTGATCCCCCCGTCTTCACCCAGAACAACAAACAACATGTCCGTCTTCATTCGCACGGCGCTTGCCGCTGCATTCACCCTGCTCGCCGTGAACACCACTTCCGCCCAGACCCCCACGCCCGCCGCGCTGCCGGACCCCGCGGCCACTTCGGTCGACGCGATGGGCTGGATGAAGGGCTTCCCGCCCCCGCCCGACAAGCTCATCACCTTCGACAACCCGGCCGGCGGCGTGTTTCCGCGCACCCGCTGGAGCTTCTCGCACGTGCGCGAGACCGTGCCCACCGCCAACGTGTGGCGCGGCGCCGGCGCGGCCAGCCCGCTGCCCTCGGGCACCTCGCCGGTCCAGATCGAGGCCGTCACGTTCAAACCCCTGGGCAGCGACCAGACGCTCAACTTCGCCCAGATGATCTCCGGCACCTACACCGACGGCATCCTCGTGATGCACCGCGGCAAGGTGGTCTACGAAAAGTACTTCGGCGCGCTCACGCCCGAGCGTCCGCACATCGCGATGTCGGTCACCAAGTCCTTCGTGGGCACGCTGGCCGCCATCCTCGCGGACGAAGGCAGGCTGGATCCGGCCGCGCCCGTCACCAAGTACCTGCCCGAGATGAAGGACACGGCATACGGCGACGCCACCGTGCGCCAGGTGATGGACATGACCGTGGGCGTGCACTACTCCGAGAACTACGCCGACCCCAAGGCCGAGATCTGGGACTACGCCCGCGCCGGCGGCATGCTCACCCAGGGCCAGAACTACACCGGGCCGAAGTCGTTCTACGAATTCCTCGTCACGCTGAAGAAGGAAGGCGAGCACGGCGACGCCTTCGCCTACAAGACCGTCAACGCCGAGGTGCTGGCCTGGATTCTTCGCCGCGCCAGCAACCAGTCGCTGGCCGACCTGCTGAGCGAGAAGATCTGGCGCCGCATCGGCGCCGAGCAGGACGCCTACTTCATGGTCGACCGCATCGGCACCGAGTCGGGCGGCGGCGGCCTGAACACCGTGCTGCGCGACCTGGCCCGCTTCGGCGAGACCATGCGCAACGACGGCCGCGCGTCCAACGGCCAGCAGGCCATTCCGAAGGCGGTGGTGGAAGACATCCGCCGCGGCGGCGACCCGGCCAAGTTCGTCAAGGCCGGCTACCCACTGCTGCAGGGCTGGTCTTACCGCGACATGTGGTGGGTCTCGCACAACCCGCATGGCGCCTACATGGCGCGCGGCATCCACGGCCAGAGCATCTATGTGGACCCGAAGGCCGAGATGGTCATCGTGCGCTATGCGGCGCATCCGGTGGCGGCCAACGGCGCGAACGACCCGCTGACGCTGCCCGCGTTCCAGGCGATGGGCGAGGCGCTGATGCGCCGCTGAGCCCGGCGAGGCTCAGCCGCGTGCTTCAGCGATGACCAGCAGCCCGTCCATGATCAGGCTCTCGACCAGCTCGAAATGCCCGTTCATGACGGGCGCCATCTTCCAGCCCGCGCCGCCGGTCATGTAGCAGGCCGGCTCGGCGCCGCAGTGCGAGCGCACGTGCTGCACCATCCGCTCGACGGCGCCGGCGATGGCGTAGGTGCCGCCGCTGGTGAGCGCGTCGCTGGTGTTGGTGGGAAATTCGCGCACTTCGCCGGTCGGCACATGCAGCCCGGCCGTGCCCGACTCCAGCGCGCGCAGCATGATGCCGTGGCCCGGCAGGATCAGGCCGCCGAGGAACTTGCCTTCGGCATCGATCGCCTCGACCGTCACGGCCGTGCCGATCAGCACCACCACCATCGGCCGCGGCGGCTCGCCCGGCTGCTCGGCCAGCATGCGGTGGCGCGCGCCGATCATCGCCACGAAGCGGTCGGCGCCCAGCCGGGTCGGGTGGTCGTAGCCGTTGACGATGCCGGCCTCGCCCGCGCTCGGCATCACCCAGCGCGGCGTGCAGTCGAAGCGCTCGACGATCTGCTCCTCGGCACGTCGGCGCACCGCGTCGCCGGCCACCACGCAGCCCAGCATGGCGCCGGGCGCGGGCAGGTCGGCCCACGGGCCATCGGCCAGCCGCTCGATGTGGTCCAGGAATTCCGCTCCCTGCGCCTGCAACACGGCGCCAGGGCGGGCCGCATCGTAGAGCGCCCACTTGAGGCGGGTGTTGCCGATATCGATAGCGAGGAAGGGGGATGCCATGCGCCGAATTATTGCGACTTTGTGTCCAGCCATGCTGGCGCGTGCGTCGCATACGCGGCAAGGGCCCGTGCCGGGCCGCGGCTCGACAGGCTCGGCGCTGTACACGGGCGCGTAAACTTCCATCGATGAAGTGGAAGCCTGACGCCAACCGATCGTCCACCCCCGCAGCCGGGGCGCCGTGCGATCGCCCCGCCGGCCGAAACCGATGAGCCGTCGCGAACCGACCATCTACGATCTGGCTCGGCTTGCCGAGACTTCAGCCTCCACGGTCAGCGCGATCCTCAATGGCACCTGGAAGAGCCGGCGCATCGGCGAGGAAACCGCGGCACGCGTCCTCGCACTCGCGAAGGACCTGAAATACACGCTCAACCGGCAGGCCAGCGGCCTGCGGCGCAAGCGCTCCGGGCTGATCGGCATGCTCATTCCGATGCACGACAACCGCTTCTTCAGCGCCATGTCGCAGACCTTCGAGCGGCTGGCGCGCGAGCGGCATCTCTATCCCATCGTGGTCAGCACCCTGCGCGACCCGAAGCTGGAAGCAGAGACGGCACACACCCTGATCTCCTACCAGGTCGAATACCTGCTGGTGACCGGCGCCTCCGACCCCGACGCGGTGAGCCGGATCTGCGCGCACCACGGCATTGCACACCTGAATGTCGACCTGCCGGGCACGCTCGCGCCTTCGGTGGTTTCAGACAACCGTTGGGGCGCGCGTGAACTCACGGCGAAGCTCATCGAGCGATCAAAGGCGCCGCGTGCCGGGCGGCGCGACCGCTTCTGCTTCGTGGGCGGCATTCCGGGCGAGCACAACACGGTGCAGCGGATCGAGGGATTTTCCGAAGCCGTCGCCGAAGAGTTCGGCAGCCTGGACCGTGCGGACATCGATGCCTGCGGCTACGAAGCGGACCAGGCGGAAGCCTCGGTGCGATCACTCTGCCAGCGCATGGGAGGCCTGCCGCGCGGGCTGTTCGTGAACTCGACCATCGCGCTGGAGGGCGTGGTGCGGTTCCTCAAGACCGTCCCGCTCGACGAGGTCCGCCAATGCGCCATCGGCAGCTACGACTGGGATCCTTTTGCGACCTGCCTGAGCTTTCCATTGCTCATGGTGCGGCAGGACATCCCGGGCCTGCTCGGAAGGGCCTTCGAGATCATCGATTCGGGCCGCTTCGATCCCGCCGAGGTCATCCGGATCCGCCCTGAGCTGGTCGAAGCCTGAGTCGCTGCGCGCCGCCGAACCGGCCCGACATGTGCATCCGGTATTCGCTCGGCGTCATGCCTTTCAGCCGCCGGAAGTGCCGGTTGAAATTGGAAATGTTGTTGAAGCCCACCAGGTAGCAGATGCTGGAGACCTGCGGGTCTTTCCTGCTCAGCAACTCGCAGGCCCTGGCGATCCGCACGCTGATCAGGAAGTCGGTGAAGGTACTGCCGGTCGCCCTCTTGAACAGCCTGGAAAAGCCGTTGAGGCCGACGCCGGCGCAATGGCTGGCGTCGGCCAGCGACAGGCTGTCGGCATAGTTTTGATAGACAAGCTCGAGCACCTTGTCGACACGCCGGTCCAGGACGGTCTTGCGCTCGTCGCGCGCGCCCGGGATGGAGGTCGAGGAGAGCAACCGAAACCTGGACCACCGCCCCAGGCATTGCAGCAATTCGGCCAGGGCGCTGAAGCGGGCGACGCCGAAAGTGTTTTGTACCAGGCGAAAACCGTCCTGCAGTTCACGGCCAGCATCCATGAACTCGATTCCGCAGCGGTCGCGGTCCAGCAGCGACACCACGTCAATCAGATCCGGGAAGAGCTCCACTGCCTTGGGCATCAGGTCCCCCGGGAAATGGATCACGACGCTGCGCTCGCGCGTTCCGCTGGCCGGCGCATCGAGGGAGACGAGGTTGTGTGGAACCCGAGGACCGATCAGGACGATGGACCCCGGCTTGAACTCTCCGACATGGTTTCCGACGTAGGTGCGCCCCGAGGTCTGGAGGACGAGCTGGAGTTCATAGTCGTCGTGGTAGTGCCATCGCTCCAGCGGCGAGGGCGTTGCATGGGTATGGCAACTGACGCCGCCCGATGGCTCGATGCCCAGCTCGACGCGCCGCGCCAGTTCGCTCTCGAACACGGCATCGCACCGGGCCTGGGACAGATCTTCCACGGACAGCCTTCGAGCGTTGGAGGTGCAGCCCTGGCGACCCGCTATTGCGGCCTCTGATCCGCCTGGCCCGCCGCGATGGATTTCAATGCATGCATCACGTCGCGGGTGCCGTCGTAGAGCTTGCGGTACTGGGCGTACATGTCGTCGTAGAGCGCGCGCCGCGAAGGGTCCGGCACGATGCGGCGCCCGGGCCGGACCCACCGGCCGATGTCGCCACGCTGCACGAGGGCCGCCGCGCAGCCCGCCAGGAAGGCATTGCCGAAGCTCGCGCCCACGGTCACGGCCGGCACTTCCTGCTCCACCTGCGCGATGTCGGAGACGATCTGCAGCCAGGTGTTGCCTTGTGCGCCGCCGCCGACGGCCACCACGCGATCGACCTTGGCGCCGATGTCGGCGAAGGCTTCGAGGTTGTGGCGCACACCGAAGCCCACTCCTTCCAGCACGGCCCTGAAAAGCTGCTCCCTGGAATGCGACAGGCTCAGCCCCGCGATCACGCCGCTGGCCCGCGTGTCGTTGATGGGCGTGCGCTCGCCGCTGAAATACGGCAGCACCAGCAATCCGCCAGCGCCCGGCGCCACATTGGCGGCGCCGTCGAAAAGCGCGGCGTAGCCGCCGGGCTCGGCGAGGTCGCGCGCAAGCTCGTCCTTGAACCAGCGCGTCAGGCTGCCCGTGGTGCTCATGCCGGCGGCCAGATTGAATTGCCCTTCGTAGGCGCCCGCCACGGTCCAGACCCGCGGATCGGGCGTCGGCCTGTCCTGCACCAGCACGAAGAAAGTGGTGCTTCCATACATCACCATCAGGTCGCCGGGGGCGACCGCACCCACGCTGATCGCCTCGCTCAATGCGTCGACCGCGCCCACGGCCACCGGAGTTCCCGCGGAAAGGCCGGTGGCTTGCGCGGCCTGCGCGGTGATCTCGCCGGCGATCTCGTCGGACCAGGCGGGCCGGGGCAGTGCATGCAACGGCACGAAGGCGCGATTGAAGCGCTCGTCCCACATGCCCGTGCGGGGGTTGTACAGGGGCATGTAGTGACTGGCCGTGTGCCGGTCGATGCGATGCTGCCCCGTGAGGCGCCAGCCCAGGTAGGAGCTGGCCGTGGCCAGATGCGCGGTTGCCGCCCAGACATCGGGCTCATGCTTGCGAAGCCAGCGGATCTTCGGGCCGATGGCCTGGCTGGTGAGGTCCATCAGCGAGAACTCGCGAATGGCCGCGGCGCCGAACTCCGACTCGATCTCGGCGATCTCCGCCTGCGCGCGCACGTCCACGCCGTACAGGATGGCGGGGCGCAGCGGGCGCATCCGGGCATCCAGCGGCACCACGCAGGGGCCGATCGCACTCACGGCCAGCGCGGCGACATCCTGCCCGCTCAGGCCGGTGCCTTCCATCACCTTCCTGCACAGCGCGCAGACGTCGTGCCACCAGACCTTGTCGGCGTCCTGCTCCACATGGCCGGGGTGCGGCAGGCTGATGTCGTGGGGGATCGTGGCGGTGTTGAGGATGCGTCCGTCGAACGTCGTCAGGGTGGCCTTGCTGCTGTAGGTTCCGACGTCGATGCCGAGCAATGCGTGCTTCATGGGAACGAGAAAAGGGAATGCAGGGAGTGAGCCGATGCGGGTCGCACAATCGATTGTGCGCTGCTGCGCAATCGTATTGAGGCACTGGCCGCACGGCCATCGGGGTTTACCTCATCGCGCTCGCCGCTTCCGGGGCGCGGTGCGCGCCCTCCCCGACGCCTAGTTCTGCTTCCAGGGCAGCCCGCGCTTGCGCCAGCCGCCTGTCAGGCCACGGTGGCCGTTCTCGTCCGGATTGCCCTCGAAGCCTTCGAGGATGTTGTATGCCTCCACGCCCAGTTCGGTCGCGCGCTTCGCGGCAGCGATGGAGCGCACGCCGCTGCGGCACAGCATCACGAGTTTCCTGCCGCCCTCGGCCGCCGCGCGCACGCCGTCGTCGAAGGCCGGGTTCATCGCCATGCCCGGCCATTGCTTCCAAGCCAGCGGCACGGCGCCGGGCACGTAGCCGACCCACTCGCGCTCGGCGTCGGTGCGCACGTCGACCATCACGGCCTCGCCGCCGGCCATCCATTGCGCGGCCTGCTCGGGTGTCACGTCGCCGGCGTAGCCCTTGTTCTCGACGGGATCAGTCATCTGCTTTCTTCCTTGGAATGCGGGTTTTCAATGACCGGAATTTTTCACCGCTTCGTGAAAACCCTGTTTGTTGCGTGTTCCTGTGCGCCAAAGATGGCGGCTTGGGCCTGTCAAACCATAACTCCAAGACGGCAGCCTGGGTTCCCCCAGTCAGAACAGCCAATTGGAGAGAGACAAATGACAGACAGCAAACTGCCCCGCCGCCGCGGGCTGCTCAAGGGCGCCGCCGTGGCCGCCGGTGCCATGTCCGTGCCGATGGTCAGCATGGCCCAGACCACTTCGCTGCGCTTCCAGAGCACCTGGCCCGCGAAAGACATCTTCCACGAGTACGCGCAGGACTACGCCAAGAAGGTCAATGACATGGCGGGCAACCGCCTGAAGATCGAGGTGCTGCCGGCCGGCTCGGTGGTGCCCGCATTCCAGCTGCTCGACGCGGTGGCCAAGGGCACGCTCGACGGCGGCCACGGCGTGGTGGCGTACTGGTACGGCAAGAACTCCGCGCTCGCGCTGTGGGGCTCGGGCCCCGGCTACGGCATGGACGCCAACATGATCCTGGCCTGGCACACCTACGGCGGCGGCAAGGCGCTGATGGACGAGATCTACAAGGGCCTGAACCTCGACGTGGCCTCCTACCTCTACGGCCCCATGCCCACGCAGCCGCTGGGCTGGTTCAAGAAGCCGGTGGCCAAGGCCGAGGACATGAAGGGCCTGAAGTTCCGCACCGTGGGCCTGGCGGTGGACGTGTTCACCGACATGGGCGCCGCCGTGAACCCGCTGCCCGGCGGCGAGATCGTGCCCGCGCTGGACCGCGGCCTGATCGACGCGGCCGAGTTCAACAACGCATCGAGCGACCGCGTGCTGGGCTTTCCCGACGTGGCGAAGAACTGCATGCTGCAGAGCTTCCACCAGAGCGGCGAACAGTTCGAGGTGCTGTTCAACGGCAGCAAGCTGAAGTCGCTGCCGCCCGAGCTCAAATCCATCATCGAATACGCCACGCAGGCCGCCAGCGCCGACATGAGCTGGAAGGCCATCGACCGCAACTCGAAGGACTACGAAGAGCTGAAGAAATCCGGCATCAAGTTCTACAAGACGCCCGACGCGGTGCTGCGCGCGCAGCTCGCCTCATGGGACAAGACCATCGCGAAGAAGTCGGCCGAGAACCCGATGTTCAAGAAGGTGCTCGACTCGCAGCGCGCCTTTGCCGAGCGCGCGGGCCAGTGGCAGAACGACTACTCGGTCGATTTCAAGATGGCCTACAACCACTACTTCGGACGACAGGCCAGGAAGGCCTGATGCGATTCATGTGACGCGAGGGCGCCCGGGCGGCGCCCTCTTTTTCATGCCTGCACGCATGCCGCGCATGGGTCGCGGCGAGGAGTTCGTTCCGATGCAATCTTTCCTGCTGGCGGTCGACCGGTTCTCCACATGGATTGGCAAGACCTTCGCCTGGTGCGCGCTGCTGCTCACGCTGCTCATCAGCTGGGAGGTGTTCTCGCGCTATGCGCTCAACAAGCCGCACGCCTGGGTGCTGGACGCGCAGATCATGCTGTACGGCGCGATGTTCATGACCGCCGGCGCCTACACGCTCTCGAAGAACGGCCACGTGCGCGGCGACGTGCTCTACGGCTTCTTCCGTCCGCGCACGCAGGCGACGGTCGACCTGGTGCTGTACATCGTGTTCTTCCTGCCGGGCATCGTCGCGCTCACCTGGGCCGGCTGGATCTACGCGGGCGAGTCGCTCGCCATCCGCGAGCAGACCTTCTCGGCCGAGCCGCTGCCGCTGTACCCCTTCAAGTACATCATCCCGCTCGCGGGCTTCACGCTGCTGCTGCAGGGCATCGTCGAGATCATCCGCTGCGTGCAGTGCATCCGGCAGGGCGCATGGCCTTCGCGCGAGCAGGACGTGGAAGAGGTCGACGTCGAGAAGCTCAAGGAAATGGTGCACGTGAAAGACGAGGACATCGCCGCGCTCGACCGCGTGGTGGTGGGGCAAGCCGCCACCGGGGGCGCGCGATGATCCGCCGCGAACTCTGGTTCGGCCTGTCGTTCATGGCGCTGATCGTGGTCGGCGCCGGCACCGTGCTGGCGAACGCGCCCACCATCACCAACGGCCACCTGGGCCTGCTGATGCTGTCGCTGGTGGTCGTGGCCATCATGCTGGGCTTTCCCACGGCGTTCACGCTGATGGGCATGGGCATGATCTTCACCTGGCTCGCCTACGACCGCGACTGGCACCGCACGCTCGACCTGATGGTGCAGTCGGCCTTCAAGACCATGGCCAACGACGTGCTCATCGCGGTGCCGCTGTTCGTGTTCATGGGCTACCTGGTGGAGCGCGCGAACCTCATCGAATCGCTGTTCAAGAGCCTGCACCTGGCGCTCGCGCGGCTGCCGGGCGCGCTCGCGGTGGCGACGCTGGTCACCTGCACCATCTTCGCGACGGCCACTGGCATCGTGGGCGCGGTGGTCACGCTGATGGGCCTGCTGGCGCTGCCGGCCATGCTGCGCGCGGGCTACAGCGTGCCGCTGGCCGCGGGCGCGATCACGGCGGGCGGCTGCCTGGGCATCCTGATTCCGCCGTCGGTGCTGCTGATCGTGTACGGCGCGACGGCCGGGGTCTCGGTGGTGCAGCTGTATGCGGGCGCCTTCTTTCCGGGGCTGATGCTGGCTTCGCTCTATGTGCTGTACGTGATCATCATCGCGTGGATCAAGCCGCAATGGGCGCCGCCGCTGTCGCAGGCCGAGCGCGTGGTGCCGCTGCCGCCGCTGTCGCAGCGGCTGGCCGAAAGCCCCGCCGCGCATGCGCTGGTGGGCTTGGTCAAGGGGCGGCGCAATGCCGGCGTGCCGCTCTCGCATGTGCTGAAGCAGCTCGGCATCGTCGCGATGCCCGGCGTGATCTTCCTGCTGCTGGCGGCTTTCAGCTACAAGGCCGTGACCACGGTGGAGGCGCAGGCGCGCTACGACATCGAGGAGATCGGCGCCGTGCGCAGCGCACCCGCCGCGGGCGGCTTGCAGGAACCGCCGTCCGAAGGCGGGCTGCAGGAGCCGCCGCGCGAAGAAGGCCTGCAGGAGCCCCCCGGCGGTGAACAGGCGCCGGAGCCCGCCGCGGCCGCCGCGCCGCTGGCCGAGCCGGCAGAAGCAACGCAAGGCGCCGCCGAAGCCGCCACCGAGCGCCCCGCTCCCACTTGGTGGTGGGTCACCTTCGCGATCTTCGGCGCCATCGTCACGCTGTTCTACCTGTTCCTGAGCTTCGCGCGGCTCGAGATCTTCAAGATGCTGCTGGCGTCGTTCTTCCCGCTGGTGCTGCTGATCCTTTCGGTGCTGGGCTCCATCGTGCTGGGCCTTGCCACGCCGACCGAGGCGGCCGCCATGGGCGCGCTCGGCGGCATGCTGCTGGCCGCGGCCTACCGGCGGCTGAACCTCACGGTGCTGAAGGAGTCGGTGTTCCTCACGGCCAAGACATCGGCCATGGTGTGCTGGCTCTTCGTGGGCTCGGCCATCTTCTCGGCCGCGTTCGCGCTGCTGGGCGGGCAGGCGCTGGTGGAAGAGTGGGTGCTGGGCATGAACCTCACGAAGGTGGAGTTCCTGATCCTGAGCCAGGTCATCATCTTCCTGCTGGGCTGGCCGCTGGAGTGGACCGAGATCATCGTGATCTTCATGCCCATCTTCATCCCGCTGCTCGACAACTTCGGCGTCGACCCGCTGTTCTTCGGGCTGCTGGTGGCGCTCAACCTGCAGACGGCCTTCCTGTCGCCCCCGGTGGCCATGGCCGCCTTCTACCTGAAGGGCGTGAGCCCGCCGCACGTGACGCTCAACCAGATCTTCCTGGGCATGCTGCCCTTCATGGGCATCCAGGTGCTGGCGATCGTGCTGCTGTACACGTGGCCGCAGATCGGGCTGTGGCTGCCGCAGCTGCTCTACAAGTAGAGCAATGTCGTCGCGCTCTGCGTCTACTCCGGCGCGGTTCCATTGACGATAAAGAGCCGAGCCGCCTTTGCGACCTGCTCCCGCATGAACCCCATGCCTGAGCAAATATATGCTCAAGCGTGCAGAAATTCTCAGGCTGCTACTTGAGACATAGCAGACTGGGCCGAGCGCCCCTACCATGATGCCTCAAATTAAAAAGGGAGTGGCACATGAGCGGCAGGGAGTTTTGCGCGCCGGACAATTCAAATCATCCCAAATGGAAAAGTTGGGACGTTTTCAAATGGCGCGTATTATCGGAAAAAATGGGTGGCGGGCGAGCATATCTGCAAGCGTACAAAGACGGTTGGGTTGTTTACAATAAATTCCGTATAAAAGATGCGGCGGAGCAATAGCGAATCCCTCCTGCGATGCTCGGCTGCGTCGCTTGGGCCGAAGTGGGCGGCAAACCCGACGGCATTAAAAGACCGGTATTCCAAGGACGCACGTTGCAGCGAACACTGGCTGGCAGACCCGTCAAATTTGGAAAGCCGCCCGAAGAAACATCGGTTGGCGCGGTCAGCATTCAGCTGCGGGTTGCCTCCAAAGAGCTAGGCATACCGATCGAACTGTTGTCGTACTCCGATCGAATGAACCTGATTGCGTGCCTTGAGACCGACACGTTCAATTTGAACGTCGTTGCTCTGCATCTGAAAAATCTGATCCTGTACGACTACCCAGGCACCGATACTTCAAATCTCACTGACGAACAATTCATCGTCGCAGGCTCTCGCTATAACCGAGGCATCGAGCGTGCGTTAAATGAATTTATAGATTCAATAAAGCTTCCCCCTGGGAGCCAAGGCAGGCAATTTTCCGAATATGGGCGCAGAATGCTGGAGCATCGCGACCATATCTCAATGCTTCTCGAAAAAGTCTGACAATGAAAAGAATAGGCCTGGCAGTTGTATCGGCGTATGCATTCTTTTGCATTGCCCTGATGCTTCTCATGCCCATGAACAAGTATGAATGGATGTTGGACGAGCCGAGTGCAAAATCCGATGGGCTGACTTTTTGTGGATTGCCTATTGACAATGACATCAGCACCAGATTTTTCTCTGTCGCCTTTTTAATTCCACTCTTTGTCTTTGCAGCGATCCAGTCAATCAGAGAGAAAAAAATACATTACTCCCTTTGGATTGCCATTGCCTTGCTCGCGATTTGGGGGTGGCGTTTTTTTATCTATTACCCGTTGTGCTGAGCTGGCAAGGCAAAGGGTTGAAGGTTCGCGGCCCTGTCTCAGCGCCGCCGCTCCACATACGGCCGCGCCTGCAGCAGCACGATCCTGTCGCCCACCGTCGCCCATTCGATGTCCTGGTCGACCGCGTTGAAGGTGCGCTTCACCGCCGCGCCCACGTTGGCCAGGCGCACCACCAGGTCGTCGGTCAGCACGTTGCGCCCGGCCTGCAGCGGCACTTCCTTCACGCCGCCGTCCTTGTCGAGCTGCAACGCCGTGTCTTCGGCCGAGCGGCTCAGCACCTGGATGGCCTTGGACCAGCTCGAATACATCACCTGCTCCGCCACCCGCTGCCCCTCGACCACGCGGATGCCGATGCCGCGCTTGGCAGAGATGTAGGTGACGTGCGCATGCCCCGCGTCGAAGGGGTCGCGGGTGATCAGCACGCCGGCGTTGGTCGAGTCGATGGCGGTCTGCACGAACACGCCCATCAGCACCGACTCGGCGCCGAAGCCCGCGGCGCCGCGCGCCTCCCATGCCTCGGGGTTGAAGACCGAAGCCCAGACCTTCTTGACCGCGGCCTCGAGCGCGTCGCCGGTCTTGACGTTGGGCACGGTGGTGTAGAGCCCCGCGCCGCTGAAGCCGGGCAGGTCTTCGGAGTTGGACGAACTGCGCACGAACACGCCACCCCCGCCCAATTGCGACTGCCATGCCGCGCGCCATGAAGCGGCAGTGGCCGCATCGACCGGCCATTGCACGATCTCGTCGCGCAGTTGCGCCAGCGCCTTCTGGCGGACCTTGGGGTCGCTCGCGAAGCCGGGTTGCTGCTGCATGCGCGCGATGCGCTCGCCCAGGCCGTTGGCACGCATGAAGCGGTCGTAGTGGGCAAAGGGCACGCAGAAGCCGTCGGGCACCGACGTGCCCGGAATGCGTGCGGCCTGCATGGCGCCGAGGTTGGCGGCCTTGGTGCCGCACTGCGCGCTGTTGCGGGCGCGCAGCGATGCCAATGGCAGCAGGCGGGTCTCGCGCAGGTCGGGCTTGACGGCCTTTGCACCGCCGGGCGTGGCGCCGGCGGAAGCGGTGCGCACCGCACGCGGCGGCAGCGCCGCGATTTCATCGGCCGTGAGGCGGCGCACCTGGTAGCCCGAGGCCGCGACCTTCAGCGCCACCCACTGGCCCGCGTGCTCCTTCAGCACCGTCGCAGCGTCGCGCACATAGGCGTTCGGAATGCCCCAGCCCTTGGCCAGCAGGTTGACGTGCGACAGCGCCGTGGACGGCCGCTCGGTCAGCACGCCCGCCACCGGCGGCAGGCTCAGGGGCACCTGCCGCAGCACCGCGATGTCGTCGGGCAGCAGTGCGTTGATGCCCGACTCGTCCTCCACCACGCGCACGCGGCCGGTGGCGGTGCCGACGTTCATCGGCAGATAGGGCTGCTCGCGGATCAGCGCCTCCTGGCTCACATAGTCGATGCCGGTTTCCATGGCAATTCGCTCGTGCAGCGTGGAGTTGGTCTTGAACTTCACGGGCGCGAAGAAGCTGGCCTTCACCTGCGCGTCGGCCTGCCGCAGCAGCGGCGCGGTGAGCCAGTCGCCTTCCCAGAATTCGTAGCTGAAGGCGCCGATGTTCTGCTGCCAGCTCAGCGTGCCGAACAGGAAGCGGCGGTCGGGCACGAGGTAGTTGCGATCGATCTCGCGCTTGGCGGTGTCGGGCGCCAGCCGCGTGTCGCGCAGGAACCGCACGTGCAGCTGGTAGCGCGGCGTGTCGATGTAGTACATGCGCGGCGCTGGCTTCGCCTTCAGGTCGACGACGAACAGCACGTGAGCCAGCTGCATCGGCGTGCCGGCGTCGTAGACGCGCGCGAGCTGGTCGAAGTCGCCCTGGCTGCGCAGCGCAGGCAGCGACGACGGCACCGCCGCACGCGCCCCCTGCGGCTGGGCCGGGCCCTGCTGGTTCTGTTGCTGATAGTAAGAAGGCTTGCGGGCGAGCTGGGCGGCGGCCGGCACCGCCGCGGTGGCGGCGACGCACAGCGCCAGCAGCGCCGGCCATCTCTTGTGGAAGCACATTTCGCCCTCAAGGCGCGCGTTGTTTTCGTTCTTCACCTCTGTTCCCTCCTTACAGCTGGTTGCCGAATGCACCTGCGCTTCACCAAGCAAGGGGACGGCGCTGACAGCGGCAGCGGATTCTCGCGCGTTACAAACAGGCAAACCAAGCGACCGGACCGCTTCGTACATCCGGGGATCAGAGGAAACACATGAACCGCAAGACACCCGGGCGCATTCGTCGCCCGCTGCAACAGTGGCTGCTCGGCCTGGCGCTCCTGGGCGCCGGCATCGCGGCCGGCGCCCAGCCCGGCCCACAGGGCCAGATCGCACGCCTGAACCAGCAGCAGGGCACCGTGAGCATCGCGCCCGCCGGCCAGGACCGCTGGCAGGCGGCCCGGCAAGGCAGCACGCTGTCGGTCGGCGACCGCGTCTGGACCGACCGCAACGCGCGCGCCGAGTTCTACATCGGTCCGGTGGCGCTGCGGCTGGGCAGCCAGACGCAGGTGGAGTTCTCGGGACTCGACGGCAACTTCGTGGACATCACCACCACCCAGGGCGAGCTGCAGCTGCGCGTGCGCGACGGCCTGGCAGGCCAGCGCCTGAAGATCCACACCGGCAACCTGCAGGCTGTGATCACCGCGCCGGGCGAATACCGCTTTGCTGCGGACACCGCCACTTCCACCACCTGGGTGGCGGTGGCGTCGGGCCGGCTCACGCTGTACGGAAGGAACGGCGCCTCGCAGTTGCTGACCGACCGCCAGCAGACGACCGTGTCCGGACGCGACCTGGCGGTCGTGCAGACCCAGCGGGTGCAGAACGCCGGCTTCGACGCCTGGGTGGCCGAGCGCGACCGGAACGAGGACCGCTCCTTCGGCACCGCACGCTTCGAGCCGCCCGGCCTGCTGGTGCAACCGGCGGTGGTGGCCGTGCCGCCGCCGCAGGTGCGCTACGAGCCCGACTACAGGGCGCAGCAGGAGCAACAGCTGGCCTGGCAGCGCGAGCAGGAGTGGCGCCAGCAGCAGGAGGAACTCCGCCAGCAGGAAGATTGGCGCCGCGACCAGGAATGGCGCCAGCAGCGCGAATGGCAGCAGCGCCGCGAGTGGCGCGATCGCGCCGAGCAGGACCGCTGGCGGCAACAGCAGCAACAACAGCAGATCCAGTTGCAGCTCCAGCAGCAGCAACAGCAGGCCCTGCGCCAGCAACAGGAAATGCAGCTGCGCGCCGCGCAGGCGCAGGCCCAGCAGCAACAGCAGCTGCTTCAACAGCAACAGCGCGCGGCGCAGCAGGCGGCGCAAGTCCAGCAGCAGCAACTGCAGCTTCGCCAGCAGCAGGAGATGCAACTGCGCGCCGTACAGATGCAGCAACAGGTGCAGGCCCAGCAGGCGGCGCAGCAGAACGCGTTGCGCCAGGCCCAGGAAGCGCAGCTTCGTGCGATACAGCAGCAACAGCAACGCGGCGCTGCCGCAACGCCGCAGCAGCAACAAGGCCAGGGCGAAGACCTGAAGCGGCTCTGGACCTCGCCGGACTCGCGCTGATCCCCGCGGGCGCGGGGCGCCGGAAGCCCCGCCGAAAGCTCCGCCAATCCACCCGCCGCTAAAGTCGGCGGCCAAGGAGCTTTTCATGCCCAAATTCGACTTCGATCTCTTCGTCATCGGCGGCGGCAGCGGCGGCGTGCGCGCCGCGCGCATGGCGGCGCAAACCGGCGCGCGCGTCGGGCTGGCCGAGGCCGCCGATCTCGGCGGCACCTGCGTCAACGTGGGCTGCATACCCAAGAAGCTCTACAGCTACGCGGCCGGCTACGCCGAATCCTTCGAGGAGGCCGCGGGCTACGGCTGGAAGCTGCCGCAGGCCCCGCAGTTCGACTGGGCGCATCTCAAGTCGCAGCGCGCGAAAGAGATCGGCCGGCTCAACGGCATCTACGGCTCGCTGCTGAAAAACGCCGGCGTGACGCTCGTCACCGGCTGGGCCCAGCTGGTCGATGCCCACACGGTCGAGATCGACGGCAAGCGCCACACGGCGCGCCACCTGCTGGTAGCCACCGGCGGCACGCCCTTCGTGCCCGACATTCCGGGCCGCGAGCACATCGTGACCTCCGACGCGATGTTCGACCTCGACCCGTTCCCCAGGCGACTGCTGGTGGTGGGCGGCGGCTACATCGCCTGCGAGTTCGCCTCCATCTTCAACGGCCTGGGCGCCAAGGTGACGCAGCTGCATCGCCGCGCGCACCTGCTCACCGGCTTCGACGACGACGTGCGGCAGTTCCTCGCCAGCGAGATGGGCAAGGCGGGTGTCGACCTGCGGCTCAACTGCGAGGCCGTTTCCGTCGCGCGCGGCGCGGGCGGCTTCACCGTCACGCTGGCACGCGGCCAGCAGATCGAGGCCGACACGGTGCTCTTCGCGACGGGGCGCGTGCCCAACACGCAGGGCCTGGGCCTGGAGGCCGCGGGCGTGAAGCTCGACGAGAAAGGCGCGATCGCGGTCGATGCGCACTACCGCAGCTCGGTGCCGTCGATCTACGCGGTGGGCGACGTCTCCACGCGCGTGCAGCTCACGCCGGTGGCGCTGGCCGAGGCGATGGTGGTGGTCGACGAGCTCTTCGGCAAGGGCAAGCGCCGGCTCGACTACGAGTTCATTCCCACCGCCGTGTTCACGCACCCGAACATCGGCACCTGCGGCTACGGCGAGATCGAAGCGCGCGCGAAGTTCGGCGAAGTGACCGTGTTCTCGAGCGAGTTCAAGTCGCTGCGCCACACGCTGTCGGGCCGCAACGAGCGAACTTTCATGAAGCTGGTGGTCCACAAGGCCACCGACCGCGTGGTGGGCCTGCACATGGTGGGCGCGGATGCCGGCGAAGTGGTGCAGGGCTTTGCCGTGGCGATGCGCGCGGGCGCGACGAAGGCGCTGTTCGACAGCACCATCGGCATCCACCCCACGGCCGCCGAAGAGTTCGTGACCATGCGCGAGCCGATGCCCGGCTGATCAGGCCTGCGCCGCCTGCTGCGGCTTGCCCTCCAGCAGCTTCACCAGCACGAACAGCACCCGGTTGGCCGGCGTTGGCACGCCCAGCGCCTCGCCGCGCCGCACGACCAGCCCGTTGAGGTGGTCGATCTCGCTGAGCTTGCCGCGCGCCAAATCCTGAGCGGTCGACGAATACTGCGCGGGCATGGTCTGCGCGATGCCGCGCAGGGCGGCGTCGGTGTCGCCCGGCACTTCGACGCCTTCGGCCTTCGCCACCGCGAGGCATTCGGCCACCACGTCGCGGATCACGTCGCTCACGCCCGTGCCTTGCACGAGCACGCCGTAGGGCAGCTGCGTGATGGCCGAGAGCGCGTTGTAGGCGCAGTTGAGGATCAGCTTGGCCCAGAGCGAGCCGCGCACGTTGTCCGAGATCTGCGTGGGCACGCCGGCCGCCGCCAGATGCCGCGCGACTTCCTCGCTGCGGCGCGACGGCGCGATCACCAGCTCGCCGCGCCCGTTGTGCTTCACGTGGCCGGGGCCGGACATGCCGGTGGCCACGTAGACGACGGCGGCGGCCACTTCGTTCGACGCCGGCAGCACCGCGCGCACGCGCTCGTCGTTGTCCACGCCGTTCTGCAGCGTGAGCACCAGCGCGCCGGGCGCCAGGTGCGGCCCGATCTGCGCGGCGGCCGATTCGCTGTCGGTGGATTTGACGCAGAACAGCACCAGGTCGGCACCCTGCACCGCGCCGGGTTCGGTGCTCGCGGCCATCCGCACCTGCTCGTCGAAGGCCCGGGTCTCCAGCCGCAGCCCGTTGGCGTTGACGGCCTCCACATGCGCGGGCCGGCCGATCAGCACCACCTCGTGGCCCGCGCGCGCCAGCATGGCGCCGTAGTAGCAACCGACCGCGCCGGCGCCCATGACTGCGACTTTCATCGATGCGACTCCTTGGATGTTGCGGGGATCATGCCTCGGCCTCGGCGCCGCGCGAGGCCGCGCCCTCGGCCAGCAGCCATTCGCGGAACGCCACGAAGGCCGGCAGGTCGAGCCGGTCGGGCCGGTAGCAGAGATAGTGGCCCTGGTTCACGCTCACCGGCGTGCCGCAGGGGCTCAGCAGCGCGCCTTCGGCCAGCTCTTCCTGCACCAGCAGCCTGGGCACGAGGCCGATGCCCAGTCCGTTGAGCGCCGCCTGGATCAGCGCCGAGTACTGCGCGAAGCGCGGCCCCGCCACCGTCTGCACTTCCGGCACGCCGTGCTGCGCGGCCCATTGCCGCCACGCGCCGGGCGCGCCTTCGTGATGCAGCAGCGTGTGGCCGGTGATGTCGGCGGGCTGCGCGATGCGGTGGCGCCCCTCGACCAGCGAGCGCGCCACGATCAGCACGAACTCGCGCCCCGCGATGTATTCGGACACCACGCCGGGCCAGCCGTCGGGGCCGTAGCGGATGGCGGCGTCCACGCCCGCCGGAATGCCGTCGCTGGGCTCCAGGTGGCGGCTGAAGCTCAGCATCACGTGGCGGCTCTTCTGGCTGAAGGCAGGCAGCCGCGGAATGAGCCACTTGGTGAGAAAGGTGGGCACGCTGGCCAGCGTGAGCAGCCCCGCGCCCGCGTCGCCCGAGCGGGCCTCGAAGGTCGCGGTCTCGATGGCGCGCAGGCCGCCCGAGATCTTCTGCCAGTACACGCGGCCCTGCGGCGTGAGCTGCACGCCGCGACCGTTCTTCTGCAGCAGCTCGCGGCCCAGGAAAGCCTCGAGCCCTGCGATCTGCTTGCTGACCGCGCTCACGGTGATGCACAGGGCGCCCGCCGCGAGCGTGATGCTCTGGTGGCGCGCCACCGCGTCGAAGGCCAGCAGCTCCTGGATGGTGGGGCAGTCGCGCTTCATGCATCGCTCCGCTTGATGAAAGCTGTGTGAAAAACGCTTTCTGATTGCTCAAGTGTCGTCATCCAACTTTCACCCATAAGTACGCACGCGGTTCCTAGAATTCGGGGCAACGCGGCGGCATGCCCGGCGCTGACAGTAGCGCATCCGGAAAGTATGCCGGGTGTCCATGACATTGGAGACAACCTTGGTTCGCGGCATTTCGCTCATCTACGGCCTGTACCTGCTGCTGCCCATCGCCCTGCTGATGATCGGCAGCGTGGGCGGCAACTGGACCAACACGCTGCTGCCCACCGGCATCACCGGACAGTGGTACGTCGACCTGTGGCTCGACACCTCGTTCCGCAAGGCTTTCGCCAGCAGCCTCGTGGTCGCCATGTCGGCCTGCGCCATCAACACCGTGCTGGCCTTGCCGCTGGCCTATGCGCTGTACCACGGCGCGCAGCGCGGCGGCAGCCTGGCGGCGCGCATCGTGAGCGCCACGCCGGTGGCGGTGCCGGCCATCACGCTGGCCTTCGGCTACATGATCGTGTTCAACACCGACCTCGCGCCCTGGCTGGGCTCGATGCCGCTGCTGATAGCCGCGCACGCGATCCTCACCCTGCCCTACCTCACCAACACGCTGCTGACCGACCTGCGCCACCTCGACCTCGGCCGGCTCGAGCAGGCGGCGGCCACGCTCGGCGCCTCGGGCTGGCAGCAGTTCACCGGCATCGTGCTGCCGAGCCTGCGCCAGAGCCTGATCAGCGGGCTGGTGATGGTGGCGGCCATCTCGGTGGGCGAGTTCGGCGTGTCGAACCTGCTCACGAGCTTCCAGAACCGCACCTACCCCGTGGTGCTGCTGCAGGCCTTCTACGGCGCCACGGGCTTCGCCTGCGCAGCCACGGTGATCCTTCTTGTGCTGGCGAGCGCGTCGGCGCTTCTTTCCTCTTCCCTCGTGAAGCAACGCGCCTGACCGATACGCCATGAGCCTCCTACTCGACAACGTCAACTACAACTATCCCGGCAGCACGCACGGCCTGCACGACGTGTCGCTCGACGTGCGCACCGGCGAGCTGGTCGCGGTGATCGGCCCCAGCGGCTCCGGCAAGTCGACGCTGCTGAAGCTGGTGTCGGGCCTGGAGACGGGCCACACCGGCCGCATCGCGCTCGACGGCGAAGACATGTCGCGCACGCCCGTTCACCAGCGCAACATCGGCATGGTGTTCCAGAGCTACGCGCTGTTCCCGCACCTGAGCGTGCTCGACAACGTGGCCTACGGGCTCAAGCTGCGCAAGGTGGCCGCCACCGAACGACGCCAGCGCGCGCAGGAGCTGCTCGACATCGTGGGGCTGGGCGACTTTGCGCAGCGCGCCGTGGCACAGCTTTCGGGCGGCCAGCAGCAGCGCGTGGCCTTGGCGCGCGCCCTGGCCATCGACCCGCGCGCCCTGCTGCTCGACGAGCCGCTGTCGGCGCTCGACGCCAGCGTGCGCGGCCACCTGCGCGACCAGATCCGCGCCATACAGCAGCGCTTCAACGCCACCACGCTGCTGGTCACGCACGACCAGGAAGAAGCACTGGTCATGGCCGACCGCGTCGCCATGCTCAAGGACGGCCGGCTGCTGCAGATCGCCACGCCGCGCGACATCTACGAGAACCCCGCGAGCCGCGCGGTGGCCGAGTTCGTCGGGCTCTCGACCATCCTGCCCGCCAAGGTGGCCGCGCCGGGCCGGCTGGACCTGGGCTTTGCCGAACTCTTCGCCGACACCGGCCAGCGCGCCTTCGGCACCGCGGTGCACGTGCTGGTGCGCCCCGAGCACATCCGCGCCGACCCCGCAGCCGACGCCGTGAACCGTCTCGCGGGCAGCACCCGCGCGCAGCGCTACCTGGGTGCGCTCACGCGCTACGACTTCGAGGTGCCGGGCGCGGCCAAGCCCTTCCTTGCCGAATCGCCCGCGCCGGCCGTGGAGGCCATCGCCATCGCGCCCGGGCACATCCGTTTACTCGACCACTGAACCCTTTCCTCAAGGAGCCACCATGCAACGCAGACAACTGATCCAAGCCGCCGGCGCACTGCCGCTGGCCACCCTCGCGGCCCGCACCGCCTTCGCATTCGACGGCCCCGAGCTGTATGCGGGCGAGAAGGCGCTGTACGCCGAGGCGCAGAAGGAAGGCCTGTGCGTCTCCTTCGACACCGGCCCCGAATGGGCCAACTGGAAGTCGCTGTTCCGCGACTTCAAGAAGCGCTACCCCGAGATCGAGCTGACCTACAACGACATCGGTTCCGCCGCCACCGTGGTCGCGCTCGAGAAGACCAGGCGCCGCCCGCAGGCCGACACCGCCTACTACTTCGCCGCCTCGGCCGTCGACGCCGCGAAGAAGGACGTGGTCGCGCCCTTCAAGCCCGTCAACTTCGACAAGCTGCCGCCCGTGTTCCGCGAGGCTGAAGGCCGCTGGTTCACCATCCACACGCTGAACATCGCCTTCCTGGTCAACAAGAAGCTGGTGAAGAACGTGCCCACGGGCTGGGCCGACCTGCTCAAGCCCGAGTTCAAGAACACGGTGGTCTACCTCGACCCGCGCTCCACCGGCATCGGCCAGGTGCTGACTTTCGCCGCGGCCTATGCCAACGGCGGCAGCGTCGACAACGTGCAGCCCGGCATCGACTACCTGGGCAAGCTGCATTCGGCCGGCAACGTGCTGCGCGTGGAAGGCACCACGCCCTACGCCAAGTTCCTCAAGGGCGAGATTCCCGTGTGGATCAGCTACGAGAACGACGGCCTGAAGGCCAAGCACGTCGACGGCATGGGCGACGCGATGGAAGTCGTCATTCCGAAGGAAGCCAGCGTGGCCGCGCCCTACGCCATCAGCCTGGTGAAGAACGGCCCGAACCCGAACGCCGGCAAGCTGTGGCTGAACTTCATCATGAGCGAGGCCGGCCAGTCGCTGTTCGCGCAGGGCTTCGTGCGGCCGGCCGTGCCGGGCACGCAGCTGAGCGCCGACGTGGCCGCCAAGATGCCGCCCGCGCCGCAGATCAAGCCGCTGGACGTGGTGAAGGCCTCGGAGCGCAAGGCCGAGATCGACAAGCTGTGGGCACAGGCTGCCCTGGGCAAGTGATCGGTCAGCCGTGATGCGACGCTTTGGCGCCTGGCCCGCCTGGGCCTTCATGGCGCTGTTCTTCGCGGTGCCGCTGGCGGCGCTGCTGCCGGAAGCCTTCGGCGAGGGCGGCAGCGCCTTCGGGCGGCTGTTCGGCAACCCGCTGTTCTTCGGCGCGCTGCGCAACACGCTGGCGCTCGGGCTGGCGGCGGGTGCGGTGTCGGCGCTGGTGGGCACCTGCATCGCGATCGAGCTGGCGCGCCAGCCGGCGTCGCGGCGCCAATGGATGATGACGCTGCTGGGCCTGCCGCTGGCTTTCTCGGGGCTGGTGATCGCCTACGGCTTCATCCTGGCCTTCGGCCGCGCGGGATTCGTGACGCAGCTGCTCGCGGGGCTGGGCGCGGACCCGGCGGCCCTGGGCAGCTGGATCTACAGCGTGTCGGGCCTGGGCTTCGCCTATGCCTACTACCTGATCCCGCGCGTGGCGCTGTCGCTGTACCCGGTGTTCGCGAACCTCGACCTGCGCCCGGCGCAGGCGGCGCGCACGCTGGGCGCGTCGAAAGCCCGTGCCTTCCGGGACACGGTGGTGCCCGAGGTGCTGCCTTCGGTGCTGTCGAACGCCTGCATGGTCGCCGCGATTGCCATGGGCACCTACGGCACGGCGCTGGCGCTGGTGGGCACGCAGCTCAACATCCTGCCGCTGATGCTGCTGGCGCAGGTGGGCGACGGCGGTTCCGATTTCGCGGTGGCGGCGGCGTTGTCGCTGGTGCTGATGGTGGTGTGTGTGATCGTGATGGGAGTGGGTGATGTCTTTACGCGAAGGCGCGAGCGCGGTGCTGTCGGCGCCGGTCACTGAGGCGCTGGCGCGCCTGGCGCAGAAGCAGCGGGGGCCGTCGCGCCACCGCCAGCCGGTGGCGATGATCGGCCCCGGCGACGGCGGCCCGGCCGAGTGCGAGGCCGCCCATGCGGTGGCGCACGCGCTGGCCCGCGCGGGCATGTCGGTGGTGTGCGGCGGGCGCGGCGGCGTGATGGCCGCGGCCTCGCGCGGCGCGGTGGAAGCCGGCGGCATCGCCGTGGGCATCCTGCCCGAGGACGACGACCGCAACGCCAACGAGTGGCTGAGCGTGGCCATTCCCACGGGCATGGGCGAGATGCGCAACGGCATCATCGCGCGCAGCGGCGTGTGCCTGGTGGCCATCGGCGGCAACATGGGCACGCTGTCGGAGATGGCGATGGGGCTGAAGTGGGGCAAGCCGGTGTTCGTGATGCACGGCGATGTGGCGCTGCCCGGGGCGGTGCAGGCTGTCGATGTGAACGACATGCTTGCGAAGGTGCTGGGGTGCCTGCTGGGCTGAGGTTTCTTTCGGGGTGCGTGCACAGGCCACCGGGTACTCCCCTCCGCGAATGTCCCCCGGGCTTCGCCCTCC
>NZ_JARVTD010000005.1:0-50469 GCF_030208835.1 Variovorax sp. efr-133-TYG-130 | reverse complement strand
GGGTGGGTCAATATTCGATGGAAATCGCGGGTCAGGATTCCATGGAACTCAACACTCCTTGCACAGTTGGTTCTTGCGCGCAGCTCCTACTTCTACCATCGGGCGCGTGCAGCGGCGGGCGACAAGTACCTCTGCGCGCGTCGTGCGATCACCGACATCTTTGAGTCGAATCATCGCTGCTACGGCTACCGCAGGCTGCAAGCCTCTCTTGCAAGACAGCAAGGCCCGATCTCGGAGAAGGTGGTGCAGCGGCTGATGAAGCAGGAGAGCCTGGTTGTAGCAAAGCCCAAGAGGCGGCGGTATGCGTCTTACTTGGGCGAGATCAGCCCGGCACCAGAGAACATCATCAACCGTGACTTCCAGGCTGCTGCCCCCAACGAGAAATGGCTGACCGACATCACGGAGTTCCAGATCCCTGCGGGCAAGGTCTACCTGTCGCCGATCATCGATTGCTTCGACGGGATGGTGGTGAGCTGGACCATTGGCACGAGCCCGGACGCTGAACTGGTCAACACCATGCTGGATGCTGCAATAGAGACTGTAACGGCGACCAGCGACCGACCAGTGGTCCACTCAGACCGCGGAGGGCATTACCGCTGGCCAGGCTGGCTATCGAGAATGAGCGAAGCGAACCTTACCCGATCGATGTCCCGCAAGGCCTGCTCGCCTGACAACGCAGCCTGCGAGGGATTCTTCGGCCGGCTGAAGAATGAGCTGTTCTATCCTCGGGACTGGAAGGGCACGACCATCGAGCAGTTCATTCGGGTGGTCGATGACTACATCCGCTGGTACAACGAGAAGCGGATCAAGATCTCCCTTGGCTCCCTCAGCCCCATCGAGTACCGGGTGAGCCTTGGACTTGCGGCATAAAACCAGTCCAAGTTTTTGTCCGCACCCCCATCTGCCTGAACGGGCGCGCCAGCATGATGCGCAGCGCCTGGCAGGCGGCAGCGTGACGCTGCAGTCGCACCTGCCGATCGAGCGGCAGACGCGCGTGATCGGGGCGACTTGGCTGGACCGGCAGTTGATCGGCGGAGCGGCCGGCGTTGCCGACAAGGGCTTTGGCAGCGAGCTGCGCGAGTCGTTGCGCCAGCGCAGCGACTTCCTTGTCGAACAGGGGCTTGCCGAACGGCGCGGCACGCGCGTGGTGCTTGCGCGCAATCTGCCCGGCACGTTGCGGCAGCGCGACCTCGATGCGGCCGCTCGCAGCATTGCCGGCGAGACCGGCCTGCCGTACCGGCCTGCGGTGGACGGTGAGCGTGTGTCCGGCGTCTACCGCCGCAACGTGCTGCTGGCGAGCGGGCGCTTTGCCATGCTGGACGACGGCTTGGGCTTCACCCTTGTGCCGTGGAAGCCAGTAGTCGATCAACGCCTCGGGTTACAGGTCGCTGCGACCGTACATGGGAGCGGCGTTACATGGGAGATCGCGCGGCAACGCGGGCTCGTGTTGTAAGTGTTGCAACTTGAAGGCGGCAGTGCATACACGTCGCTCTAAGTGAGCCCGCTCCGTGGAACATCCCGCCATGCTTGATGCGATTGCTTCGCGAAATTGCTTGTCAATCAGGGATAACGTTGAAAAACACTCAAGTGCCGTCCATAATAATGGTAAGACCATGAAAATATATATAGGTGATCGTGGTGTTGCTCTTCCGCAAACGAACCAACTGCTGAACGTGGTCGGAGTCTCCGTGCGCTTTGGCGGCATAAAGGCGCTTGATCAGGTCACATTCTCGGTGCACATGGGGGAGATCTGCGCGCTGATTGGCCCGAATGGTGCGGGAAAGAGCACGCTTTTCAACTGCCTATCGAGGCTTTACGACGTCAGCGAAGGGCGCATCGAGTTCTGTGGCACTGCTCTGTCAGACCTGCCCCGCCATGAGATCGCTCGCATTGGCATTGGACGCACATTCCAGAACCTCGCATTGTTCCGGTCGATGTCGGTCAGGGAGAACATTCTCGTCGGCTGTCACACAGGAATGCGCGGCGGGGTCTTTCCGGATTCCTTTCGTCTTGGCCGGGCTCGGCGCGCAGAAGCGTCCGCGCAGGCGCAGGCTGATGCCCTGCTGAATCTGATCGGGCTTCAAGACAGCGCAGAGGACTTGGTTTCAGAGCTTCCATTCGGAACCCAGAAACGCGTTGAGCTTGCCCGCGCGCTGGCGACAGAGCCCAAGCTATTGCTCTTGGACGAACCTGCATGCGGTCTGAACCATGCCGAGATCAGCGACCTCGGTGAGCTTATCCGCAACATAAGGAGCCGGTTGGGGATCTCAATTCTTTTGGTCGAGCACCACATGGGGCTTGTCATGGGCGTGTCGGATCGGGTGGTGGCATTGAATTTCGGGCGAAAAATCGCCGAAGGATCTCCCAAAGAGGTCGCCGTCCATCCCGATGTCGTGAAGGCCTACCTGGGCGACGAGCATGACGTTCCAGTAGGGACACTAGCCGCCACACCGATCGAGGTGCACGCATGAGGAAAGCTCTTGAGGTCGTCAACCTCAACGCTTCGTACGGATCGACATCGGTTTTGCATGGCATCACCCTGCATGTGGGCGACGGCGAGGCCGTTGCTCTGCTGGGGGCCAACGGAGCAGGCAAGACGACCACGTTGCGCGCGATCTGCCAAATGCTCGTCAGGACCTCCGGCGAGGTCAAGCTGTTTGACCAACCGATCCGCGGCAAGGCAACCGAGCAGATTGCCCGCCTAGGCGTTGGTCACGTACCAGACGGCAGAGGAACGTTCTTGGCGCTCAACGTCGAAGAGAACCTCCGGCTTGGCTGCTTCGCGCGTTCCGAGCGCGATGGTGTCGAGCAGGACATCGAACGAATCTACGAGTACTTTCCGAGGCTGAAGGAGCGGCGCACGCAGCAGGCAGGAACGCTCTCGGGCGGAGAGCAGCAGATGCTTGCGATTGGGCGTGCCCTCATGGCACGCCCCAAGCTGCTGCTGTTGGACGAGCCGTCGTTCGGCTTGGCGCCGTTGATGGTAAAGGAGATCTTTTCCATTCTTCGCCGAATCTGTCATGAGCAGTCGGTGGCGATCTTGCTGGTCGAGCAGAACGCTGGTCTTTCCCTGAAGTTTGCGACGCGTGCGTACGTCGTTGAGAACGGCCGCGTCGTGCTCGGCGGGACCTCAGATGAGGTCAGAAGCAACGACGCTGTGAGACGCGCCTATCTCGGCGACTAGGATCCCCATGCAACAGTTCTTTCACCAAGTGGTCGCGGGTCTGGCGACCGGCGGGATTTATGCCAGCGTCGCTTTGGCGCTGGTCATGATCTACCAGGCGACCCAGCACATCAACTTCGCGCAAGGCGAGATGGCGATGTTCTCCACGTTCATCGCCTGGGCGCTCCTCCAAGCCGGATTGCCCTACTGGGGCGCCTTCGCCGCGACAGTCGTGCTCTCATTCATCTTGGCAGCGGCGGTGGAGTTTGCTGTGATACGTCCCATGCACGACAAGCCGGTGCTGGCGATCGTCGTAGTGTTCATCGGGCTCCTGGTGATCTTCCATAGCCTGGCCAGCTGGCTCTTCGGTTCGACGATCAGGCAGTTCCCAAGCCCATTCGTGGTCCCGGATTGGCCATACGGCGGTCTGATCTCCACTCACGATCTTGGGGCCATTGTGGTGACTCTTGTCCTAGTCGCACTGCTTTTCGCCTTTTTCCAACTGACGCCGCTGGGCCTCGCAATGCGCGCCGCGGCGCAGAACCCCACTTCCGCGCATTTGGTTGGCATCAGCGTGAGCAGGATGCTCATGTTGGGCTGGGGGCTTGCAGGTGCGATCGGCGCCGTGGCAGGAATGATGGTCGCACCGGTGGTCTTCCTCGACGCCAACATGATGTCCGGCATCTTGCTGTACGCATTCGCCGGCGCCCTGATCGGCGGGATCGATAGCCCGGGTGGCGCAGTTCTGGGGGGCTTCGTCGTCGGCGTCCTGGAGAACTTGATCGGTACCTACGTCGTGGGCACTGAGCTCAAGCTGTCGGTGGCTTTGTGTTTGATCATCGGTGTGCTGATCGTCCGGCCTGCCGGCATGTTTGGAAAGAGGGTGGTCTCCCGTGTCTGAAGCTCAATTCGACCGCTTCCTCGGCGAACCGTCTGCCGCAAGCTCAAGCCGAGTCCCTTCGCCGGGACGGGCTGAAAGGCGATTCGGCTCTCCTGTCGTCGTCCTGGGTGTACTCATCGCACTTGGCTTGGCATTCGTCCTGGCCGACTGGCAACTGTTTCAGCTGACTATGGTCGTTTCGTACGCTATCGCGCTGCTCGGCCTGAACATGCTCACGGGCTATAGCGGACAGATTTCACTGGGGCACGGCGCGTTCTACGCAGTAGGCGCCTACACGGCTGGCGTGCTGATGACGATTGCACCAATTCCGTACTGGGCAACGATACCAGCCGCGGCACTTGTCGCTTTTGTGGTGGGATACCTCTTTGGACGTCCTGCATTGAAGCTGGAGGGCTTGTACCTAGCACTCGCGACGTTTGCCCTTGGCGTCGCGTTGCCCCAGTTGTTGAAATACAAGCTGCTTGAGCCTTGGACTGGCGGCGTGCAAGGCTTGATCTTGATGAAACCGGATGCTCCGTTCGGGCTGCCATTGAATCCCGATCAGTGGCTCTACCTCTTCTCCCTGGCAGTGGGCCTTCTGCTATTTGGGCTCGCTGCCAACCTGCTCAACAGCGGCAGCGGACGAGCGCTGCGAGCCCTTCGGGACCATCCTATGGCTGCGGAGTCCATGGGGATCGATCTGTCGCACTACAAGTCGCTGATCTTCGGCGTGTCGGCGGCGTACACGGGGGTCGGCGGCGCCTTGTCTGCGATCGCTGTCCAGTTCGTCTCGCCCGATTCGTTCACGCTGTTCCTGTCGATCTCTTTGCTGGTTGGCATCGTGGTTGGTGGCGTTGGAACCTTTTGGGGCGCACTCGTTGGTGCCTTGTTCATCATGTTCGTGCCTTCGTTTGCAGAACAAATCTCCAAGAGCGCGCCGTGGGCCATATACGGTTGCATCCTCATCGCTGTCGTGTTCCTGATGCCGAAAGGCGTAGCCGGAACGCGTTTCCCACGACCGTCTCGGAATGCGCGGTGACGATGGCAATGAGCCCTTGGATGAACCGACCTTTTCTACAGGAGACGAAACGATGAAGTGGATGAACAAGGCGATCGTTGCACTGGCGTGCGCTGGCGCATGTGGTGTTGGCAACTTGGCCTGGGCAAAAAAGTACGATGCAGGTGCTTCCGACACCGAGGTGAAGATCGGCAACACGATGCCCTACAGTGGCTCGGCGTCCTCGTTCTCGGCGGCTGGCAAGGTCATCGGCGCCTACTTTCAGAAGGTCAACGAGACGGGAGGCGTGAACGGGAGAAAGTTGGTCTGGCTTAGCTACGACGATCAGTACTCGCCACCAATGACGGTCGAGCAGACGCGCAAGCTCGTCGAGAAGGATCAGGTCCTAGCGATCATGGGCAGCCTCGGTACAGCAACCAACAGCGCGGTGTACCGCTACCTCAACCAGAAGAAGGTTCCCCAGCTGTTTTTGCTGACCGGGGCGCCCAAGTTCTCCGACCCGAAGGCATACCCGTACACGACCCCGTTTACACCCAGCTTCGAGTTCGAGGGGCGCGTGTTCGCCAACAAGATCAAGTCGTCCAATCCGAACGCGAAGGTCGCCGTTCTGTACCAGAACGACGACATGGGAAAGGCTTACCTGGAGGGCCTGAAGAGTGGTTTGGGAAGCGGTCAGATCGTCGCAGAGGCCAGCTACGAGTCGTCAGATCCCACCGTCGACTCCCAGATCGTCAAGCTCAAGTCTTCGGGGGCCGACGTGTTCGTGAGTTTCAGCATGCCACGCGCGGCCGCCCAGGCCATCAAGAAAGTCAAAGACATCAACTGGAACGTAGCGGAGCAATATGTCGCGTCGTCGTCTGCCTACGTCAAGACGGTGATGGAGCCCGCAGGCCCCGAAGCGGCCAAAGGCGTCATGTCGACCATCTACTTCAAGGATGCCTCGGATCCGCGTTGGGCGAACGACGCCGCGACGCATGAGTTCAAGACTTTCATGAAGAAGTACCTGCCTAGCGAGGACGTCTCCAACTCTCAAACGGTCCTTGGCTACACCATGGCACAGGTCATGGTGCACGTTGTGACCGCCGCGGGTGACGAACTTACACGCGAGAACATCCTGAAGCAAGCAACCAGCATCAGGTCGCTGTCTCTTCCCATGCTGCTCCCCGGGATCACCATGCAGACGACGGCCGCGAACTACCAACTCTTCGATGCATTCCAGCTGATCCAGTTCGACGGGAAGCAATTCGGTCCTGTAGGGGCACCGGTCCGTCCGTGACCTTTGCAGCGCGTGCTGGCCGACAGGCCTGGCGCGCGCGACCTTCCGCGTTCGATCAACTTCTTCGGCGCCCAGGCGACTTTGCGCGCTTGCACTCTTGCCGTCGGCCCTGCACCAGACCCGCGTAGCGTGACCTCAGGTCTCGCTGCATAGGCTTGCTCGGCGCCCGCGCAGCCGTGACCTCAATCAAGTACTGTGCACTTGGATCGCCTCAAGGCACCAGTGCGGACGCGCCCTAAACCCGCGTCCTGCGCTCAAGTTCCACGAGCGATTGACTTGCTTAATGGTGAGACCATTAGATAATATAGAGATGTTTTTCTAGTACGACTCACGAGGCAGAAATGGCAGATCAGATTCAAGGAATGGGCCCCACGGTTTGGTTCGACGGTGGCACGGACGGCAGGGTGATGGTGGCGGACTCGTTGAGCTACTTCGAACATGAGCCCTGGCTCAACGATGTAGTGCTCGGCGCGTCGTTTGCCGGTGCGCCTACAGGCGCGATGCCAATGCGGCCTGGCGTCAAGGCGTGGATCGCCCATGAAGGCGGGCCCGGCAAAGACAACGCGGGCTCCGGTGGCTTGGCCCTGGCCGACCGCTACGGAGTGCCTGCCGCCTCCATCGCCACGATGGAGGCTGGTTTGTCCGAGGGGATGACGCTGGTCACCGGTCACGTCAAGCAAGTCAACAAGGCGGCCGAGGCTCTGGGTGTGCGCGTAGGCATGACTGGAGGCGAAGCTGGCAAGCTCATGCTGAAGGCCCCAGCGGGCAAGCCCATCAACTTCGACGGCATCGTTGACGAGAGCGTCCACGAAGTCCTGTCGACGCCCCAAGGAAAGATCTACGCGGTGTGGTCGTTTTCGCGCGTAGAAGGCGAACATCCCCAGGACGTTTTCTGCGTGGCGTCCCACGGTGGCAAGGTGATGGCGCAGTACGCGTTGCGCGCTAAGCCCAAGGGGCTGATCGCAAACGATGCGGGCATTGGGCTTAACCGGACAGGCGTCAGTGGCCTCGACGCAGTGGAAGAGTTGTGTGGCATTCCCGCCGCCACCGTGTCCACGGACAGTGCGCGCATCGGCGACGCTCTGAGCACGTACAACGACGGGGTCATCTCCGCGGTGAACAAGAGCGCGCTTGCTCTGGGCGTGAAGGAGGGGATGCGCGCGGCCGACGCCGCGGCGTTGATGCTCAAAGCTGGCGGCAAGTGAGCAGCTGCTTCGACTTTCACAGATTCACCACGTTCCGGAGTAGCCATGCAAGTTCAACAACGTCCCCCACTGTCCGCCGAATTCCCTGAGCCGATCAAGCGCGACGCGAAGAAGCCAACGCCTCTTGGCGGTCTGCGCGTCATCGACTTCACCCACTTCATTGCCGGTCCCTTCTGCACGATGATGCTGGGAGAGTTCGGTGCTGATGTCATCAAGGTGGAGGCACCGCTCAAGGGTGACGACTTCCGCCACTATCCACCAGCCGAGCCGACCCTGGACGGTCAGGGCGCTCCCTTTCTTTGGGGCAACTCCAACAAGCGCAGCATCACCATCGACCTGAAGAATCCACTGGGTCGCGAGGTCGTGCTCGACCTTCTGCGCGGTGCAGACGTCCTGGTCGAGAACTTTTCGACGGGCGTCATGGACCGACTTGGTCTCGGCTACGCCGCGTTGTCGAAGATCAACCCCAGGCTGGTCTACTGCTCCATTTCTGCTTACGGCCGGACTGGTGAGTTCTCCGACCGTTTGGGCTTCGATCCCGTCCTGCAGGCGGAAAGCGGTTTCATCGCCACCAACGGCTACCCGGACCGCGAAGGCGTGCGAACGGCCGCGTCGACGATGGACATCGCGACGGCCATGATGGCGTGCAATGCCGTCCAGGCTTGTCTGCTCGCGCGCGAACGCACCGGTCGCGGGCAGTACGTGGAGCTGTCGTTGCATGACACGGCGATGCTGATGATCGGTTTCCAGGCGATGCAGCATCTTTTTTCGGGTGTGGAGCCCACCCGAAACGGGAACACGAGTCCGGACACGGCACCCACCGGCGTGTTCCGCGCGAAGGACACCTCCTTCTACATTTCGTCGTCCAACACGGGCATCTTTCAGCGGCTGTTTGCGCAGGTCATCGAGCGCCCCGACATGGCAGAAGATGAGGAGCTAATGACCCGCGCCGGTCGGCTCAAGCGACGGGACGAACTCTTTTCCGTCTTGAACGAGGAATTCGGAAAGCAACCGTGGTCATATTGGCAGCCGCGCCTGCGCGCAGCCGGCGTGGCGTCCGGCCAGGTACGGACCGTACCGCAAGCGCTTCGCTCGGCAGAGACCGCGTCCCGTGGCTTGGTGACGCGGCTACCTCACCCCACTGCGGGCGAGGTGCCCAAGATCGCGCTGCCCTTCATCTTCTCTGACACGCCTCTCGCCGATCCGTTTGCGGCACCCATTCTTGGCCAGCACACGCGGGAGATACTTCAAGGCACGCTCGGCTATGACGAGGGGCGCGTGGATCAGCTGATGTCCGGCGGAGCCTTCGGCCCTCCAGCCGAACGGCGCTGACCGCCGCTTCCTTCCCCCGCGCATACAACATGGAGACCCACGATGAAACTCGGTACGCACATGGCCAAGTCCCTGGCCCTCGGTTTAGCCTTCGCTCTCACGGCGCTCACGACTTCTTCGCGAGCCGAATCGTTCCCGAGTAAGCCGGTTACGATCATCGTTGCCGCAGCCGCGGGCGGCAGCTCTGACATCACCGCGCGCGCTGTTGCTGCCGGGCTGCAAGAAAGGTGGAAACAGGCGGTCGTTGTGGACAACCGTGCTGGTGCAAACGGCCTCATTGCTGCGCAGACGCTGTTGAAGGCTCCTGCCAACGGCTACACGCTGATGCTTGGCTCGATCGGGCAGATGATGCTGAATCCGATTCAGCACGGCGCACAGTACGAGCCGACCAAGGCCTACACCATGATCGGTCAGGTCAGCAAGACCTACATGGTGATGGTGACGTCTCTCAATGCGCCTTACCAGACCCTTCGCGAGTACGTCGAGTACGCCAAGAAGAACCCGGAACGCGGAACCTTCTCTAGCTCGGGCACCGGATCGCTCATGCATTTGGCTGGCGAGCGCATTCGGCAGCAGTCGGGCGTACCCCTGACACACGTTCCCTACAAGGGGGAATCTCCTGCGTTGGTTGACCTGACGGCGGGGACGGTTGCTGCTGGCTTCGTGGTGGCAGGAACCGCCGTGCCGCTCGTCAATGGTGGCAAGCTCAAGGCGCTGGCCATCAGCGACATCAAGCGTGCCCCCGAACTGTCCAACACGCCGACCGCGGTGGAGCAGGGCTACGACGTGAACATGCCGGTGTGGAACGGGCTCGTGGCGCCAAGTGGGCTGGAGCCCAAGCTGGTGGCGCAGATCAACCGTGACCTGAACCAAGTCCTGGCGTCGCCAGCCACGCAGGAGCAGCTGAAGAAGATCGGCATCACGGCGGCGCCGACGACCGCGCAGGAGTTCACGAAGTACGTGGACGAGCAGTCCCTGGCCTGGAAGAACTTGATCAAGGACGGCGGAATCAACTTCCAGTAAGGTGCGAGACTTTCAATTCTGGGGTATTGGACAGACCTTTTGCATTTTTAAATCAGTGTTTCTGTAAGATGGTGGTCATCTAGTATTTCGCGACGCGCCTTGTGCGCGACCAACCTATGAGCATTGAAGCAGAGCCGGCTACCGCGCCTCGTCGGACTTTCCAACGTGTGAAGACCGCTCGCGTGTTTGAGGGAGTGTCCGAGCAGATCAAGAACAAGCTGATGTCCGGCGAACTCAAGGCTGGAGATCGCTTGCCTGCAGAGCGAGATCTGGCCGTCGAGTTTGGTGTCGGGCGGCCTGCTGTTCGAGAAGCGCTTCGGACGCTGGAGATGTCCGGCATCGTCGAGACACGCAAGGGAACCAAGGGCGGGGCCTTCGTCTGTGAAGGCAGTCCGGAGATGCTGACGCGGTCGCTTCAGGACCTGGCGATGCTGGGACACATCTCGCCGAGCAGCCTGGCCGAAGTCCGCGTCATCATCAGCGGAGCCGTGGTGCGCTTGGCGTGCGAGCGTGGAGAGGCTGAAGACTTCGATGCCATCCAGGCCAACATAGAGGACATCCAGCGGTGGGCGGACGCCGGGGACCTCACGCGTCGTGCAGAGGCGGCTGTCGAGTTTTTCCAACTGCTGGCTAAGGCCACACGCAATGACGTGCTGGTCGTGCTGATGGATTCACTCGGTGCCATTCTGCGTCATTTCGCCATCGAGCGACAACCCGCGAAGTACCGTCCAGAGCTGATCCCCGTGCGCTGGAACATGCTCAAGCACCTGCGCGCGCGCGCAACGACCAAGGCGGTCGCGGAGATGAATCACTACCTTGAGATCGTGCATAGCGATGTATTGAACCGGATGCCCGTGCGGGCCGAGCCGGTTGTGAAGTCGAAGCCACCGGTACCGGCCAAGTCGCGTAGCAAGGCCTGATCGGCTGGAAGTTCATGATCATGTCGCAGCGATGAACTGCGGCGGCGAATCTAGAAGGGCCCCTCGGGGCCCTTTTGTGTGATCGTGATGGCGCACATCGTTCAACCATGGCCGCGGCCTCGCAGGCGATCAAACGGGTTGTGCCGAGCGCTGCGCAATGGGTGCTGGCGCATCACCTGGACACGTTGTCTTGCGAGCAGGAGGTGACATTGCGAGCAGAACACTTGATCTTGCGATCAAAATGGACTTACCATTGCAAAGCGCAACGCAATTTTGAGGCGACTTACCAGAGGACGACAGATGCCTGCCCATACCCCACACATGACGAGCGAGGCGCAACTGGCCCCGCTTGACTCCCGCTATGTCGCGGTCAACGACTTGCCATGGAAGCCGACGCCGACGCGAGGCATCGACATGAAGATTTTGCTCCTGGACGAGCAGACGGGTCTGATGACCGCTCTGTTCCGGTGGGAGCCGGGCACTGAGCTTCCCCTGCACGAACACGTCGAGATCGAGCAAACCTACGTCCTGCAGGGCAGCATTGTCGACGACGAGGGCGAGGTCCGCGAGGGTGACTACGTCTGGCGTCCCCAGGGCAATCGCCACATCGCTCGGTCGCCAAATGGTGCCCTGGTACTGAGCATGTTTCTGAAGCCCAATCGCTTCCTCGTCGGTGAACTGGCTGGCAAAGAGCTCAAGTAGTGCGCTCTCGCGAGCCCTTCGTCTGCCATCCATCCCTCGACCGAGTCGGTCGCCTTCCAACCAACACCGTCCACACACCATGGCCATCATCGAAGAACGCTGCTACGTCCTGCACACCTCTGCTACCCCCGCCGACTACCTGAAACTCTACGAAGCTGAGGGCCTGGCGGTGCAGAGCGAGGCGCTGGGCTCGCCGCTCGGCTACTTCGCGACCGAGACGGGTGAACTGAACGCTGTCGTGAGCCTGTGGCGCTACGAGAGCTTCGAAGACCGCCAAGCGCGACGCACCAAGCTTGCGTCTCAACAGGCCTGGAAGGACTACCTCGCCAAAGTCCGTCCGATGATCAGTTCGATGAGCAATCGTCTGCTGAGTCCTGCCGCCTTCTCGGCATTGAAGTAAGCCGCGCCCACCAGAGCTACCGTCCGCGGACCCGTCCAAGCCTGTTGACAGTGATCTAAAGTACGTTGAGAATGGACGGACCATTTAATATAATGAGATATTTGGTCCAAGGAGCATAGCAATGGAGACAACCTTCGAGCCAAGCCTGGATGTCAAAGAGTTCAGGCGCGCGCTGTCACTTTTCCCGACGGGCGTGGCGATCCTCACCACGGTCTCCGAGCAGGGCGTTCCTGTTGGTCTGACCTGCAATTCCTTCAGTTCGGTTTCCCTCGATCCACCGCTGGTTTCCTGGGGGCTGCGTAAGGAGAGCCGCGCGGCCTCTTCCTTCCGCAACGGCAAGGGTTTTGCGATCAACATCCTCTCGGGCGCGCAGCAAGGTCTCTCGGGCCGGTTCGCGAGCAGCTCAATCGCTGACAAATTCGAAGGCGTTGCGTGGGAGGCAGGCCTCAATGGCATGCCTGTGCTCAGCCACTGCGCCGCGACCTTCGAGTGCACGACCTTTGCCGTGCACGACGCAGGCGACCACTGGCTCTTCTTGGGTCAGGTACGGCGCTTCGAACACGAGATCAGCCACCACCCGCTCGTCTTCTGCAAGGGGGCGTACATGCTCCTGAGCAAGGCCTTGCTCGAGTCGTCGCAGCAGTCCCCGGAGCGTGTCGCGGAAGTCGTTGAGGCGCGTCGCCTGATCCACGGTGCCTTGTTGGAATTGGCGTGCCGGAATGCCACCGAAGAAGACTTCCAGGCGTTGGACGCCAAGCTGCTGGAGATGGAGCGTTTCGCAGAAGCCGGTGCTCCCCAGCCGCGCGTCGAGGCGGGGGTGGAGTTCTTCCGCCTGATCGGTGCAGCAACGCATAACGAGATCGTTGCAACATTGGCCAACAGCCTGGCGGACGTGATGCGCCAGAACCTGACCGATGCCGCGGCATCGCCTCCGCGCAGCGCACTCGTGCCGTTGCGCAGAGAGATCTTGAAACACCTCCAACTGCGCGATCGGGCGGCTGCGGAAGAGGCTTTGGGTCGCTATCTCGCGCTGCTGGTCGAGCCGAACGTTCAACCTGTGCAGATCCCAACTCCGCCGCTGGCAGCTTAAGTCGCACTATGACCAGAAGAGTAGCGATCATCGGCGCAAGTGCGCTGCCTGTCGGCAAATTGCAGACCTCCAAAGAGGACTTACTGCAAGTGCTCGAACACGAGCTGATGGTGAAGGTTGTGCGCGACGCTGTCAAAGATGCCGGCGTCGAGCGGGACGACATTCAGAGCGCGGTGTTCACCGTGCCTCGTCCGTACACCCAGCAAGCCTACTTCCACACCTTCCTGACGAGCCATCTGCGCCTGAAGTACACGGGTGTCGCGATGGAGGTGATGGGCAACGGCATGACGGGAGCGCTGGCGTTCGACCAGGCGGCGAACCAGATTCTGCTGGGCCATGCCGACGTCGCCTTGTGCCTGGGAATCAACATGGAGAGTGCCACGCCCTCCTACGAGCATATGATGGACAGCATGCGGCGCACTGGCGACGTGGACTTCCACACGCCCGGGGGTTTCACGCCGATCTCGTGGTACGCCATGGATGCGATGCGGTACATGCACGAGTTCGGTGCGACCCGTGCGGAGCTCGGTGCCGTGGCTGTGAAGAACCGCGCGCACGCCAAGCTCAATCCGATTGCGCAGTACCGCAAGCCGCTCACCCTCAGCGAGGTGCTCGAGCAACGTGCGATCGTTGAGCCGCTCGGGCTCTACGATGTGCCTCCACGTGGCGACGGGGCTGCGTGTCTGGTGCTCGCATCGGAGGACGTCGCCAAGAGCCTGGGAAAGCCGTATGCGCTGCTCAAGGGCCGGGGCTTCTTCCACGAAGGCGTGCATCAGATCGATGACGTGCCGGGCGACATGATCGCGTTCAATGCGGCTCGCACGGCAGCGCAAGCGGCGTACTGCTCCAGCGGTATCCAGGCATCGGACCTGGACTTCGCCGAACTCTACGCGCCGTGCACGATCGTCGAGGTGCTGGTCAGCGAAGCTATCGGGCTTGTCCCACGCGGTCACGGTGCGAAGGCCGCGGCGGAAGGGCGCACCCGTCTGGGTGGCGACATCCCCATCTCGACTTCGGGCGGCCTGACCTCGCGCGGGCATCCTGCGTTGGTCACCTCTTTGTACAACCTGGTGGAAGTTGCCGAGCAGCTGCGTGGCATTGCCGGAGATCGCCAGGTCAAGGACGCGCGGCTCGCGGCAACGACTGGTGAGCTGGGCAACTACAACGCCGCAATCGTTCACGTGTTTGAGGGGGTGCGATGACGCTCGAAGTTCACCAGGTCGCCGCGACGCGTCCTTATCCACCCCGCGTTTCGGCTTTCACGAAACCCTTCTGGAGCGCCCTGGGCGAAGGGCGCTTCACGACGACGCAATGCGGTGAATGCCACCGTCAGACCTTTCCGCCGAAGCTGGTGTGCCCGCACTGTTGGTCGGACAAGCACGCGTGGGTGGACATGCCCATCGAGGGGGACCTGTACAGCTGGACTCGCATCCATGCCGCGCCGGCCGTCTTCCAGCCGCTGGCTCCCTACGCCGTCGGCATCGTCGAGCTGGGCGGTCGCATCCGCTTGGCCTGTCCCCTGGTCGTGCCGGATGGCGTGCCCGTCATCGTGGGCGGCAAGGTGCGGATGGTTGTCATGGCATTCGATGACGGGCCGCTCTTTGCTGCGCGCGTACTGAGCGCTTGAACTGAGTTTTCCACGACCGCCGGCTCACCGTAGCAGAGACGGCGGATTTCATACCCAAAGGAGCAGGAAATGGCTGATGTGATCGAGAAACGCGAAGTTGCGTGCGATGAGGTGAATTCTTGGCGGCTCAAGACCCCCGGTGCCGAGGGCTGGACGCAGACCGCACGTCCGGAGGACCCGAACAAGTACTTCATGGTGTCGGCAGACACCCATGCCAACGAACCGCCTGATCTGTGGGAAAAGCGTATCGAAGCCAAGTACCGCGACCGGCTGCCCAAGACCTGGGTCGACGAGAACGGCGTGCGTTGGCGCAAGTCCGAAGGCAGCGACCGTCCTGACCGCTTGGTCCTCGCGGATCTCTCGGGCCAGGACCAGGTTCGCTCGCGCTCGGGCGCCGGCGCGAAGAACCGTTTGGTAGACCATGCGCTGGACGGCATCGACGCGGAGATCATCTTCCCGAACAAGGGTCTGGCCATGTGGTACACGCCGGATCCCGAGTTCTCGCAAGCCCAGTGCGGCGTTTACAACGACTGGGCTTGGGAAGAGTTCGGCCCGTACAGCAAGAAGCTGATTCCCGTGGCCGCTATCGCACCGGCCGACATCAAAGGGGCGATCGCCGAGATCCAACGCACAGCGAAGCTGGGCTACACCGCGGTCGCATTCCCGGTCAAGCCGATGTTCGGCCCCCCGCAGGTTGGCGAGCTCAACTACAACAACCCCGACTTCGATCCGATTTGGGCCGCGTTGCAGGACACGGACATGACGCTGTGCTTCCACGTTGCCACTGGCATGGATCCTCGAACCACGCGCGGCGTTGGCGGGGCCGTTGTCAACTATGTATGGCACGCCTTGGCACCCGCCATCCAGCCCATGGTGAACCTGTGCGCATCGGGTGTGATCGAGCGGTTCCCGCAGTTGCGCTTCGGCTCCGTCGAGGCAGGCATCGGCTTCATCCCGTGGATGATGGAGACCATGGACGAGGCTTACAAGAAGCACCATTTCGCCGTCCGACCGAAGCTGAAGAATCTGCCAAGCGAGTACTACCGCTCCAATGGCTTCTCGACGTTCGGCGAGGATGAGGCCGGCCTGGTGTTCGCGCAGAAGTTCGGGCTCATGGACAACTTCCTCTGGGCCAACGACTACCCCCACCACGAGGGCACGTGGCCGCACTCGGCACAGGCGATCGAGCGCAACATGGCCGACCTGAACAACGAAGAGCGGGCAAAGATCCTCGGCCTGAACGCCGCCCGGATCTTCCGCATCGACATCGAGGCCGCCAAGAAGCCGCTCTGAAGCGGCTGGCAGGGCCGCAAGTCGCGGCCCGCTTCCCACTACAACGAAAGAGACACACGATGAAGAACATCCGTTCGCAAAGCGGTAGCCCGCGTATGCCCCGCCGCCGGGCGCTTCTCCTGGGAGCTGCAGGTTCCGCGGCTGGTGCTTGGGCTGGCCTTGGCCGGGCCGAGACGGTGTATCCGAAGCGGACCATCGAGTTGGTCGTTCCCTACACTGCGGGTGGTACCTCCGATCTGATCGGCCGCATCGTGGCCAAAGGGCTCTCGGAGCGGCTGAAGGTACCGGTGGTCGCCATGAACCGGGCGGGAGCTGCTGGAACCCTTGGCATGAAGGTCGTCGCGAACTCGCCGGCGGACGGCTACGTCATCGGCATCGGGGGCAGCACGAACCTGGGCATCGCGCCGCTGCTCATGACGCCTCCACCTTACGAGGCGGTGCGTGATTTCACCCCGCTCGTGATGGCTGCGCGCGCGCCATTCATCCTCGTGGCCTCGCCGCAGTCGAGCTTCAAGTCGATGGAGGAGCTTGTTGCCTTCGGCAAGGCGAATCCCAACAAGCTCAACTATGGCTCGTCGGGCGTTGGCAGCAGCCACCACCTGGCCACAGAACTCTTCACGCGAAGCACTGGGTTCAAGGCCACGCACATTCCGTTCAAAGGCGGCTCCGAGAACGTGGCGCAGCTCATGTCGGGCACCGTGGACTTCATGTTCGAGTCGTCGTCGTCGATCCTGCCGCAGGTGAAGGCCGGCAAGGTGCGAGCGCTGGCTGTCAGCGGAGCAGATCGGCTGCCCGAGATCCCCGACGTGCGAACCGTGAAGGAAGCGGGCGTGAAGGACTTCGTCGTTGAATCGACCATCGGCGTCGTAGCTCCCGCGAAGCTGCCCCCCGAGGTGCACAGGATCCTGCTGACAGCGTTGCGCGAAACGATGAGCGACCCGTCGGTGCGCGATGCCATAGACAGGACCGGATCTGGTGCGCCGCCGCTTGGTGACGACGAGTTCGCGTCCCGGTTGAAGGACGACGCACAGCGTTGGCGCAAAGTGATCGCTGACGCCGGTATCACAGGCGGCTGACCTCGGGCACCTGGTGGGCTGAAGAGGCACTTTGAGCGAGCGTGTGCCGCGTCCGGGCGGCTGATGGTTTGTCCGGAACTTTGCGACGCCGTTCACCACCGCCGTCCAGGGCTTCGTTCGTTCACACGCCTGTAGCGGCATCTCCACTGCACGTCGGCCGCCCGGCGCGTGTATATCTGGCTTAAGCACTTGCCTTGATCGACCAATGCCTAAGGGTAATTCTTGGTTTTAAATGGACTGTCCATTCGTAGAGTCCGACAATTCATTTATCAATCTTCTTTTGGAGCACACGTTGTGAGCAAGGTGAAATCGATTGGCCCTTTGATCGGCGGGGAAAGCTTGGTTGGCGGTGGTCGCCAGACACGACCGGTGCTGAACCCTGCGACGGGCGAGGCGATCGCTGAACTCACGCTCGCCAGCCAGGACGACGTGCGCGATGCGGCGGATCGCGCAGCGAAGGGCTTCCTCGAGTGGAGCGTGAAGACGCCGCTCGTCCGGTCCAACGTACTGCGCGGCGTGGCCCTGGCGATGCGACGTGATGCCGCTGAGATGGCCCAGATGCTCACCCGTGAGCAGGGAAAGACGCTCAAAGAGGCTCAGGGCGAGGTGCTGGGGTCTGCCGATCTCTTCGATTGGCTCGCGGAAGAAGGCAAGCGCCTGTACGGACGTGTCGTGCCATCGCGTTCGCCCGATGTCCAGCAGTTGGTACTGCTCGAGCCAGTTGGGCCTGTCGCCGCCTTCTCGCCTTGGAACTACCCGTTGGCGCTGGCTGCCCGGAAGGTCGCGCACGCCTTGGCGGCCGGATGCTCTGTCGTGATCAAGCCCGCGGAAGAAGCGCCCAGCGCGGTACTGCATCTCGCTCGGCTGTGCCTCGAGTCAGGTGTTCCGGCGGACGCAATCCACGTGCTGTTCGGCGTACCGGCGATGGTATCGGAGACGCTCGTCGAGTCTGCGCACATCCAGAAGATCTCGTTCACTGGCTCGGTGTCCGTCGGCCGGCACCTGGCCTCGTTGGCCGGCAGAGCGTTGAAGAAGGTGACCTTCGAGTTGGGCGGGCATTCGCCAGTCATCGTCATGGAGGACGCCGACCTGGACCTGGCTGTTGCGCTGTCGGTCGCCAGCAAGTTCCGCAACGCCGGCCAGATCTGCATCGCGCCAACACGCTTCTTCGTGCACGACGCGATCTACGACGCCTTCGTTGGCAAGTTCTCTGAGATTGCGAGTGCTCTGCGCGTCGAGGACGGCATGCTTGACACCGCCCAGATGGGGCCGCTTGCGCATGAGCGCCGTCTGCATGCCATGGAAGAGCTTGCACAGGATGCGGTTGGCCGGGGCGCACGCCTCGTGACCGGCATGGCGGAGCGCACGCGCGCCCCCGGCTTCTTCTGGAAGCCAACCGTCCTCACCGACGTCCCGAAAGACGCGAGGATTCTGCAGGAAGAGCCTTTCGGCCCGATCGCGCCGTTCGTGCGCATCGCGTCGCTCGACCAAGCCCTGCAACAAGCCAACGACGTGCAGTTCGGCCTCGCAGGTTACGCGTTCACGCGCTCGCTGCGCAATGCGAGACGCATCCAGGACGGTCTCAAGGTAGGAGCCCTGGGCATGAACACCTTCAATGTCACCGCTCCCGAGATGCCGTTCCTGGGCGTCAAGGACAGCGGCTTGGGCGTTGCCCAAGGCAAGGAAGGCTTGCTCGACCACATGAACATCAAGGCCGTCTACAGGGCCGATTGACGATCAACCACGCAAGGAGACAGCGATGAAATTCAAACGTATCGTGGCCATGGTGGCCGCGGGTATCACGGCCTTGTCTGTTCACGCACAGCAGCCGCCGGTGAAGATCGCCGCGGTCTACGCCATCACCGGGCCGGTGGCTCCCTACGGCGTGCCACAGCAAAAGGCGGTCCAGATGCGAGCCGAGCAGATCAACGAGCGCGGCGGCTGGAAGGGGCGCAAGGTCGAGGTGGTCTTCTACGACACCGAGGGCAACGGCAACAAAGCGGTGCAGTTGGTTCGCAAAGCGATCGAGACCGACAAGGTCGACCTCATCCTCGGGCCGTCTACGACCGGAGAAGCCTTGGCCGTTGCGCCAATTGCCAACTCAAGTCGAGTGCCGATGATCACGCACTCGGGGGCACAGAGCGTTGTGGACCCGGCAACCCCCTATGTCTTTCAGACCGCGCAGTATGACCGCGTCGGGGTTCCTGTTGTCCTCAAGGAGTTCCAGAAGAAGGGATTCAAGAAGATTGCGCTGCTGACCTCGACAGACGGCTTCGGTCAGTCCGGCCTCGTACTTTTCAAGGAGATGGCTCCGAAGTACGGCATGACGCTTGTGAACGAACAGTTCGACCGCCAGGACACGGACATGACTGCCCAAGTGCTAAGGGCCAGACAGGCGAATGCCGATGTGCTGATGGTCTGGAGCACCTTCCCCGCCCCCGCGATCATCCTACGAAATGCCAAGGCGATGGGCTATCCGAAGCCGATCTACAACAGCTTCGCGATGGCGTCCCAAGAGTTCTTGAAGCAGTCGGGCGCTTCATCGGAGAACACGTTCGTCATGGCGGCGGCCATGCTGTTGCCTGCGGCCCTGCCGGATGCGCACCCCAACAAGGCGGTGATCATGAAGGACTACAGCACCTTCCAGGCCCGATTCAAGGAAGCGCCGAACCCCAGCGCGCAACACGCCATGGACGCGATGACCATCGTTGACGCGGCGGTTGGAAGAATCTCGGGTGCGATCGACCGGGAGTCGCTTCGCGATGCCATCGAGAAGACGGAACTGCATGGCGCGAACGGGCAGTTCAAATTCTCACCCACCGTCCACGGCGTGAGCGATGAGGACCCACCGATCGTGTTCCTGAAGGTCGTGAACAACGCCTTCACGCCCCAGTGATGGTCCGAGCGCGCTCAACGCCCACGGTCTAGCAGTTCATGGATCAACTATCAATGGCCGTGCAGATCCTGGTGTCGGGTCTGCTGATCGGCTGCATCTACGTGCTCGTGGCCTGGGGCTTCACGATCGTCTACAACGCCACTGGTCTGATCAACTTCGCCGCCGGCGAGTTCGTGATGATGGGAGGCGTGATCTCGGCCGCGCTCAACTTGACGTTGGGTTGGTCGCCCATCATCGCTGTTCCTGTGGCCATCATCATCGTGGCGGTGGTTGCGGCCCTCATTGACTGGGGCTGCTTGCAACGCGCACGGCGTCAGGCCCACCTGACGCTCGTCATGCTGACGATCGGTCTCGCCATCGTGTTGCGGGGAGCGATGCTGTTCTCGACCGGCAAGGACTTCCAGTTCCCACCGTCTTTCTCGGACGGCGAGGTACCCAGCATTGCGGGGATTCATCTTCCCGTACAGGGCGCCTGGATCCTGGGCACGGTCCTGGTCGTGGCCATCGCACTCTGGCAACTCTTTGCGCGATCGTGGCTGGGGTGGTCCATGCGCGCGGCGGGCGAGAACCCTCGGGCTGCCTTGCTCATGGGCATCTCGCCCAGCCGGGTTTCGACCATGGCGTTCGCCATGGCCGGCGCCATGGGCGCACTCGCAGGCGCACTGATCGCACCCCTGGCTTCCGCGAACTACACGAGCGGCCTGTTCTTCGGCTTGAAGGGATTCTCCGCAGCGATTCTCGGCGGGCTGGGGAGCCCGCTGGGTGCCGTGCTTGGTGGACTTCTGCTGGGTGTGATCGAGAACGTGGCCGCAGGCTATGTGTCCTCAGGGTGGAAGGACGCTATCGCGCTCGGGATCCTGATCCTGGTGTTGCTCGTCAAGCCGACCGGCATCTTCGGTGGCTCCAGCGTGAAGAGGGTCTGAGCGATGTCAGAGATCAACTTGGTCTACACGCGCAACCTGTGGGGCTTGGCCTTCACCACAGTCGTTCTGGCCTTTGTCGGGGTCACGGTTTCAAACTCGTTCTACCTGACGACGCTGATCTTCGCGTTGATCGCGGCCATCTCTGCCGTCGGTCTCACGCTGTTGTTCGGCTTCACCGGACTGGCCTCGCTTGGCCAGGCCGCCTTCTTTGGGTTAGGCGCCTACAGTGCCGCACTGCTGGTCGAGCGCATGGCGTGGCCGCCGCTTGCTGCGGTTGCTGTGGCTGTCGCCTTGCCTGCGGCGGCGGGCTGGCTTATAGGCCGTCCGTTGCTGCGACTGTCGGGGACTTACTTGACGATGGCTTCGTTGGCCTTCGGCATGGTGATGTACTTGGTTTTCAGCCAGGTGAGTTCGCTGACGGGCGGACTAGACCCTGGGTTCATGCTGAACCGCCCGTTTTCGCTGGGGCCCTGGGCCTTCGACGGCACAAGGGAGATGTTCTGGGTGTGCAGCGTTGCCGTGTTGCTGACGCTGTATGTGGGGATCAACCTGATCCACTCTCGTTTCGGTCGAGCCCTGCGCGCACTGAAGAGTTCCGAGGCCGCAGCGGAGGGGGCCGGTGTCCCCACCGTGCACTTCAAGACTGTCATCTTCTCAATCGCCGCGGGTATGGCCGGTCTGTCAGGTGCGATGTATGCCTTCTTCATGCGCTCGTTCAACGCCACGGCGTTCGGCTTCCCGTTGTCCATTGAGCTGCTCATCATCGTGATCGTGGGATCGCTGCGCTCGATCTGGGGGGCCTTGTTCGGCGCCGCGATCATCACCCTGCTGCCGGCGGCGTTGGAGCACTTCAACGACTACAAGCTGTTCATCTACGGCGTCGTGATGGTCTTGATCATGCTTTTCCTTCCCGACGGGCTGTTCCACGGTGTTGCAGAAGGTGTTTCCAAGGTGTTCGGAAGAAGAGGGGCGAAATGAGCTTGCGTGTGGAGAAGTTGACCAAGCGCTTCGCTGGGCTGACCGCGGTAAACGAACTCAGCTTTGTCGCGCAGACGGGAAAGGTCACGGCGCTCATCGGTCCTAACGGCGCTGGCAAGACTACTGCGCTCAGTATGGCCAGCGGTGTATTCGCACCGACCTCGGGCTCGATCACCTTCGAAGGCAAGGAACTCACGGGGTTGCCGGGCCACAAGATCGCCCGCCATGGAGTCGCACGGACTTACCAGAACTTGCAGATGTTCGAGGATATGAGCGTGCTGGAGGTCGTGATGACCGGTGCGCATGGGCTTGGCCGCTCCGGGCCGATTGCGGCCATGCTGCGCCTGCCGTCCGTGCGGCGCGAGGAGAAGGCGCTGGAAGCGGCCGCAAGGGTGATGCTCGATCGCGTCAAGGTGTCCGAGCATCTGTTCTGGCGCGATGCCGTGTCCTTGCCCTACGGCTTGCAGCGCCGGGTGGAGATTGCTCGGGCGCTGGTGGCTCAGCCGCGACTGCTGTTGCTCGACGAACCCGCGGCCGGTCTCAATCCGACCGAGACGGAGGAGTTGGCCCAACTCATCTCCGACCTGCGTGCGAGCGGGCTCACGGTCTTGCTGGTCGAGCACGACATGGAGATGGTCATGAGTCTGTCGGATGCGGTGGTTGTCATGAACTTCGGCAGGCTCATTGCAGCAGGAGCGCCGGCGGAGATCCAGGCGAACGAACAGGTGATCGAGGCCTATCTCGGAGTTGAGGACGTCGGTGCTTGAACTGAAGAATGTCTCGGTGCGCTACGGCATGATCGAGGGGCTGCGTAGCGTGTCCCTCCGCGTCAAGGAGCGTCAGGTGGTGTCCTTGATTGGCGCGAACGGAGCCGGCAAGTCCACCTTGCTCAACGCCATCTCCGGCGTCGTTCCGACCTGTGGCGGAACGATCACGTTCGACGGGCAGACCATTTCCCAGATGCCAGCGTCGGACGTTGTCGGTCTTGGCGTCGTGCAGGTTCCTGAGGGACGGCGCGTGTTTGCCCAGATGACCGTCGTCGACAACCTCCGGCTCGGCGCCTACCTCCACCGCAGGCAGTTCAAGCCCAGTGACATGGACGAGGTCTTCGACTTGTTCCCGCGCCTTGCTGAGCGCAAGGCGCAGCTTGCAGGCCTGATGTCAGGTGGCGAGCAGCAGATGCTGGCCATCGGACGCGCAATGATGACCAGGCCCAAGCTGTTGCTTCTCGACGAGCCGTCCATGGGTCTGGCACCGCTTGTCGTGAAGACGATCTTTTCCGTCCTTCGAACCTTGAACGAACAGGGGATGGCCATTCTGTTGGTGGAGCAGAACGCCAAGGCGGCGTTGCGCCTTTCCGACTACAGCTATGTGTTGACCACCGGCTCGCTGACACGAGAAGGCTATTCGCAAGACCTGTTGGTCGACCCGAAGATCAACGAGGCCTTCCTGGGCAAGCGTGTCGAGATGTCTGCGTGATCAGCGCGAGCGTACTGCCGCGGCGCTTTGAGCCGCAGCATTTGAGCCGAGTATGAGATGACCAAAGAACCAAAGAGCACAGAACAACACGACTTCATCATCGTCGGCGCCGGCAGCGCGGGCTCGTTGCTCGCAGGTCGGCTCGGAAAAAGCGGCAAGTACTCTGTCTTGGTGCTGGAGGCGGGCGGCTCGGACCGGCGTCTCTGGGTGCACGTCCCGATCGGCTTTGCAAAGATGATCCTGGACAAGTCGCTGAACTGGGCCTACCAGACCGAGCCGCAGGCGGAGTTGAACAACCGGTCGATCTATTGGCCCAGGGGCAAGATCTTTGGTGGCTCGGGCGCGATCAATGGTCTGGTGCACATCCGCGGGCAACGTGAGGACTTCGACGGATGGCGCGACGCTGGATGCGTTGGCTGGGGTTGGCAGGATGTGCTGCCGTACTTCAAGCGCATGGAGGACCACTACCTGGGAGACACGCCACTACACGGTTCAGGTGGACCTGTGGCGGTGTTCAAGCCGCTGGACCGGGCGCCTTTGGGCGAAGCCATGATCGCCTCGGCTGCCAGGTGTGGCATCCCGCGCAACGACGACTTCAATGGTGAATCTCAAGCAGGCGCAGGCTACTACGACCTCACGGTACGGCGCGGGCGGCGGTCCAACTCGGCGATCGGCGCGCTCAAGCCGGTCGTGCGCGCAGGCAATGTGCGGGTGGAACTCTGTGCCATGGTGGAGCGCGTCACATTCGACGGCAGCCGTGCGACGGGTGTCACCTATAGGAACTCCAAAGGTGAGCTTGTTGCAGCGAAGGCCGCCAGGGAGGTGATCCTGTGTGCCGGTGCGATCAACACGCCCCAACTGATGATGCTGTCCGGTGTCGGGCCCGTGAACCATCTGCAAGAGCACGGCGTGCAGGTGGTTGCAGATCGAGAGCAAGTGGGCCAGAACCTGCAGGACCACTTGACCGCGCGCTTTGTGTTCAAGACCAAGCGGCCGGTGACCTTGAACGACGAGATGGGCACATTGTGGGGACGGCTGCGGATCGGCATGAACTATGTCTTCAGACGCCGGGGACCTCTGACTTACGCGGCGGCACAAGCGGGCATGTTCTTTAAGTCGGACGACGGAATTCCTCGCGTCGACGTGCAGGCGTTTTTCGCACCCTACAGTGCAGATGGCGCCGGCAAGGGACTCCATCCGTTCTCTGCGTTCAGCCTGACTTTGACCCAGTCGTGGCCGAGCAGTCGGGGCTACATCCGTCTCAAGGATGCCAATCCCGCGACGCCACCTGCCATCCAGCCTCGGTACTTCAGTACCGAGGAGGACCGCCGGTTCTTTGTCAAGGCAATGCGCCGGCTGCGCCAGATTTTCCAGGTCGATCCGATCCGCTCGGAAATCTCCGAGGAGTACCTCCCGGGCCCCTCCGTACGCAGCGACGAGGATCTCCTTGAATACGTGCGGGCGACCGGGAGCACTTGCTTTCACCCCTGTGGGAGTTGCCGCATGGGGGGCGACGCGGATTCGGTGGTCGATCCCCAGTTGCGCGTGCGCGGCGTATCGAATCTGCGGATTGCGGACGCTTCGGTAATGCCGTTCCTCACCTCCGGGAACATCAACGCGCCCACCTTGGTGATCGCCGAAAAGGCCGCGGATCTCATCCTTGCAGATGCAGAAGCCACGCGCATGCACTGACGCGCCGCGCTGAATTCAGCGTAGAGCCCGCTGCCGAACCCAACCCATCAAAATTTCCACGGAGTGCCTTTGTGACCACTTATCTGTTTTCCCCACCTGCTGTGATCTCTGTCGCGGTGCGAGGTGTCGATGCCCGATTCCCTGTGCGGCGTGTGATCTGTGTCGGCCGGAACTATGCCGATCACGCCAGGGAGATGGGCAACGACGATCGTGAGCCCCCATTTTTCTTCTTCAAGCCCACCGACACCCTGATCGATAGCGGCGTTCCGATGCCATATCCGCCACTGACTACGTCCCTCCATCACGAGGTCGAGTTGGTCGTGGCCATTGGCACCGGCGGAGCAGACATCGCCGAGGAAGACGCCTTGCAGCATGTCTACGGCTACGCCGTGGGGTTGGACATGACGCGCCGGGACATCCAACTGGCCGCGCGGGAGATGGGGCGGCCTTGGGACTGGGGCAAGGGCTTCGATCTGAGCGCCCCCTGCGCTGCGCTGTCGCGCGTTTCCGACGTCGGTCACCTGTCCAAGGGGGCGATCTCTCTGCGAGTCAACGGGGAGATGCGGCAGTCGAGTGATCTTTCGGAGCTGATCTGGGGCGTTCCCGAGATCATTGCGATTGCCAGCCGGGGTATGAAGTTGGAGGCCGGTGACCTGATCTTCACGGGAACGCCGGCTGGCGTTTCGGCCGTGAAGGAGGGCGACCTGTTGGAAGGTGTCATCGCGGGGCTTGAGCCCGTATCGACGCGCGTTGGACCTCGTGCGCACACAACCAAGGCCCAGCCTCCTACGGCACAAGCCAGGAGCTCCCAATGAGCGCGGGAGAGGCCGTGCCAGACGGGCCGATCTCGCTTGACTGGACCGGTGCAGTCGCGGTCCTCACGATCTGCCGGTCCGAACGCAGGAATGCGATCGACGGCGAGACCGCGCTTCGCATGGCTGCCATCCTGGATGATCTGCGCGTTGATCAGCGGACCAGAGCTGTGGTGCTCAGAGGTGCCGGCGACCACTTCTGCGCGGGTGGTGACGTGCGCAAGTCAGAGGGTAGGCAGCGCTCGCCCGAGGAGCGGCTCGGGGCGCTCGCGCCGTACCACCGGCTCACAACGGTGCTGGCCAGCTACACGAAGCCTGTCGTTGCCGCCATCGACGGCGTCGCTTTCGGAGCGGGGTTCAGCCTCGCGTTGCTTGCTGACTTGATCGTCGTGAGCGACCGCGCACGCCTGTGCATGGCTTTCGAGCGGCTCGGCCTGGTCCCTGATCTTGGCGCGCTTTACACGCTACCAAGAGCCGTCGGCATGCAGCGGGCCAGGGAACTCCTCCTGTCGGCGCGGGAGGTCAATGCACAAGAGGCCAAGCATCTCGGCCTGGCACTGGAAGTGGTGCGGGCCGAGCAGTTGCTGACGCGCTCAATCGAGCTGGCCGCCTCGTTGACCAACGCCTCTCCCGTTGCGATCTCATGCATCAAGGCAGGCCTGGCCCAGTCCTTCACGAGCGACCTGCAGGTCATCCTGAACCTGGAGTCGGCGGCGCAGGCGGTAGCCACCGACACGACCTACTTCGCGGAGTCGGTCCGTCGCCTCTCTGCCAGAGAGCCAGCTCAGTTCCAGTGGCCTTCCGAATAGCGCAGGGCGAAGCGCCGGCACATAACAGTCAGTGGTGGCCATCAAGACGATGGGCAGCGCGCCGCTGCTGCTCGAATTCAAGGGGCACGGAGAACTGGGGCTTCGCTTAGAGCGAGGCTGATCGAGCCGAGCCGAGCCAGGCCAGGCGCAAGGCCTTGACCCATTGTCGGGTGTCGAGGCCCCGCCCGCAGGCAACGGGCTACGCGCCTTTGTCGAGAGAGAACATCGGAATCGCCAACTCGTTGGCGGCCGGCTGCATGCTGAGGCGCACACGCGCACCGATGGCGACGCCGTCGCCAGCATCGATCAGGTTGGTGAGCATGGTGACGCCTTCGTCCAGTTCAACGTATGCGATGACGTAGTTGCCGTCGGCCTGCTGGACGGTGCTCGCGCTGTAGACCCGGCCGACACCGCGGCTTTCCACCCATTCCGTGTCTCCAAGGCAATGGGGACAAAGCGCCCGCGGATAGAAGTGCACCTGCGAACATTCCTTGCAACGTTTGATCAAGAGCTTGCCCTGCGCCGCGGCTTGCCAGTAAGGATGGGTTGCGGCGTCGTCGACGACGGACTGAAGGGCGGGGGACATAGGGGGGGGGCTCATTGTGCTCGCTCCAGAATCAAGGTTGCGCTTCCGTGCCGCGAACCGAGCAGCCCGCCCGTGCCTTGCGCGAGTGCCAGTGAACAGTTGGGAACTTGAACCTTGGGATGTGCCTCGCCGCGTAGCTGACGGACAGCTTCGATGATCTTGGTGATCCCGCCGCGGTTCGACGGATGGTTGTTGCAGAGCCCGCCGCCGTCGGTGTTGACGGGCATTCGCCCGACCCCAGAGATCAGGTTGCCGTCCTGGACAAAGCGGCCGCCTTCTCCCTTCTTGCAAAAGCCGAGGTCTTCCAGCTGCATCAGCACGGTGATGGTGAAGCTGTCGTAGATGGACGCGTACTGGATATCGCGCGGCTGCACCTTTGCTTCCTCGAACGCGAGCCGGCCAGAAATCGCAGCGCCGGAGTACGTGAGGTCGACTTTTCCGGCAGCTTGGCCCTTGATGGTTTCGCCCCCACCCAAGACTGAGATGAGCGGTCGCGAGAGGGACTTTGCGATCTCCGGCCGTACGACGATCAGTGCCCCCCCACCGTCACTGACAACACAGCAGTCCAGCTTATGCAAGGGGCTGGCGATGAGCGCCGAGTTGACCACTTCCTCGACGGTCACCGGCTTGCGCAGCATAGCGTTCTCGTTGTGCTGCGCATGCTGGGATGCAGCAACCTTGATCCAAGCCAACTGCTCCGAAGTCGTTCCGAATTCGTACATGTGTCGCGCCGCGGCCAGTGCATACATGTTCAGCGTGGACGGCCGATACGGCAGTTCGAAGGCCGCATCAGGCGTAGCTGGTGCGCTGCCCCTTGGCGAGCCCATCGCGTTGGCTATCTCGGTCCGCGGACGGCCTGCCAGGGTGATCAGTGCCACGTTGCATTTTCCAGCCGCGATTGCCTGTGCGGCGTGGGCAACATGCACCAGTGGCGCAGATCCGCCAGTGTCGGTCGTGTCGATGTGCCGCAGGCGAAGGCCCATGTAGTCGGCCATGCTGAGCGCCCCGAGGCCGGGGGCGTCGCCCGCGCAGAAGTATCCGTCCACATCGCTCAGGCTCAAGCCGGCATCTTGCAAAGCTCCACGCGCGCATTCGGCGTGCAACTGTGCGGTGGTCTTGTCGGGAGCCTTGCGCAGTGGGTGCTCGAAGGCACCCGCAATGGCTGCGGCTCGATGAATGCTCATGTCACGTCTCCTTGGATGAACCGTTGTGCCCACCGTCGATCTTGCATCTGCGCAGCCCACACCTGACCGTGACGACCACGATCCTCGAGCCAGCAGTCAGCGCCGGCAGCCCAAGCCGATGGACAACTGCACAACATTCTAGTATGGTCTTGCCATTCAATTGGTAATGCAAATGGAGGCATTCATGTCGGAGTTGGTGAGCTTGAAGAACCGGACGATCGTGGTGACGGGCGCGGGCCAGGGGATCGGTGAGGGCATCGCGCGGCTGGTCATCGAGTTGGGCGGCAATGTGGTCGCCGTCGATCGGAACGAAGAGACGCTCAAGAAGCTCGAGGGGGAACTGCCCGCAGGCCGTCTCATGCCGGCTGTTGCGGATGTGTCCGATCCGGAGGCTGCCCAACGGGTGGTAGCCCAGGCGGTCGAGAAGTTCGAACGTGTCGATGGGCTGTGCAACAACGCTGGCATCACACGGCCTGCGATGATGGACAAGATGACGGTGAAGGACTGGCGCGATGTGCTGGACGTTCATCTGTCCGCTTCGTTCTTTTGGTCCCAGGCACTGGGTCAGCACCTGATCGCGCGTGCCAAGGCTGGTGACACCAAAGGCGGATCGATCGTCAACATCTCGTCGGACGCGGGTCGCAAGGGTGCCATCGGCCAAGTCAACTATGCCGCCGCCAAGGCCGGCATCCTGGGTGTGACGATGACGACTGCGCGCGAGTGGGGCAAGTACAACATTCGTGCGAACTCCATCTGTTTCGGCGTCGTGGAAACACCGATGACCGAGGTCATCCGCGGTGACAAGTTCCGCGACAAGATCCTCAGCCAGATCCCGCTGGGTCGTTGGTCGACGCCGGACGAGGTCGTCAAAGCGGTTTGCTTCCTTCTCTCGGACGCCGCGAGCTATGTGACCGGCCAACACCTCGGCGTGAACGGCGGATACCACATCAGCCTTTGACTCCATGTAAGCGAGGAGCGGACCCCAAGGGGTCGGCTGGCGCTTCTCCGTCGGTTGGCAACGTTGCACTGGCGTTGCATGACGAAGTGCCTGCACACACGATGTGCAGGCTTCTCAAGCCGGGAGGTCTGTCCATCCTGGCCTGTTCGAGTTTCAAGTGCCGCATCGCGGCGAAGTGGAGCATGGATGCTTAACTACCAGAAGATCAAGTCGTGGGCGCCGCAGGACGTTCGTCACCACTACACCCGCAAAGACACCATCCTCTATAACCTCGGGCTCGGCTTTGGCGTGAACCCGCTGGATCCGGCCGAGCTGCGCTACGTCTATGAGGAAGGGCTCAGCACACTTCCGACGATGTGCAGCGTACTGGCGACCCCCGGCTTCTGGATGAAGGACAACCCCGAGTTCGGGATCGACTACATGCGACTGGTGCATGGTGAGCAGAAGGTCGTCATGCATCGCGCCCTTGCACCCGAGGCCACGGTTTACGGACGGACCCGTGTCACCCGCATCGTCGACAAGGGCGCTGCCAAAGGTGCGCTTGTGACCGTGGAGCGCCAACTCCTGGAGTCGGGCACCATGGAGGCGATCGCGTCGATCGAGCAAGTCTATTTCTGCCGCGGCGATGGGGGGTTCTCCGAGGGCGGCGTTTCGGACATGCCCGCGCCGGCCGACAACTTCGTGGCTACGCGAGAGCCGGATGGGCAGCTGATGAGCCAGATTGCAACGAGCGCTGCCTTGCTCTACCGGCTTTCCGGCGATTGGAATCCCTTGCATGCAGACCCGGCCGTGGCCAAGAAGGCGGGATTCAACAAACCGATCTTGCATGGACTTGCGACGTATGGGGTCGCTTGCCGCATGCTCACGACGCACCTCCACCAGGCCGGCCTTGGCGAGATCACGTCGTTTGCAGCGCGGCTTTCCGCGCCGGTGTTTCCCGGCGATGTGCTGCAACTGCGCTTCTGGCTCGACAAGACGGACCTTCGCTTCGAAGCTGCAGTCGCGGAGCGTGGTGTGAGGGTGCTGTCAAACGGAACAGCCACCCTGGCGGCCAAATGACCGTTCGCGATCGAGAGCGCGACATCAGGACGATGCAATCATGGACATAACACTATCGGATCAGCAGGCGACCTTCCAGAAAGAGGTGCGTGCGTTCATCGAGGCGCGGCTTCCGACGGACACGCGTGACCGCTTGCGCAGAGGGTTCGCCGCGACCAAGCAGGACACTGTCACCTTCCAGCGCATCTTGAATGAGCGCGGCTGGGCGGCACCGCATTGGCCGAAGCGCTACGGCGGTGCGGAGTTGGGCCAGGTCGAGCGCCTCATCTTGCTGGACGAGATCTTTCGAGCCTCGGCGCCGCTGCCTCAGGTGTTCAACATCACCATGCTTGGGCCCGTACTGTTGCAGTTCGGCACGGAAGAGCAAAAGAGCTCCTTTCTGCCCAAGCTGCTGAACATGGACCTGTGGTTCTGCCAGGGGTTCTCGGAGCCCGAGGCGGGGTCGGATCTGGCTTCGTTGAAGACCCGAGCCGAGCGCGATGGTGACCACTACGTGGTGAACGGGCAGAAGATCTGGACCACCTCCGCGCACCACGCCGACTGGATCTTCTGCCTCGTGCGGACGAGCACGGAGGCCAAGAAGCAGGATGGCATCAGCTTCCTGCTCATCGACCTGCGACAACCTGGAATCACTGTTCGCCCGATCCCGTCGATCGACGGCATGCACCACCTCAACGAGGTCTTCTTCGACGACGTCCGTGTGCCGGTGAGCAACCTGGTTGGCGAAGAGGGGCGTGGTTGGAGCTACGCCAGGTTCCTGCTGTCCAACGAGCGTACGGGCATCGCCAACGTTGGACTGTGCCGCGAGCGATGGAACTATGCCGTCGAGATCGCCAACGCGCATCAACGCGACGGCCATGCTCTGGCTCAGCTTCCCGGTGTCCGCAAGGAGCTTGCCGTTCTCGACGCCGAGATTCGCAGTCTCGAAATGACGAACTGGCGATTGCTGCTGTCGCCCGACACATGTGCAGTGCCCCAGGCGTTCGCGTCGGTCCTGAAGCTCAAAGGCAGCGAGGTCCAGCAAAGAGTGCTGGCTCTTCTCGCGAAGCTGGCGGGCGCAGATGGCCTGCGGGCTGCCAACGATCTGCCGAACGGCTCCTCGGATTGGGCGTCGCCGCTGGTCTCGCGGTATTTCTTCAGCCGCGCTTCGAGCATCTACGGCGGAGCCAGCGAGGTCCAGAAGGACATTCTTTCAAAGACATTCTTGAGCTAGCCATGGACTTCTCGTACAGCGATGAGCAGGCGATGCTGCGCGACAGCGTTGCACGGTACCTGCGCGACAATTTCAGCTTCGAGCAGCGCAAGGCGTTGCTCGCAGACCCCGGCCGAGCAGTGCCCCGGGTTTGGCGCGAGCTTGCCGACCTCGGTTTAACAGGCGTGCTAGTGCCGGAGGACTACGGTGGGTTCGGCGGCTCGATGGGCGACCTCCACGGTGTCTTGCGAGAAGCGGGCGCGTCGTTGCTCATCGCACCCTTGATCAGTAGCATGGTTATGTCTACCGTTGCGCTCGTCGAATCGGGTGCCTCTAGCCTTCAGAAGGACTACCTGCCGCTCATGGCCTCGGGTGATCTCATGGTTTGCTGGGCAGGCGAGCGCGCTGGCGGCGTACCTGCGACAAGAGCAACGTTCGATGGAAAACATTGGCGGGTCAGCGGTGGCGTGCGCAACGTGGCATGCGGCGCGCTGGCTGGTGGCTACATCGTCGCTGCGCAGTTTGTCTCGCCCGGTTCGGGACCTGCTGAGGGCATCTTCTTGGTGGACCGCAAGAACCAGGTGCCCGACGCTGTCAAGGCCGCTCCGTATTGCCTGGTGGACGCCAGTCCTGCGGCGACGGTCAGCTTTCTCGACGCCATCGCTCTGCCGCTGTTCGACGGCGATACGTCGCACGGATATGCACAGGTGATGGCGCGGGTTAGAAGCGCGGGGACGGCTGCCGCCTGCGCGGACGGGCTTGGAACGGTCGAAGCTGCCGTCCGACTCACAGCCGAGTACGTCAGAAACCGGCGTCAGTTCGGCAAGCCCCTTGCAGACAACCAGGCCGTGCGCCACAAGATCGCTGAGATGCTGGTCGGCCTGGAGTCGATCAAGAGCATGTCGCTGCTGGCAGCCATCGCCTATGACGACCCGGGCTCTGCGATGGCAGGCGACATTGCCCGAGCGAAGCTGATCCTTAGCGTCCATGGCCGCAAGTCGCTCGAAGACGCTATTCAACTGCATGGCGGAATCGGGATGACCGAGGAGTACTCGGTTGGCCATTACCTGCAACGCTTCGTGGTTTTTGACAGCATCCTTGGTGATGCGGATGAGCAGGCCGAGTACCTGGCAAAGCAACATGGAGATGCCCGATGAACCGCTGGCTCACGTCGACCGAATTCATCGAATTCTCCGTGGCATCGCACGTCGCGACGATCACACTGAATCGGCCTTCCAAGCGCAACGCGCTCAGCGTTGCTCTGCTAGTAGAGCTACGCGATGCTCTGTACGAGGCCGACGATCGCGAGGACGTGAGGGTCATTCTGCTGCAGGGGGCGGGGATCGATTTCTGCGCTGGTTTCGACCTGGACTCTGCTTATGGGCCGAGCACTGCCAACGATCAGGGCGTCGACGCTCCAAAGTACCGAAGCGGTTCGGGCGCAGATGATGAGTGCCTGCGGTTGGAGCGAAAGCAGGCGTTCATGGTTGCCATCAGGGACATCCACAAGCCGGTAGTCGCGAAGATCCACGGCAACTGCTTGGCCGGTGGTACGGACTTGGCACTAATGTGTGATGTGCTGGTTGCCAGCGACGATGCGCGCATCGGCTACCCGGCGACGCGCGCGAACGGAACGCCGCCGAGCAACATGTGGCTCTACCATGTCGGCCCCCAGTGGGCCAAGCGCTTGATGTTCACAGGTGATTGCCTGAGCGGCAAGGATGCAGCTCGGATCGGCCTCGTGTCTGACGCGGTGCCGCGTGACCAGCTCGACGCCGAGGTCGACCAACTGGTCCGCCGCATGGCCCTGGTTCACAGCGACCTGTTGTCCGCGCACAAGCGGGTCGTCAACATGGGCTTGGACTTGTGTGGGGCGGCCCAACTGCAACGCTTTGCCGCGGAAACAGATGCGAGGGTGCACAGCGCGTCGCAGGCCATGAACCAGTTCTCGAGCGATGTAGCTGAGCATGGGGTGCGGGACGCCATCCGTCGGCGTGATCAGCCGTTCGGGGATGGCCTGGTTCGGCTCAAGGCTTTGTCGTCGTCCTGAAGCGGTCGCTGCTCGTTCTCTGCATTGTTGGGGATCCGACCCAGGCGGAGCGGATCCCCTGTCGCAACGAACCGTTTGGGGGCATCTGCTTAGCCGAGGGATCGCTAGATTCTGCTGAGCGGAGCAAAGCGGTTCCTCCGAATCGAGCAAGGCGCCGCGCGAAGGCGGCGCCACAACTCATCTGCTCGAGCAATGGCTACTGGAAGCTGATGTCCAGGCCCTTCACGAGTTCAGGCCATGCTTTCAGCTCCTTGTCCAGGTGAGCCGAGAACTCCTCAGGTGACGTGGCGCGGCATTCGAAGCCCACGCGGGTGCACACCGACTGAACTTCGGGTGTTGCCACAGCGAGCTTCAGTGCCTCCGCCAGTTTGTTGACGGTCTCCTTCGGCGTTGAGTTGGCGACGAAGGTGCCCATCCAACCCAGCATCGTCATGTTCGGAACGCCTTGCTCTTCAAAAGTCGGGATGTTGGGAACGCTGCGCAGTCGTTGCGCACCGGTGACGGCGAGCAAGACAAGCTTCTTGCCGTTTGCCTCGTACTTTTCCAGGGAACCCACGGCACCAAATGCGCTCGACAGCCGACCGCCGAAGACGTCCGGAACAGACTGCGCTTCTCCCTTGTACGGCACATGGATCAGCTTGATCCCAGTCTCGCGCGCAAGGACCTCGCCCAGGATATGGCTCGACGAACCACTGCCTGGCGAGGCGAACGAAAGCGTGCCTGGCTTGGACTTTGCCAGTGCAATGAACTCTTTGAGGTTCTTAGGGCCGAGATCGGGCGATACCACGAGGGCTACCGGGATCACGGCGGCGAGGCCGACAGGCGTCAACTTGGGAAGATAGTTCGGGATGTCCGTGCGGAGCGAGGCGTTCTGAACGATGCTGCTCGGGATGAAGAGCATCGTGATCTCGTCCTGTCGTGCGGTCGCGACTGCTGCCGCGGCCACGGTGCCGTTCCCGCCCGGTTTGTTGTCGACGATGACCGTGGTTCCCAACGTCTTGGCCATCCCGATGCCGATGGTTCGGACCACCACATCGGTTGCTCCTCCTGCCGCGATGGAGACAACCAGACGCACTGGCTTGTCGACTGCATGCGCAGTGGGGAGGGCGAAAAGGCAGGCGCTGGCGATAGCAATGCAGGCACGACGACGTGGGCTCATGTATTCTCCTTCAATGAAATGGCAAGACCAATGAAATGTAGATACCATAATGCTCTTCGTCAACCGGACGAGACCCGAAGTTGAGAAGCGGTGTGCCTCTGTGCACGCTGGCGGTTCCTAAGTACGCGCAATCGATCAAGGAGTTCTATGAGCTTGAAACAAGCCCGTGGCGTCTACAGCCACGATCAACTGGTTCGGATGTTCGATCCGAAGAGCGTCGCCATCGTGGGCGCATCGCAGAACGCAGCTTCGTTCGGAGCACGGACCTTGGCTAGTTTGTCCAAGTTCTCCGGCGCAATTCACCTTGTCAATGGCAAGTACGAAGAGATCAATGGCCGTCCTTGCTTTAAGAGCATCTCTGCTATCGAGGAGGTGCCGGACTGTGTGGTTGCTGCGGTGCCTCGTGATGCTGTCGAGGACTTGGTACGCGAGAGCGTCCAGATTGGCGTCGGCGGGCTGATCATCTTCGCGTCAGGCTTCGGGGAGTCTGGCGACCCCGAATGGGAGGCAGCACAGCGACGGATCGTCGCGCTCACCGAAGGCTCGCGAACGCGTCTGCTTGGCCCGAACTGCCTTGGTGTGGTCAACGGCGTCTCCGGATTCCATGCGGTCTTCGCGAACGCCCCGGCCAAGCCCATCCATCCCGGTGGTCGGCGTATTGGGCTGATCAGCCAGTCCGGTGCTCTGGGCATGGGCCTGGCTCAAGCCAGCGAGCGCGGCGTTTCTTTCAGCCATGTCTTCACGCTGGGGAATGCTTGTGACGTGGATGTTGCAGACCAGATCTCTTACCTGAGCGGTGACTCGAGCTGCGACGTAATCGCCTGTGTCTTTGAAGGCACTGACTCGCCTCAGCGCCTTCTGGAAGCCGGGGAGTTGGCACGCAAGGCACGCAAGCCCGTTGTGATCTTTAAGCTGGCCACGGGGGAGAGTGGTGCCGAGGCGGCAAAGTCCCATACGGGGGCCCTGGCGGGTTCAGCGGCAGCCTACGAGGCATTCTTCGAGAAAGCAGGCTTTGTCAGCGTCACCGAGTTTGAGGAACTTTTGGAGACCGCCGCGTTCTTTGCCAAGGCACCGCGGCCTGTGGCTCCAGGTGTTGCTGTGCTCACGCCATCGGGCGGCGCGGGAATCCTTGCGGCAGACCAGGCCGAACTGCACGCTGTGCCAATGCCGCAGCCGGGTACGGAGTTGCAGCAGCTGCTCGCGAAACACATCCCGCTGTTTGGCGCGGCGCGCAATCCGTGCGACGTGACGGCGCAAATCCTCAACAACCCGGTGTCCTTTCCGGCATGTGCAGAAGGCTTTCTGTTGCAGCCGAACATTGGCGCGATCGCGGTGCCCAATGGCTATGCGCACGAGGCTGGATCGCAGCGCATCAAGGCGATCGGACCCATGGCACGAGCCGCGGGGAAAATCGTCTGCGCATACTGGCTCACGGGCTGGCTGGAAGGTCCGGGCTCGTTCGATCTGGAGACGGATCCCGACGTTGCGTTGTTCCGGACGACGGCCAGATGCTTCAGAACCCTTGCCGCCTGGACGCATTGGTGGGAGCGTATTGACGAGGAAGATCGACAGCTCGTCCGGCTGAGCCAGACGAACGCAGTGCATGATGTCGCCGGCTTACTGGAAGCATCGACGTCCACTCGCACTTTGCCGGAAAGCCAATCAAAAGCGGTGCTCGCAGCCTACGGGGTGCCGGTGGTTTCTGATCGGCTCGTGAAAGACATCGATGGCGCGGTCATAGCCGCCATGGAGATGGGGTTCCCGGTGGTGCTCAAGGTGGAGTCGCCGGATCTACCCCACAAGACTGAGGCCGGTGTGGTGCGGCTCAATCTCCGTAGCCGTGCGGACGTGGAGCGCGCCTACGCAGAGGTCATGGAGAACGCGAACAGGGTTGTGCCGGCACCGCGTATCAACGGCGTGCTTTTACAACCGATGGTGCCCGCAGGAGTCGAGATCATGGTCGGCGGTCGAGTCGATCCCCTGTTCGGCCCGTTGATCGTGGTGGGGATGGGCGGCATCCTGGTAGAGTTGCTCCGCGACAGCGTGGTACAGCAAGCGCCTGTTACTGCCGGCGAAGCGTTGAAGATGCTCCAGCGCCTCAGCGGTTATCGGTTGCTGCAAGGCTTTCGTGGCGCAGCACCAGTGGACGAGACTGCTCTGTGCGCCATCGTTCAACGCGTGTCGGAACTGATCTCCGACCACCGCGCAATGTTGTCGGAGGTCGATGTCAACCCGTTGATCTGCACCGCGGAGCGCATCTTGGCAGTGGATGCCCTGGTCGTGAAACGCTAGCCTTAGCCGAGGCGGCAGCCAATTTGCACGTCGACTTCTGCGGTGGCAGCGAGCAACGAACGAGAACACTAACTGGTTGGTGCGTCAGTACCTTCCCAAGGATGCAGACCTCTCGTCATATGGCCAAGCCGATCCGGATGCCGTCGCCATGCGCTTGGAGACGAGCCCGTGAAAGATGCTGGACTACGAAACGCCTGTGGTCATCTAACTCCAGCTTGGATCTCGCTGGGTCCAAGAACCGGCGGTTGCGTTCCTGTGCCTGCTTCACGGCAGATCGTGGATACGTTCTCAGAACGCCTGCCTAAGATGGCTGCCGGAACGGGCTGGGCGTCCTCGATCTTTGGGCGTCATCTCTCATCGGCAAGTCCAAATGATTGAACTGCGGCATTTGCGCTACTTCGTTGCCGTCGCGGAAGACCTGAGCTTTCGCCGCGCCGCAGAGCGGATCCACATCGATCAGACCTCGCTGTCGCGGGCGATCCGCGATCTTGAAGATCAGTTGAGCGTGCCCTTGTTCGTTCGACTCCCGCGCAAGCTGCACTTGACGCCGGCTGGATCGAGGTTGCTGAAGGAAGCGCGCAGGCTTCTCATCCGGTTAGAGCGAATCAAACGCACGGTCCGCCAGACGCATACCCTGTACCGGGCACCGCTTCGTGTCGGCGTTGCTGATGGCATTGCACAACCCAAGCATTTCCGAATGCCTCACGAGCTGGCGTGCCGTGGCGCCCGAGGTCCCGCTGGAACTCGCAGAGATGCGTGCAGGCGAACTTGTCGGCGCACTCAAGAGCGAAGAAATCGAGGTCGGATTCTCTTTCGGTGTTCCCAATGACGAGGCCATCGCGCAGGCTCCTGCGTGGCGCTACCGTCTCATGGCGGTGCTACCGCAGAGCCATGAATTGGCCAGTCGGGAGATCGTCGCCCTGTCAGACTTGCTGGCGTTCCCGCTGCTGTCTTGCAACGAGAAGTGCCTGCCGGGTTTGCTCTGGCAGATGCGCGCCATCGTGCGTAAATACATCGACCGCGCTACCCTCGCGGGTGAGGCCTGCACCCTGTCGGGCTACGTGATCCGCATCGCGGCCGGCGCGGGCGTTGGACTGGGTGACGAGGGGCATGTGCAGACTCTCTGGCGCAGCGACGTGCTAGCACTCCCGCTGGCCGAGGAGGAGCACATCACCACCTTCGTGCTGCACAAGCAGCAGCGCTTTGGCACTGCTGCCCCTGTGAAACGCTTTCTTACCCACGTCGGCTGTTTGTCGTGATCGTTACGCAGCGCGGTTTCGACGCACGGTCGGACTGCATCATCAGCATTGGACGTCTGGCCGCATCCTGAGGATGCTCATGGTCCGAGACGCTGGGGCTGTTACGCCGCCAGCTTCCTGGAATCCCGAACTTTCTTGCGACGTGTGCGCCAGCTTCGCTGAGCTACGCCCATGTGGGTGTACCGCGCGGCACATCGATTCCAGACTCGTGCCATGCGCGCCATGGGGGCGCGCATGCGCATGGCGCAGCTGCGCCGAAGGGGCCTTCGGAGATGGCTTTTCGACAGGGAACAGGTGAGGCGGCCGGATCGAGCATCCAAACAGGCATTCTGCTCGGCCAGGTCGCGGCCGTCTTCGGCGTGGTCCTGACCGGCGTGTGGACAGCCACGCAGTGGACCGCCCATGCGCTCAGTTATCAGCCACGGCTGGGGCCCGCGTGGGCCAACGTGGCTGGCCTGCGAATCTACGAGCCCTGGAAGCTGTTCGAGTGGTGGTACTGGTACGACGCCTATGCGCCGGATGTCTTCCTGCGAGGCGGCGCCATCGCCGCGGGAAGCGGGCTGCTCGCCACAGGCGTGGCCATTGGCATGGCGGTGTGGCGCTCGCGTGTGGCCCGGCGCGTCACCACTTATGGCTCCGCCCGCTGGGCAGAGAGCGAAGAGATTCGCAAAGCGGCTTGACCGGGCCGGCCGGGGTCTTCCTTGGTCGCAAGGACGACAGCTACCTGCGCCACGCCGGCCCCGAGCACGTGATGGCCTTCGCGCCCACGCGCTCGGGCAAGGGTGTGGGTCTCGTGGTGCCGACGCTGCTGTCCTGGCCCGGCTCCGCCGTGATTCACGACATCAAGGGAGAGAACTGGACGCACACGGCCGGCTGTCGCGCGCGCTTCTCACATTGCCTGCTGTTCAATCCCACCGACGCGCGTTCGGCGGCCTACAACCCGCTGCTTGAAGTGCGCCGCGGCGCCCATGAGGTTCGCGACGTACAGAACATCGCGGACATCCTCGTCGATCCCGAGGGCGCGCTGGAGCGGCGTAACCACTGGGAGAAGACCAGTCACGCGCTTCTCGTCGGAGCCATCCTGCACGTGCTCTATGCCGGCGAGGACAAGACGTTGCGCGGCGCCGCCAATTTCCTGTCCGATCCCGCATGTCCGTTCGAGGTGACGCTGCACCGGATGATGACGACGCGGCACCTCGCGAACGAAGAAGGTGGGGCACCGCATCCTGTGGTCGCTTCTGCTGCCCGCGAAGTTCTCAACAAGAGCGACAACGAGCGATCGGGCGTGCTGTCCACGGCCATGAGCTTCCTCGGCCTGTACCGCGATCCGACGGTGGCCCAAGTCACCTCGCGCTGCGACTGGCGCATCGCCGACCTGATCTCGGCCAAGCATCCGGTGTCGCTGTACCTCGTGGTGCCGCCCTCGGACATCAGCCGCACCAAGCCGCTGATCCGGCTAATCCTCAACCAGATTGGCCGGCGTTTGACCGAGTCGCTCGACGGTAGCGATGGCATCGCACGGCGGCATCAATTGCTGCTGATGCTTGACGAGTTTCCGGCGCTCGGGCGTCTGGACTTCTTCGAGTCCGCCCTGGCTTTCATGGCGGGCTATGGCCTGCGCGCCTTCCTGATCGCGCAGTCGCTCAACCAGATCGACAAGGCCTACGGCCAGAACCATTCGATCCTCGACAACTGCCACGTGCGCATCGCGTTCGCTACGAACGACGAGCGCACCGCCAAGCGCATCTCCGACGCGCTGGGCACTGCCACCGAGCTGCGCGCGCAGCGCAACTACGCCGGCCACCGGCTCGCGCCGTGGCTCGGGCACCTGATGGTCTCGCGCCAGGAGACGGCACGGCCGCTGCTCACACCAGGCGAGGTGATGCAGCTCCCTCCCGACGACGCCGTGGTGATGGTGTCGGGTCATGCACCGATTCGCGCGCACAAGATCCGCTACTACCTCGACCGCAACTTCGCGGTGCGCGTGAAGCCAGCGCCGCTGCTCACCGCGGCTGGTCACTACGCCGACGCCCCGGCGCCGCGCGCGGACGACTGGAGCGGGCTAGCACCGCTGGCTGCTCCAATGCTGGACATGGCCCTGGCGGGCCAGGCCGGCACCGTCGATGACGGCGGGCGCCAGCATCAGCCCGAGCTGGACGAGGTCGCCTACACCCCCCAACCTGAGCCCGGCGCCGACGATCTCGGCCTGCTCGATGACGACGACGTGCCGCTTCCCCTGCCGACTCAGGTCGACCCGCGCCTGCAGCGCGCCGCGCGGTTGGCCGTGCTCGACCCAGACGACGGAATCGCGCTATGAGCCGCGCTCGTCTGAACATCTTCCTCGAACGCGACCATGCGCGCCGGCTCGACGAGCTGGCCGCGATGAAGGGCCTGTCCAAGTCCTCGATCATCGCCGCCGCGCTGTCCTCGTTCCTCTCGCCCGACAGCGGCGACCAGCGCGAGGCCGCCATCGCCAAGCGGCTGGACCGTCTCTCGCGCCAGTACGACAAGCTCGAACGCGATCAGAACATCCTGATCGAGACCGTGGCGCTGTACGTGCGCTACTTCCTGACCGTCAGCACGCCCGTCCCCGAGGTGCATGAGGAGGCGGCGCGCGCTCAGGGCCGCGCTCGCTTCGAGCAGTTCATCGAACAGCTCGGCCGCCACCTGCTGCGCGGGCGCAGCCTGGTCAAGGACGTGTACGAGGAAATCCAGCCCGAGGACAGCCAGTTCTTCGGATTAGGTGATCCCGTGGGAAACACCACTGGAGACGATCGGCCGGCGACCCCGGCCGGCAGCAAACCGGAGGCGGCTTCATGACCGGGACGCCGCGCGATCCGAACAAGCCTGCCGCGCCGGCCTCGCTGGCGCTGGACCGTCGTATCCGCATGCTGCGCACGGCGATGGGACCGGAAATCGCGCAGGCGCTGGCCGATCCCGATGTGGTCGAAGTGCTGCTCAACCCCGATGGCTCGCTGTGGCTGGACCGCCTCAGCAGTGGGCGTGCGCCAATGGGCGTCACGCTGTCACCGTCCGACGGCGAACGCATCATCCGCCTGATCGCCGCGCACGTGCGCGCCGAGGTGCATGCGGACAAGCCGCTGCTGACGGCCGAACTGCCCGAGACCGGCGAGCGCTTCGAGGGCGCGCTGCCGCCCGTGACGCCCGGCCCGGTGTTCGCGCTGCGCAAGAGGGCCGTCGCGCTGATCCGCTTGGAAGACTACGTGGCCGACGGGATCCTGACCGCCGACCAGGCCGCGTTCCTGCGGTTGGCCGTGCGCGACCGGCAGAACATACTGATAGCCGGTGGCACCAGCACCGGCAAGACCACGCTTGCCAACGCGCTGCTCGACGAGGTGGCCGCCACTGGCGACCGCGTGATCGTGCTCGAAGACACGGTGGAGCTGCAATGCACGGCGCACGATCACGTGCCGCTGCGCACGCGCCCTGGTGTGGTCAGCATGACCGAGCTCGTGCGCTCTACGCTGCGCCTGCGACCGGACCGCATCGTCGTCGGCGAGGTGCGCGGCCCGGAGGCGCTGGACCTGCTCAAGGCCTGGGGCACGGGCCACCCGGGGGGCATCGCCACTGTGCACGCGGGCTCGGCGATGGGCGCCCTCACGCGCCTCGAACAGCTGGTGCAGGAGGTTTCGGTGAACGTGCCGCGCGCGCTGATCGCCGAGACCATCAACGTCATTGTCTTCATCGCCGGGCGCGGCCGCACGCGCCGCGTCGAGGCCATTGCACGCGTCGTCGGCCTCGACGCAAACGGCTACCGGCTCAGCTACGAACTGGAGCTCGCGCCATTGCCTTCACTTCCTTCATTGCCATCACTTCCAGGAGAACTTTCATGACGCCTTTGAGCATTTCCGTAAATCCGTCTCTGCACACCGGGCGCTTGCGTCTAGCGCTGCAAGTGATGCTGTTGGCTGCGCTGCTGGTGGCCTTCGCGCTGCCGGCGCACGCCGCCGGCTCCAACATGCCCTGGGAGGCGCCGCTGCAGTCCATCCTCGAATCTATCCAGGGGCCGGTGGCGCGCATCGTCGCGGTGATCATCATCATCGCCACGGGCCTGACGCTCGCCTTCGGTGACACCAGCGGGGGCTTCCGCAAGCTGGTGCAGATCGTCTTCGGGCTGTCGATCGCGTTTGCCGCGTCGAGCTTCTTCCTGTCGTTCTTCTCGTTCACCGGCGGGGCGGTACTGGCATGAGCCCGCACATGAACTCGCATGATGCGCCGGGCTTCGAGGTGCGGGGCTTTGAAGTCCCTCTTCATCGGTCCCTGACCGAGCCCATCCTGATGGGTGGCGCGCCACGCACGGTGGCGATTGCCAACGGCACGCTCGCGGCCGCCGTGGGCCTGGGCCTGCAGCTCTGGGTTCCGGGCATCGTGCTCTGGATTGTGGGCCATTCACTCGCGGTCTGGGGCGCACGTGCGGACCCCCAATTCATGCAGGTGTTCGCGCGCCACATCAAGCACCGCGTGCTGCTGGATACCTGAAGGCACGGCCATGATGAACCTCGCCGAATACCGCCAGCGCCCGGCGCTGCTCGCCGACTGGCTGCCATGGGCCGGGCTGGTCGCGCCCGGCGTGGTGCTGAACAAGGACGGTTCGTTCCAGCGCACTGCGCGCTTCCGCGGCCCGGACCTGGACAGCGCCACCGCCGGCGAACTGGTGGCCACCACCGCGCGCCTGAACAACGCGCTGCGCCGGTTGGGTTCGGGCTGGGCGCTGTTCGTTGAAGCCGAACGGCGCGAGGCTGCGGACTATCCGCGCTCGACGTTTCCCGAGCCGCTGTCCTGGCTGGTGGACGAGGAGCGCCGCGCCGGGTTCGAGGAAGCCGGCTCGCATTTCGAGAGCCGCTACCACGTGACGCAGCTCTACCTGCCGCCGGAAGAATCGCGCTCGCGCGCCGCGGGCCTGATCTACGAGAACGCCGGCGAGACGCGCGGCCAGCGCCGCGTCGATTGGCGCGAGCGCCTGCAGGGCTTCGTCGCCGAGACCGAGCGCTTCCACGGACTGCTCGAAGGCGTGATGCCCGAGATCGGCTGGCTCTACGACGCGGCCACGCTCGCGCATCTGCACGCCAGTGTCTCCACGCGCCGGCAGGCGGTCGCCGTGCCCGAGGTGCCGGTGCACCTCGATGCGCTGCTCGCCGACGAAGCGCTGACGGGCGGCCTGGTGCCGATGCTGGGTGCGCGGCACCTGCGCGTGCTCACGGTGCGTGGCTTCCCGACCTCCACCTGGCCGGGCCTGCTCGACGAGCTGAACCGCCTGGGCTTCGCCTACCGCTGGAGCACGCGCTTCCTGTTCCTCGACAAGGCCGAGGCCGAGCGCGAACTGGGCCGGCTGCGCCGCCAGTGGTTCGCCAAGCGCAAGAACATCGTCGCGCTGCTGCGCGAGACGATCTTCCAGCAGGAGTCGCCGCTGGTGGATTCCGATGCTGCCAACAAGGCGGCCGACGCCGATGCGGCGCTACAGGAGCTGGGCAGCGACGAGGTGGCCTACGGCTACGTCACGTCCACCCTGACCGTGCTGGACGCGAGCGCGGAAGCGGCCGACGAGAAGCTGCGCGCCGCCGAGCGCGTTATCCAGGGACGCGGCTTCGTGACGATCCCCGAGACGCTGAACGCGGTCGAGGCCTGGCTGTCCTCGCTCCCAGGCCACGCATACGCCAACGTGCGTCAGCCCATCGTCTCGACGCTGAACCTCGCGCACCTGATGCCGGTGTCTGCGGTCTGGGCCGGGCAGGAGCGCAACGCGCATCTGGACGGCCCGCCCCTGATCGTCACGCGCACCGACGGCGCGACGCCGTTCCGACTCGTGACGCACATCGGTGACGTTGGAAACACGCTGGTGGTCGGCCCCATCGGCATGGGCAAGTCGGTGCTGCTGGCGACGATGGCGCTGCAGTTTCGCCGCTACGCTGGCTCGCGAATCTTCGCCTTCGACATGGGCCGCTCGATCCGCGCCACCATCCTGGGCCTGGGTGGAGAGCACTATGACCTCGGCACATCGCAGGAAGAGGGTGGCGATATCGCCTTCCAGCCGCTCGCGCGCATTGACCGTGAAGGCTACCGCACCTGGGCGGCCGAATGGGTCGAGGGCCGGCTGATTCACGAGGGCGTGGCCGTCGGTCCGGAGGAACGCGAAGCGGTCTGGTCGGCGCTCGGCAGCCTGGCCAGCGCGCCGGTGGAGCAGCGCACGCTGACGGGCCTGTCAGTGCTGTTGCAGTCCAACATGCTGCGCCAGGCGCTCGCGCCCTACGTGCTGGGTGGCGCGCACGGCAAGCTGCTGGACGCCGACCACGACCGGCTGGGCGGCGCCGACGTGCAGGGCTTCGAGATGGAGGAGCTGATGCACAGCAAGGCCGCGGTGCTAGCCGTGCTGCGCTACCTGTTCGCACGTTTCGAGGAGCGGCTGGACGGCGCGCCCACGTTGCTGATACTTGACGAAGCGTGGCTGTTCCTCGACGACCCGGTGTTCGCCGCGCGCATCCGCCAGTGGCTCAAGACGCTGCGCAAGAAGAACGCGTCGATCGTCTTCGCCACGCAGTCGCTCGCCGACGTGAAGGATTCGGCCATCGCGCCCGCGATCATCGAGAGCTGCGCGAGCCGCATCTTCCTGCCCAACCCGCAGGCCACCGAGCCGCAGATTCGCACGATCTACGAGGGCTTCGGCCTCAACAGCCGGCAGATCGAGATCGTCGCCACCGCCCAGCCAAAGCGCGACTACTACTACCAGTCGCGGCTGGGCAACCGGGTCTTCGACCTGGACCTGGGACCAGTGGCGCTCGCCTTCGCGGGCGCGTCCACGCCCGAGCACCAGCGCGACATCGATGCCGTGCTCGCCGCGCACGGCGCACCGGACTTCGCTGCCCACTGGCTGCGCCACAGCGGCCTGGGCTGGGCCGCGGATCTCATCCCCTCTTTCCGTTCCTTGCCTTCACTTTAGGAGATTCAGCCATGAAGAAGACTTCGCTGGCCGCCGCTGCGGCCATTCTTATTGCGCTGGCGCCCGGCGCGCATGCGCAATGGGTGGTGATCGACCCGACCAATCTCGCGCAGAACATCCTGACCGCGGCCAACACGCTGGAGCAGATCAACAACCAGATCAAGCAGCTACAGAACCAGGCGCAGTCGCTGATGAATCAGGCCAGGAACCTGACCAGTCTGGACTTCAGCGCGTTGGCCGAACTGCGCGCGACGCTTTCGGCGACCAACCAGCTGATCCAACAGGCGCAGGGGCTGGCCTTCAACGTCTCGCAGATGGAGACGGACTTCCGCCGCCTCTATCCGGACTCCTACAGCGCCGCGACCTCGGGCACGCAGATGGCGACCGATGCGCGCTCACGCTGGCGCAATTCTCTGGAAGCGCTGCGCACGGCCACCAAGGTGCAGTCGCAGGCGGTGCAGAACTTCGCCGCCGACGAGCGCACGCTGACCGACTTGGTGAACCGCAGCCAGTCGGCCGTGGGGGCACTGCAGGCGACGCAGGCGACGAACCAGTTGCTCGCGCTGCAGTCGCGCCAGGCGATGCAGGCGCAGCAACTCCAGATCACGCAGGACCGTGCGGCGGCGCTCGAACAGGCACGCCAGGTCGCCGTGCAGGAGCGCGCCCGCGAGGTGCGCCGTCGCTTCCAGGGAGACGGCACGCCGTACACGCCCGCCGTCGTCAACTTCTACGGCAACTGAGGGAGAAGCCGCCATGCGACGAATCCTGACTCTCAGCCTGTTCGCCCTTGCGCTCGCCGCGTGCGAGAAGAAGCCCGCGCCCATCGAGTCCGTCGAATCCCTGGTCGCCAATCCGCAGCGGTTGAAGGAACTGCGCGAAGCCTGCAAGGCCCTGGCATTGCCACCGGGCTGGTGTCCGGCGCGCCGCAGCTCAGCGCCGGCGCTGCGGCGGGGACCTTGGTCGGTGGGGCAGGGCTCGCGGTCGCTGGTGGCGCGGCCGTGGCCGGCACTGGTGCAGCGGTCGCGGCCGGTGCGCGCATGGCGCCCGGCGCAGCGCGCAGCGCGATCAGCGGCGCTGCGGCTGCAGGCCGTTCGGCCAGCACACTCGCCGGCGGCGCGCGCTCGGCCTACCAAGCTGGGGCTGCGGCCTCGGGGAATAGTGGCCTGCGCGCGGCCGGCGCGGGCTTGGCCAATGTCGCGCGCAGCGGCGCCGGGGCAGTCGGTGATCGCGTCGCCTCGGGCGCCAAGGCCGTGCGCGACCGCGTGGCGAACTTCGTGGCCGAGGCGGCCGCGCCACCAGCGGCTGCATCGGCAGCGCCTGCCGGTGCTTCAGCGGCGCCCACCGCGCCGCCCGCCTGGGCGCAGCGCCTCCAACGTCACCAGAGCCTCGCGCACGGTGCGACGGCTGCCGCCCACGCGCTGCGCTCAGGCGACAGCGGCGGCAGCGGTGCCAGTCCCAGCCTGCGGGACGACAGTTAAGGACAGCTAAGGAGAACCCTTCATGCGATTCAAACGACCCCAGGTGCGCTACTCCGACACGCCGGCGCCCGTCACCCCGTACCAGGCCGCCGCGCAGGTGTGGGACGAGCGCATTGGCTCGGCCCGCGTGCAGGCGAAGAACTGGCGCCTGATGGCCTTCGGCTCCCTCACGCTGGCGCTGCTGATGGCCGGTGGCCTCGTGTGGCGCTCGGCGCAGTCCATCGTCACGCCCTACGTGATTGAGGTGGACCAGGCCGGCCAGGTGCGCACGGTCGGCGAGGCCGCCACGCCGTACCGGCCGGGCGATGCGCAGATCGCACACCACCTCGCGCGCTTCGTCAGCGACGTGCGTTCGCTGTCCGTCGATCCCATCGTCGTGCGACGCAACTGGCTCGAAGCCTACGACTACGCCACCGACCGGGGCGCGGCCACGCTCAACGACTACGCCCGCACCAACGATCCGTTCTCGCGCATCGGTCAGAACTCGGTCGCGGTGGAGGTGACCAGCGTCGTGCGCGCCAGCGATTCCTCGTTCCAGGTGCGCTGGATCGAGCGCGGCTACGTGAACGGCGCGCCGTCCACCACCCAGCGATGGACCGCGGTGTTGTCCATCGTGCTGCAGCCACCGCGCACCGAGGAGCGGCTGCGCAAGAACCCCTTGGGCATCTACGTCAATGGTCTGTCGTGGAGCCGCGAACTCGATGCCACCGAAGGAGCCAGGAAACCATGAATCAACCCATTCCCCATTTCCGCCTTTACGTCATACCGGCATTGCTGATCGCTGGCCTCTCCGGCTGCGCGACGCAGGGCAAGCCACCGCCGGCCATCACGCTGGACGAGCCCGTGCAGGCGCAGCGCCTGCCCGCGCCGCCCGCGCCCATCGAAGTGGTGGAGGTGCCCAAGCCCTTGCCTCTGCCGGAGCAGATGAAGGCGCTGCCCTCGGCCGAGGCGCCGCCGCCCGCCCCGGAGCCCGCCGACGAGAAGATGCGCGTGTCCAAGGCGAACGACGAGGCCCGCATCTCGCCTACGCGCGAGGGCTACGTCAATGCGATCCAGGTTTGGCCTTTCACCGAGGGAGCGCTGTACCAGGTCTACACGAGCCCTGGCCGTGTCACCGTCATCGCGCTGCAGGAGGGCGAGGAACTGGTGACCGTCTCAGCCGGCGACACCGTGCGCTGGATCGTGGGCGACACGACCAGCGGCGCCGGGCCAGCGCAGCGCGTGAACGTCATGGTCAAGCCCACACGCACGGGCCTGAAGACCAACATGGTGATCACGACCAACCGGCGCACCTACTTTGTCGAGCTGTCCTCGACGCCGCAGGCCTGGATGGCGTCCGTGTCCTGGGACTACCCGAAGGACCGCATGCTGGCGCTGCAGAAGCAGGCGCGCGAGGCGCAGGCGGCGGCCCCAGTAGACGCTGGTTTGTCGATAGAGAACCTTCGCTTCCGCTACGCGGTCAGCGGCGACAGCCCGCCGTGGAAGCCGCTGCGCGTCTTCGACGACGGGCAGAAGGTCTACATCCAGTTCCCAGGCGGCATCGCGCAGGGCGAGCTGCCGCCGCTGTTCGTGATCGGCCCGCAGGGCGACGGCCAGCTTGTGAACTACCGCTTCCGCGCGCCGTACTACGTGGTGGACCGGCTGTTCGGCGCGGCCGAACTACGCCTGGGCGGCTATGTAGGAGGCGCCAAAGGCGGCAAGGCCGAAGTGGTGCGCATCGAGCGCACCGACGGCGTGTCCCGTGCGGCGACGGGGAGCAACGGATCATGAGCGAGTCTGCCACCGTCCCGCCGAAGGCCGACCCGGAGGCGATGGCGTTGCGCGCGCCGCCGCGCTCGGTGGTGCGCCTGAACCGGCGGATGCTGGCCGTCATAGTCGGCGCGCTGGCTGCCGTGGTGCTCGGCGCGACCATGTGGTCGCTGCAGCCGCACAGGCGCGAACGCAACCCGGCCGCCGAACTGTACAACGTCGATCGCGTGGCCAAGGCCGAGAGCCTGGACCAGTTGCCCAAGGACTATGCGGGACTGCCGGCCCGGCCTGGGGTGCCCCAATTGGGTGAGCCGCTGCCCGGCGACCTCGGGCCGGCCATCGTGAAGTCGCAGCAGCCGATGGAGACGCGCGTGCCGGGTGGCGGTGTAGACCCCGCGCATGCGGCGCAACTGGCGGCCGAGGAGGCGGCACGCTCCGGGGTGTTCTTCCGCGCCACGGGCGGCGCCGGGGCTAAGCCTGCTCAGGCCGCGCCGGCCGGCGAGGCCCGTGCGGTGCAGCCTTTTGATGCGCTGGCCGGCGCCGTGACTCCCACAACGGCGGCGCCACCAGCCGACCCCACCGCAGTGCAGAACCGCCAGGACCAGAAGGAGGCCTTCGTTGCCAAGGCGGGCGACGTGGCCACGCGCAATCCCGGAAGTCTGCAGCTGCCGGCATCGCCGTACCAAGTCATGGCGGGCACCATCATTCCGGCCGCGCTGGTGACGGGCATCAGTTCCGACCTGCCGGGCCAGGTGATCGCCACCGTGACCGAGGCGGTCTATGACACCGCCGCTGGGCGCCATCTGCTGATTCCGCAGGGCTCGCGACTGATCGGGCGCTACGACAGCCAGGTCGCCTTCGGACAGCGGCGCGTGCTGCTGGTGTGGACGCGGCTAATTCTGCCGGACACGTCTTCGGTGGCGCTGGACCGCCTGCCGGGCATCGACCCCGCGGGCTATGCCGGCCTGGAGGATGGCGTCGATTGGCACTGGGACCGCATCCTCGCTGGGGCCGCGCTTTCGACGCTGCTGGGCATCGGCGCCGAGCTGGCCGCGCCCGAGACCCGCACGATCAACGGTGGTACCGGCGACCGCGTGATCATCGCGGGCCGTGAGAGCGCGCAGGACACGGTGAATCAGGTGGGCCAGGAGATCACCAAGCGCAACCTCAGCGTCCAGCCGACGCTCACGATCCGGCCAGGGTTTCCGATGCGCGTGATGGTGAACAAGGATCTGGTGCTGCGGCCCTACCAGCCCTTGTTCTTCAACCGGGGATCGTCGCAGTGAGCACGAACAAGCTGCGGCTCGGGCCGCTACCCAAGAGCAAGCCAGTCAAGCTCATCGTCACCTTGTCGGCGGAACTGAAGGCCACGCTGGACTGCTACGCGGCGCTGCACGCGCAGACCTACGGTGAGCGGGTGGACGGATGATGAGACGGCTGCGGAATTCGCGATTGACTTCGCCATCCGGCACGGCCTGACTGAGGATGTTCAGGCTGGCCTGACGCATCGGTTCGCAGATGTCGTCGCGCCGGCACTGACTGCCGTAGCGGCGCCACTGCAGGCTCCGCTGCCTCCGTCGGTTCTTGCTCTCGCCGAGAACAAGGGTAGTCGCGTCTGTCGGACTCTCGTGGATCTGCTCGACGCGAAGCCTCATCCCGACCATCTTGCCGCACTGTTGCTGCTTTCTAAGAACGGATGGTCGACTCAGGCGGCCTACTACGACGAGGAGAATCTCCCAATCGCGCAGGCTGCTGTCAAAGCGCTGGGCAAGCTGGGCGCGCTCGACGCAGCGACTGCCGATGAGTTGTACAGCTTGGCAATCGACACCCGCGACTCGGATCTGCGGTACGCCATCTTCGTGTTGCTGGTCAACCAGGCAGAGGGGAGCTCCCAAGAGGGGCGGATTCAACCGGTCGATGCAACGCATTCGCTGAACATTTCAGCAGGTGTATG
>NZ_JARVTD010000020.1:0-51203 GCF_030208835.1 Variovorax sp. efr-133-TYG-130 | reverse complement strand
CGCAGACGTAGGCGGGATCAGGGCCGCAGCTGTTTGAGCGAAGCGAGTTCTGCGGACCCCCGTCTACGTCGAGCACCGCAGGTTGCCCGCAGCGAAGCGAAGGGACGCAGACAGCAGGGTCGCCTTTTCTTTGGCTACTTTCTTTTGGCGAAGCAAAAGAAAGTAGCTCGGCCGCCGGGCCGAGACCCGGCCCCGGGAAAAAACTGCACAACCAGCCCAGATACGACCCCAGAAAAAGCTACCGTCCGAAGCAGCGGCACAATACCCAAGCCCCGTGCGGCAGCGCAACGGCCAGCGCCCGCAACCCCTCCCCTTGGAGACCAAGACATGAAAGCAACCTGGAACGGCGTCACCATCGCCGAAAGCGACGACACCGTGCTCGTCGAAGGCAACCACTATTTCCCGATGAGTTCGCTCAACCGCGACGTCGTCACCTTCAGCAACCACAAGACCACCTGCCCCTGGAAGGGCACCGCGAGCTACTACTCGTTGCTGGTCAACGGCGAGCTCAACACCGACGCCGCCTGGTACTACGCCGACCCCAAGCCCGAAGCAGAAGAGGTTCGCGACCGCGTCGCGTTCTGGAAGGACGTGAAGGTCAGCGCGCAGTGACCGCGGCTGCCTTCACACCTCCGTTCATCGCCCCCGCCGACCTGCCGGACGCACTGCGCGGCCAGGGCTATGCGGTGCTGAGCCCCCAGGGCGTCAGCGAATGGCTCGGCGCACCTCTGTCGCAGCTCGAGGCGCTGCACGCCGACTGGAACGAACTCCCGCCCGATGAATACCTGAAGGACGGTGGCCGCTACCGCACGCGGCGCCATGCCTGCTTCACCGTCGAGGCCGACGACCACGCCACGCTGGCGCGGGTGCCGCATCGCGCGCACTGGCAGCCGGTCGAATACAACGCGCTGCACGGCGGCATGCAGCGCTGGTTCGCTCCGATGCTCGACGCCACCGTGGCGCAGCCTGTGTGGCAGCGCCTGCTGCAGCAACTGGGCAAGACCAGCAGCGACATGCGCGGCGCGCCGCAGCGCTGGTTCGTGGAAGCGCACCAGTTCCGCATCGACACCGCCGGCGGCATCGGCCGCCCGACGCCCGAGGGCGCGCACCGCGACGGCGTCGACCTGGTGGCTGTCGCACTCATCGGCCGCCAGGGCATCAAGGGCGGCGAGACGCGGGTGTTCGAGGCCAACGGCCGGCGCGGCGAACGCTTCACCATGACCGAGCCGTGGACCCTGCTGCTGCTCGACGACGCGCGTGTGATCCACGAGTCCACGCCCATTCAGCCGCTCGAAGAGGGCGGCGAAGGCTGGCGCGACACGCTCGTGATCACCTGCCGGGCCAAGGGTTTTCAGGGCGACTGAGCCCGCGCGGCGCGGCGTGCGAGAGCGCGTTGCGCCGCCGCTGGTACGAGTCCTACAGTCCGGCCACCCGAACAGCGGTTAAATTCGAGCCCCGGCTCTTTGTGAGCCTGGTCTGTCTGCGAACGAAAGCGAGGTCCCGCCATGTTCAATCACATCCTGGTTCCGATCGACGGCTCCGAAACTTCCATGCTCGCCGTCAGCAAGGCCAGCGGCCTCGCGCTGGCCTTCGGAAGCCGCATCACGTTGATACACGTGATCGACAACTATCCCTTCATCGGCGTGGGCGCGGACTATGCGCTCGGCCAGAACGAATACCTCGCCGCCGCAACGGCAAGCGCCAACGCGGCACTCGCGCGCGGCGTGGCGGCGCTGGCGGCCGAAGGCCTGCACAGCGACCAGCGCGTGATCGACGGCCACGTGGTGCACGAAGGCATCGTCGACACGGCCATCGCCATCGCGGCCGACCTCATCGTGATGGGTTCGCACGGCCGCAGCGGCATCGAGAAACTGCTGCTCGGCAGCGTCACGCAGCGCGTGCTGCAGGACGCGAACATGCCGGTGCTGGTCGTCAAGGGCGGCTGAGTTCTTCTTCAGCCACGCGAGGCAACGAAATCCGGCGGCCGACTGAAGCGGAGCTCCTGCTGCGTCACCGGATGCACGAAGCCCAGCTCGCTCGCATGCAGCAGCAGGCGCGGCGCACGTGCCCGCAAGGCGGCATCGCCATAGAGCGCATCTCCCAATATCGGATGGCCGATCGACAGCAGGTGCACGCGCAGCTGGTGCGATCGGCCGGTCAGCGGCTCCAGCAGCACGTGCGTGGCGGCAGCAGCAGCCGGTTCGCCGGGCCAGGCTGAAATCGCCTTCCAGCGCGTGACGCTCGGCTTGCCCGCCGGGTCGACCTTCTGCAGCGGCCGGCGCGGCCAGTCGGCCATCAATGGGGCGTCGATCACCGACCATTCCTCGCGCAGCGGCATCGCGCCGTCGACCACGGCTTCGTAGCGCTTGTGCACGCGGCGCTCGGCAAATGCGGCACTCAGGGCGCGCTGCATCTCGATGCCGCGGGCCATCACCACTAGGCCGCTGGTGCCCATGTCGAGCCGGTGCACGATCAGCGCGTCGGGCCATTGGCGAATGGCGCGCGCGCTCAGGCAGTCCTGCTTGTCCTCGCCGCGGCCGGGCACGCAGAGCAGGCCGGCGGGCTTGTCGAACACCAGGAGGTGGTCGTCTTCGTGAACGGGGTGCAGGGGGGCGGGCAGGGTCATGGAGGCACCGAGTTTAGAGAGCGGGCCCACGGAGGTGCAGGGACGGTCGCCTCGCCTCACGGCCCGCTCATGAAGCCTCGGCTATCCTTGAGCGGATGTCCGGCCCCGACCCCGCTCCCGCTTCCTTGCCCCCCGCAGCCTCCGCCGTTCCGGCCGGCGCGGCTTCCTCCCCCAGCTTTTCCGACCTGACCCGCGAACGTCCCTTCATGCAGATGTGGACGGCGCGGCTTTTCGGCACCGCCGCCTCGCAGATGCTGCTGGTGGCCATCGGCTGGCACATGTACGACCTCACCGGCAGCGCCTGGGACCTGGGCCTGGTCGGCCTCTACCAGTTCGTGCCCGCGCTGCTGCTGGCGCTGCTGGCGGGCCACATCGTCGACCGTCATCACCGGGGGCGCATCGTCGCGGCCTGCTTCGCGGTGCAGGGGCTGGTCGCGCTGGTGCTGCTGCTGGCGGTGATGGGCAAGCACGACACGCGCGGGCTGCTGCTGGGCCTGTCGCTGGTGCTGGGCGCGGTGCGTGCCTTCCAGATGCCGGCGCAGCAGGCGCTGACGCCGCTGCTGGTGCCGCCGACCATGCTGGCGCGCGCGATGGCCTTCAGCTCGGCCGGCATGCAGGGCGCGATCATCGGCGGGCCCGCGCTGGGCGGGCTGCTGTTCGTGGCCGGCATGGCGGTGGTCTACGGCGCCAGCGTGGTGTGCTTTGCGCTGGCCTGCGCGCTGGTGCTGCGCCTGCGCTATGCCTACACGCCGGCCGCGCGCGAGCCGGTCACGCTGGCCACGGTGTTCGCGGGCGTCGACTTCATCTGGAAGCGCAAGCCGGTGCTCGGCGCGGTCTCGCTCGACCTGTTCGCGGTGCTGCTGGGCGGCGCGGTGGCGCTGCTGCCCATCTACGCCAAGGACATCCTGCACACCGGCCCCTGGGGGCTGGGCCTGCTGCGCGGCGCGCCCGCCGTGGGCGCGCTGGTGATGTCGATCGCGCTCACGCGCCGGCCGGTCGAGCGCCACGTGGGGCGCACCCTGCTGATGGCCATTGCGCTGTTCGGCCTGTGCATGGTGGTGTTCGGCATCTCCAAGAGCTTCGTCGTGTCGCTGATCGCGCTGGCGGTGTCTGGCGGGGCCGACATGGTCAACGTGGTGATCCGCCAGACGCTGGTGCAGCTGGAAACGCCCGACGCCATGCGCGGGCGCGTGAGCGCCGTGAATTCGATCTTCATCGGCGCCAGCAACCAGCTCGGCGAGTTCGAGTCGGGCGCCACGGCGGCGCTGCTGGGGCCGGTCGGCTCCGTGGTGGTGGGCGGCGTGGGCACCATGCTGGTGGCGCTCACCTGGTTCAAGCTGTTCCCCTCGCTGGCGCAGCGCGACCGGCTGACGGTGGCGGCGCCTGCCGCTGCCAGGCCCGTGTCTTCGTAGCCTGGCCGGCGAACTCAGTCCGGGAAGAGGGCGCGCGCGCCCGGCACGTCGAGCGTGAGGTCGCCCAGCGCCTGCGCCACGCAGGGCAGGATCCAGCCTTCTTCTTTTTCGTCGATGCTCAGGCCCGGCCACTCGATGGTGTGGCGGGTCTCGCCCGACAGCCGCCGGCAGATGCAGGTGCGGCAGGTGCCGTTGCGGCATGAGCTGGGCAGCTCGATGCCCGCGGCCTCGGCGGCCTGCAGCAGCGTGGTGCCGGCGTCGGCCTCGAAGCCGAGGCCCGACGGTTCGAGTCGAACCTTCATCGTTGCGGGATCAGGGAGTGTTTGGATTCTGCTGCTGCTGCTGCTGCTGTTCGCGGCGTTGCTCGCGCAGCATGAAGAGGTACAGGCTCTCGACCTTCTCGCGCGCCCAGGGCGTCTTGCGCAGGAACTTGAGGCTGGAGCTCACGCTCGGGTCGATCGCGAAACAGCGGATGGGAACCAGCTCCGAGAGCTGTTCCCATCCATAGTGGCCGGCCAGTGCCGTCACGATGGCTTCCAGCGTGAGCCCGTGCAGCGGATTGCGCGGCTGCGCGGGCCTGGCCGGGGCCGGTGCTGCGTCGGTCACTTGTTCTTGAGCTTGCCGCGCGGGATCACTGCGGTGGTGACCGTGCGGACCGGTTCGATGCCGCCGGTGCCGACGGGCTTGGGCGGCGAGGTGTCCTTCTTCGGTTTCTTCGCTTCCTTGGTGCTGCGTTGCTGACCCTTGGCCATGTCGATTTCTCCTGTTGTTACGACGGATGCAGCGGGCAGTTTAGCGGTGCGGCGACAATACGCGGTTCCATTGATTTCCCCGCATTCATGTCAGATTACGAAGTTCGCCCCGCCACCCTGCGCGACGCCAAGGCCGTCGCCGAAGTCCACGCCCTGGCCGCCAAGGCTGCCTACGAAGGCATCCTCCCCGAAGAAGAGCTGCGCACCCTGGCCCCGGCGTCGCGGGAAGCCAAGTGGCGCGAAGCCATCGAATACAGCGAACCCCAGGTGCACGTGGTCACGCACGGCGGCCAGATCGTCGGCTTCGTCGGCTTCGACCGCTCGCGCGACCCCAAGACCCCGCCCACCACCGGCGAAATCTGGGCCATCTACGTCAAGCCCGAGCACTGGGGCAAGGGCGCCGGCGTGGCCCTGTGGGATGCCGCGCGCGAAGGCCTGGAAGAAGAGGGCTGCACCACGGTCACCATCTGGGTGCCCATTCGCAACGATCGCGCCATGCGCTTCCACGAACTCGCCGGCTTCAAGCGCGAGATGAAGACCGCCAAGACCACCGCCTTCGGCACCGTGCGTGTCGAGGAAATCCGGCTCAAGCGCGACGTTTCCTGATACCCGCTGCCATGGACCACGACAGCAGCACCCTTGGCCACGCCGCGCGCGTGCGCTCCCACCAGCGCCGCACGGCCGCCGTGCAGTGGATCCGCCGCATGCACGGCTGGATCGGCCTCTGGGGCGCGGTGCTGGGGCTGCTGTTCGGTTTCAGCGGCATCTGGCTCAACCACCGCAACGTGCTGAAGCTGCCGCAGGCGCAGGAACGCACCCGCGCCCAGCTGGCGCTGCCCGAGCCCGCGCCCGAGACTCCCGAGGCCATGAGCCGATGGCTGCAGGAGGCACTGCGCATGAGCGGGCCGCCCAACTCCACCCGTATCGAGCCCGCCAAACCCGTGGCATGGGCCGACAAGAGCGACCACGGCGCCCCCGCGCTCACGCAGCCGGCGCACTGGGTCTTCAATTTCGGCGGCCCGAACGAAATGGTGCAGGCCGAGTACTGGCAGGGCAACCGCTCCGTGGGCGTGGCCACCACGCACAACGGCTTCGTCGCCACGCTCACCAACATGCACAAGGGCGGCGGCATGCCGCTGCCGTGGATCCTGCTGGTCGACACGCTGGCCGGCAGCCTGATCTTCCTGTCGGTGTCTGGCGTGGCGCTGTGGATGCTCACGCACCGCCGCCGCCGCGTGGGCCTGGCGGTGTTCGGCGCCTCGCTGGTGGCGGTGCTGGCACTGGCGCTGAGCGCGCTCTGAACCGGCCCCATATGGGTATTGAGGGGCGGGTCCAGGGCAACGGCTAAGCTCGCCGCTTCTCTTTTCTTCCCGACCTGCCCATGGCCTCCAGCCTGCTCCTGCTGCTCGACGACATCGCGACCGTCCTGGACGACGTGTCTGTTCTTACCAAAGTGGCCGCCAAGAAAACGGCCGGCGTGCTGGGCGACGACCTTGCGCTCAATGCGCAGCAGGTGTCCGGCGTCAGGGCCGAACGGGAGATTCCCGTGGTGTGGGCCGTGTGCAAGGGCTCGTTCATCAACAAGGCGATCCTGGTGCCGGCCGCCCTGGCCATCGGCACCTGGCTGCCGTGGCTGGTGACGCCGCTGCTTATGGTCGGCGGCGCATTCCTCTGCTTCGAGGGCGCCGAGAAGCTCGCCCACAAGTTCCTGCACAAGAAGGAACACGCCGAAGACACCGGGCGCCATGAACAGGCCGTGGCCGACGCTTCGGTCGACGTGGTCGCGGTCGAGAAGGACAAGATCAAGGGCGCGGTGCGCACCGACTTCATCCTTTCGGCCGAAATCATCGCCATCACGCTGGGCACCGTGCAGGGCCAGCCGTTCACCACGCAGCTCACCGTGCTGGCGGGCATTGCGCTCATCATGACCGTCGGCGTGTACGGCCTGGTGGCCGGCATCGTCAAGCTCGACGACGCCGGCCTCTACCTGAGCCGGCGCGCCAGCGCGGGTGCGCAGGCCCTGGGCCGCGGCATCCTGGTGGCGGCACCCTGGCTCATGAAGGCGCTGTCGGTGGCCGGCACCGCGGCCATGTTCCTCGTGGGCGGCGGCATCCTGGTGCACGGCGTGCCGGCACTCGGCCATGCGGTCGAAGACTGGGCCAAGGCCACCGGCGGCGTGTTCGGCACGCTGGGCTCCATGGGCGTGAACGCCGGCGTGGGCGTGGTGGCCGGCGCCATCGTGCTGGCCGTGGTGGAACTGGTCGGCAAGCTGCGCGGCAAGAAGGCCTGACAGGCGATCCGATCGGGGCCTGGCTGCGCTCCTTGCGCTACTGGCGCGGCTTGCCGCGCTTGAGCAGCTCGACCACCACCAGCACCGCGCCCAGCACCAGCGCGAACCAGCCCACGATATAGGCGCCCGCCACCATCTCGAACCAGCGCGTGCCCTGAAGGAAGCGCGGCGCCAGCAGAACGGCTGCACCGATCACGAGGCAGAGGATGCCGCGTTCGAGCGTGCGGAGTTGTCGTTTGGGTTGCGCCATGGCTTGTTCTTCGTTCGGGAAAAGTGGATTCAGTGCGTCATTGTCCCGCGCATCGCGGCCGGATGGCCTTCCAGCACGAACGACTTGCCCGTCGGCACCAGCGTGTCGCCGTCCAGCCGCAGGATGGTGATGTCCTTGTCGATGAAGTTGCCCACGTAGAGGTACTTGCCATCGGCGCTCCACACCGCGCCTTCCGGCAGGCCGCGCACCACCACCTCGTTGGCGCGCGTGACCTTCTTGCCGTCGATCTTCAGCAGCACCACCGAGCCGTTGCGGTTGTAGAAGTAGGCGTTCTTCGCCGCGTTGCTGCCGCGCAGGATCACCGCCACCGCATGCCTGCCGGTCGGGCTCACGGCCAGGCCCTCGGGCCCGTCGCCGACCACCACCTTGTCGACCACGCGCGGCGGCGCGGCTTCCATGTCGATCACGCTCACGGTGTCGACCTGGCCGTCGGACGCGCCCGAGTTGCCGTTGTCGGCCGTGAGCGCGAGCTTGCCGTCGGGCGTCACGTCGACGTTGTAGGGCCACAGGCCCGCCGCGAGGTCGAGCTTGTTGTAGCTGACCTTCTCGCCGTCCACGTCGAGCAGCGCGATCTTGTGGCCCGGGAACTTGGCCGCCAGCGCGCGCCTGCCGTCGGGCGTGAAGCGCACGTGCGCCACGGAATCGCCCATGGCCACGGTGTCGATCAGCGTGACCTTCTTGCCCGCGATGCGCAGCACGCTCACCGAGTTGTCGGCGCGGTTGGCCACCAGCGCCAGGTTGCCCGAGCGGTTGATCGACAGGCCCGAGGGCTGCTTGCCGACCTGCAGCGTTTCCAGCAGCCTGGGCGGGGTGGTGGTCAGGTCGATCACGAACAGCCGGTTGTCGGGCACCTGCTTGCGCACGCCGTTCTCCTCGACCACGTTGAGCGAGTTGGCGACCAGCGCGAGCGTTTCGCCGGGCGTGATGGCCAGGTTGGTCGGCGGGCCGGCGATGGTGTTGTCGAGCTGCAGCGTGCCCAGCACCTTGGGCGCGAGCGGGTCGGTGCCGATGTCGAGCACCTGCACGGTGTCGCGCCCCATGGGGCCGAGGATGACGGCGCCGGCGTCGTTCCAGGACTGCTTCTCGTCGTTGGCCACCAGCATCAGCTGGCGCTGCGCCACGGTGGGCGTCATGGAGGTGCAGCCGGAAAGCGAGGCGAGGGCGGCCAGGGCAAGGGCCGCGAGCGCGGCGGGGCGGATCTTCATGGTGTCTGTCTCCGGTTGTGTGTTGTTGTGGGCGCATGGTAGCGAACGCCGGGACGCGGCCGCGCCCGGCACAATCGATCGACTCCATCCCTGACAGACACACACCCATGACCATCGAGATTTCGAAGGAAGCGCGCCAGCAGGCCATCACGTCCATAGAGCGCTATTTCCGCGAGAACATGGAAGAGCCGATCGGCAACATCGGCGCCGGCGCGCTGCTCGGCTTCTTCCTCGAGGAAGTCGGCCCGCTGGTCTACAACAAGGCCGTGGCCGAGGTGCAGGAACGGCTGCAGATGCGCATTTCGGAGATCGACCTCGAAGTGCACGAGGACGAGTTCCAGTACTGGCGCAAGTACGACAAGCAGAAGAAGGGAAAGTAGGCGCCGTCGCGCCCGCGCATCGCCGCTCATTCAAAAGTGCTTCAAAACGTTGCAGAATTCACGGCCATGCACCTTCAAAGCCCGTCCCTTCGTTCCGCGCTCGCTCCGGCCTTGCGCATCTTTTCTGCCTTGCCCCTGGTGCTGGCCGCATCCATGGCCACGGCGCAGCAGAATCCCACCGACTTCCCGCTCGATGCGGTCGGCTACCTGAACGAGGAACTGCCGCGCATGGAAGCCGCCATCGCCGCGAAGGACCGCGGCTTCTTCCACGACGCGATGGCGCGCACGGTGGAGTTCTCGGACCGCTGGGGCTTCAAGGTCAAGGCCAATCCCGAGCTTGCGGCCTACCCGATGTGCACGTCGGCGGTCATGGACTACGTGGTGGTCGGCATGTGCAAGCTCACCCCCGGCGACGATGCGTGCGAGCCCGGCCTTGCGGCGCGCTTCGACGGCAACGTTCGGCGCTGCCGCGAGATCGCCGCCAAGAAATAAGAAAGACGGAGCCGCCATGGACTACACCCGCTATCAGACCCTTGCCATCACGCGCCGGGGCGCGAACGGCGCGGTGCTCGACATCCAGATGCGCGCGGCCAACGGCAAGCTGCCGACGGCCGGCCACGACGGCCACCGCGAACTCGCCGAGATCTGGCGCGACGTGTCGGCCGACGACACGGTGCGCTGCGCGGTGCTGCGGGGCGAGGGCCAGGGCTTCTCGGGCGGCGGCGACCTGGCGATGGTGCAGGACATGACCACCGACGACGCGGTGCGCCAGCGCGTGTGGCGCGAGGCGCGCGACCTGGTCTACAACATCATCAACTGCGACAAGCCCATCGTCAGCGCCATGCACGGCCCGGCCGTGGGCGCGGGGCTGGTGGCGGGCCTGCTGGCCGACATTTCCATTGCCACCAAAAACGCGAAGATCGTCGACGGCCATACGCGACTGGGCGTGGCGGCGGGCGACCATGCGGCCATCGTGTGGCCGCTGCTGTGCGGCATGGCCAAGGCCAAGTACCACCTGCTGCTGTGCGAGCCGGTGAGCGGCGAGGAGGCCGAGCGCATCGGCCTCGTGTCGCTCGCGGTAGACGAAGCCGACCTGCTGCCGCGCGCCTACGAGGTGGCCGACCGGCTCGCGGCCGGCAGCCAGAGCGCGATTCGCCTCACCAAGTACGCGCTGAACAACTGGCTGCGCCAGGCCGGCCCGACCTTCGACGCGTCGCTGGCGCTCGAATTCATGGGCTTCGCGGGCGCCGACGTGCGCGAGGGCGTTGCCTCGCTGCGCGAACGGCGCGCGCCGAACTTCGGCTGAAGTCCGGACGCTGCCTGTCTCCTCAGGCTTTGCGCAGGCCTTGTAGCGTCTGCAGCAGCACGACGCGGGTCTGCCCCAGCACCATGCCCTTCCATTCCTCGTTGTCGCAGTAGAACGCATCGCGCAGCTGCTGGCGGATCTCGCGCTTCTGCGATTCGGGCGCCTCTGGGTGGCGGCGCAGCCAGGTGTCGGCGCGCAGGCGGTTCAGCACCTCCAGGTCGGGCAGGGTGCCGAACTCCAGGCCCATGGGCGCGATGCGCGCGTTCGGGCATTCGTCGTAGGCGGTCGAGATGACCGGGCCCGACACGTCGGCCGAGGCCGAGTCGCCCGCGAACGGCGCGAACACGTCGGCGCCCCACCAGGCGTGGGCCAGCGCCAGGTCTTCGGGCGTGTTGCGGCCCGGGTAGATCTTCTCGCCGTGGCCGTAGGGGCCCAGGCCGGTGTGCACGTCGATCCAGCCCAGGTGCGTGGCCGAGGCCGCGTACTTGCGCAGGATCTTGCGGATGGTCCCGTTGCTCCACGACGGCGCGGTGCCGCCGTAGAACAGGCCGTCGGGCGAGGTGTACTGGCCCTTGGTCACGGCCGCGCGGAAGGCGGTCATGCCGTGCTTCTGGATATAGGCGCCCACGGCGGCTTCGTCGGCGGGCGTGGGCGGCCAGCTGTCGGGCAGCACCAGCGGCTCGACTTCGGCGTAGGCGGCGTTCACCGGCAGCGGCGCATTGAAGTCGATGTGGTTGCGGTTCAGGTCGATGTTGTCTTCGTTGGTGCGGTGCAGGTGCGAAAAGCCATGCGGATTGACGGCATGCACCAGCAGCAGCGCCACGCCGGCCTGCTCCAGGCGAGAGAGCAGGTCGGCGTCGTTCAGCGTGGCGATCTGCGCGCCCGAGCCGCTGAAGCCTTCTGGGCCGTGCGTGCCCGAGGTCACGAGCAGCAGCTTCTTCGCGTCGATGGCGCCGATGAGCGCAACGTCGGTGGCCAGCTCTTCGCCGAGCGCGCCGCGGTGCGCATCGAGCACGAACGACTCGACGGCCGCGCCGCGCTGGGCGGCGGCGTCGAGGAACTTGGCGCGGGCTTCGGCATACGTGCCCGAGAAATGCCGCGTGGCGGCGGAGCGTTGTGTCGTCATGAGGCGGGGACTCCTGTGCTTGGAATGTCGGGAAAAACTGTTCAGGCCGAGGCCGCGTGGGCGCCCGCGGCGTCGATGTCGCGGCCCGTATGGTCGCGCAGCCAGAGCAGGCCGAGCAGCGAGACGACCGTCATCGCCACCAGGTACCAGGCCGGCGCCAGCTTGCTGCCCGTGGCGTTCAGCAGCCAGGTGCTGATGAAGGGCGCGAAGCCGCCGAAGAGAGCCACGCCCACGCTGTACACCAGCGACATGCCGCTCGCGCGCACCGCCTTTGGAAACATCTCCGGCAGCATCGTGATGCCGGGCACCGTCTGCACCACCAGGCCGAAGCTGAAGACGCCGAGCACCACGAAAAGAACCGTGGGCGTGGGCGAGGCGTTGAGCCACAGGAAGCCCGGGTAGATGAGCACGGCCAGCGCGATGCGGCTCCACAGGATCAGCGGCTTGCGGCCCACCACGTCGGACAGCTTGCCCACGAAGGGCGCGAAAGCGAAAGAGATGAGGCCGGTGAGCGCCGCGCCGAACAGCGCCACCGAGGGCGTGAACCCGAGCTCGCGCACCGCATAGGTCGGCATGTAGAACGTGACCACGTAGGCCGCCGTGGTGCCGCCCACCAGCGTGAGGATGGCGGCCAGCACCGTCTTGCCGTGCTGCGTGCAGACGATCTTCAGGCTGCTTTCGCGCGGCGCGGCGGCTTCGGCCGGCGAGATGTGCAGCGACTCTTCGAGGTGGCGGCGGATGTACATGCCCACCGGCGCGATCAGCATGCCGATCACGAAGGGCACGCGCCAGCCCCAGCTCTGCATGGATTCGACCGAGAGCGCGGTCGTGAGCACGCCCACCACCACGGCGCCCATCAGCACGCCCAGGCCCTGGCTGGCGAACTGCCAGCTCGCCATGTAGCCGCGGTTGGCCGGCGTGGCGTGTTCGACCAGCAGCGTGGTCGATGCGCCCACCTCGCCGCCGGCCGAGAAACCCTGGATGAGCCGCGCCAGCACGATGACGATCGGCGCCGCGACGCCGATGCTCGCGTAGGTGGGCGTGAACGCGATCAGCGCGCAGCCCAGCGCCATCAGGAAGATGGTGAGCGTCATGGCCTTCTTGCGGCCCGCGCGGTCCGCGTAGGCGCCGATGACGATGCCGCCCAGCGGCCGCATGATGAAGCCCACGCCGAAGCTCGCCACCGTCAGCAGCAGTTGCCCGTAGGAATTGAAGGTCGGAAAGAAGAGCTTGCCGATCACGAGCGCCAGGAAGCCGTAGACGGTGAAATCGAAGAACTCCAGGCCGTTGCCGATGGTGGTGGCAACGATGGTCTGGCGCCGGCGCGCGGGGCTCGATGCCGGCGGGTTGCTTGGGATGCTCATGTCTCTCCAGTGTGTGCTTGCTTTGTATGGATGTCTGCCGAAGGTATGTATGCCCCTGGCCGCGCCGGATGCTAGAGACTCGCCGCTGTCATGAAAAGACAATAATTGGGCCATAAAGATAACTTTTGGTTGTCATGAAACCCAATCAGTTGCACGCCTTCGTGGCGGTGGTCGAGCAAATGAGCATCCGCGCCGCGGCCCGGGTGCTGGGGCTGTCGCAGCCCGCGGTGACGAAGATCGTGCGCGAGCTGGAGCGCGAGGTCGGCGCGCCGCTGGTCGAGCGCAGCGTCAAGGGCGTGCGGCTCACCGAGTTCGGCCAGGCCTTTGCGCCGCGCGCGCGGCTGCTGCTGGCCGACATGCAGCGCGCGCGTGACGAGATTGCGCAGATCCGCGACGGCGCCACCGGCACGGTGTCGATGGCGGTGAGCGCATCGTTCGCGCTCACCGTGCTGCCGCCGGCGTTCAAGGATTTCCACACCCGCCTGCCCGCCGTCGACGTGCAGTTCAGCGAAGCGGTGCTGCCGTGGATGCTGGCGCGTCTGCGCGACGGCTACCTCGACTTCGCGGTGGCGCACGTGGTGCCGGGCACGCTCGATCCGCAGTTCGAGGCGCTGGAGCTGTTTCCGGTGCAGCTGGTGGTGGGCATGCGCAACCGCCATCCGCTGCGCGGTGCGCGCTCGCTGCTCGACCTGTACCCGGCCGAATGGATATTGCCGGGCGACGACCACCGGGGGCGCGAGTCGGTGGCGCCGCTGTTCACGCCGCTCGGGCTTCCGCCGCCCTCGCGCATCATCCAGGGGCAGTCGGTGACGGTGGCGCTGGGGCTGGTCGGGAACATGGATTTGATCGGCCTGTTCGTCGAGCCGCTGGTCAAGCTGACTTTCAAGCGCCACGGCATCCGCCGGGTCGACGTGGACGAGGCACTGCCCATGCTCAATGTGTGCGTGCTGCGGCGCAGGGGACAGTTGTCGACGCCGGCGGCGCAGCACTTCATCGAGTGCATCCAGCGCGCTTCCGCGGCGGTCATGTCCGGCTAGAACCGGACGCCGGCCTCGCCCGCCTTCCACGGCGCGTACTTGTGCATGACGCGTTCGAACAGTTCGGAGCCGGTCCAGCCGTCGAGCCAGGCCAGCAGGCGGGGCCACGGCTGCGCGGCGAACCATGCGGCGTCGACCATCGCGAACTGGCGCACGAACGGCATCAGCGCGGCGTCTGCCAGGGTGGCGTGGCCGCCGGTGAGCTGCGGCGCGGCCGAGAGCCGGTCTTCGAGGCCGCGCAGGAACAGCGCGCCCTGTTCGCGGGCCGGCGCGCCGCCGTCCGTATGGCGGTCGGGGTACTTGTAGCGGTCCAGCAGGGGCTTGAAGCCGTCGTCACATTCGGCGACCAGCGCGAGCATGTCAGCGAGCGTGCCGGCCTCGGGCTGCAGCCAGCGCAGCGGATCGTTGCGGCGCAGGGCCCAGAGCATCACGTCCAGGCTCTGCTCCAGCACCGTGCCGTCGCCGGGCAGCAGCACCGGCACCGTGCCCTTGGGCGAGGCGGCGAGCATTTCCGGGGGCTTGTTCTTCAGCGCCACCTCGCGCAGCTCGCAGGCTTGCTCCGCGGCCGCCAGTGCGAGCCGCGCGCGCATGGCGTACGGGCAGCGGCGGAACGAGTAGATAACGGGCAGGGCGGTGGCGGGCATGCGGCGGACGGTACCGAAAAAGTGGAGAGGCCGATTTTCAGCGACCTGAGGTGGCCTCTTTTTCAACACAATCGGCACCCATGGGCGAACGCCTTTTCCTCCGGCTCGAAGACGACCCCCTGCACGGGCCGGAATCGGCCGTGCCCGCCGGCACGCTGCGCGCGTTGGCGGTGAGTGCCGCGTTGCGCGGGCATGTGTCGCACCTCATGCTGTACCGCGAAACTTTCGCCGACGGCCACGAGATGCGCGAGCGCGTGCTGCCCGACGGCGCGGTGCGGCTGGTCTTCAACTTCGGCGACGCGCCGTCTGCTGGCAGGTGCGACGGGCTGGCGGTGGAGGCCATCGGCGCCTCGGCCGCACCGGCCGTGGTGCGCATGCGGGGCAAGGTCGAGGGGCTCTCCGTCACCCTGCGCCCTGGCGCCGCTGCCTGCTTGCTCGGGCTGCCGGCCGGTGAGATCGGCGGCGGCGCGGTCCATCTCGATGCGCTGTGGCGAGGGGAGGGTTCGGCGCTGCTCGAGCGCATGGCCGAAGCGCCCGGCGACGCCCAGCGTGTCGCGCTGTTGCATGCCGCGCTGCTGTATCGCCTGCGCGGCAGCCGCATCGCGGGCAACGACATCGCCACGCATGCGGCGCGGTTGATCGCTGCGTCCGACGGCCGGCTGCCGTTGCGCGATGTGGCGGCGGCGGTCGGTGTCGGCGAACGTCGGCTGCAGCAGCTTTTTCATGCACACGTCGGCCTGTCGCCGCGCGCCTGGAGCCGGCTCGCGCGGATGCACGGCTGCCTGCGCACGCTGCGGCAGCGGCCGGCGCCGGATTGGGCCGACCTTGCGCTGGAAGGCGGCTTCTACGACCAGTCGCATCTCGTCAACGAGTTCCGCGCGCTGTGCGGCGTCACGCCGACCGAATTCCTCGGGCGAACGGTTTCGGTTTCTTCCAAGACGGGCGGCTGAGCGCGGCCTATCGTCATGCGCTCTCAAGCAAGGAGCCGAAAAAGATGCAGAAAGAAGAAAGCACCGACCGTCCGCTGAAGGACTGCGTGGCTGTGGTCACGGGCGCGAGCCGGGGCGCAGGGCGCGGCATCGCGGTCGAACTGGGCGCGGCCGGCGCCACCGTGTACGTCACCGGACGCAGCACGTGAGACCAGCCTGCCTCCAGCTACGGCCAATTGCTGGCCCTGTCGGACCTGAAGGCGCTGCCCGGCAGCATCGACGACACGGCCGAGGAGGTCACGCGCCAGGGTGGCCGGGGCATTGCCGTGCAATGCGACCACACCCGTGAAGACGAAGTGGCCGCGCTGTTCGATCGCGTGGACCGCGAGCATGGCCGCCTCGACCTGCTCGTCAACAACGCCCGGGGCGGCCACGAGAGTTTCAACGGCGTGTTCGAGGCGCCGTTCTGGGAACATCCGCTATCGAACTGGGACACGATGTTCGACCGCGGCGTGCGCAACCATCTGGTGGCCAGCCGCTGCGCCGCGCCAATGCTGGTTCGGCAGAAGAAGGGGCTGATCGTCACCACCACCTTCTGGGACCGGGGCCGCTACCTGCGCGGCAGCCTGTTCTACGACCTGGCCAAGGCGTCGATGACGCGGCTGGCCTTCGGCATGGCGCATGAACTGAAGCCGCACGGCGTGGCGTCCCTCGCGGTGTCGCCGGGCTGGATGCGCACGGAATTCGTGCTGGCCGGGCACAAGACCGACGAGGCGCGCTGGCAGGAGAAGCCAGAACTCGCGCGCACCGAATCGCCGCGCTATCTAGGCCGGGCGGTGGCCGCGCTGGCTGCCGACCCCGCGGTGATGGACAAGACCGGCGAAGTGCTGCGCGTGGCCGACCTGGCGCGCGCCTACGGCGTCACCGACATCGACGGGCGGCAGGTCGAGGCGTTCGAAATGTAGGGCGGCGTAGGACAACTCCAGGTCCGGCAGGGGAAAAGCGCGTACTGGCGCGGCGCAATGTTCGGGGCCAATATGGCGCCGCGATCTACGTCAATGCCCATCTTTCGGGCTTCAGGAGGTGATCCGCCATGTCTTCCAGTGCAGAGTCCTTGGGCCTTGCTTCGGCCAGCCAGCTCGCAAGGTCCAACCCCGTCCGCTTCCCCGGCGAAAGCGCCGAGTACCGCAAGGCGCGCACCGAACTGCTCGCCGAAGAAATCGATCTGCGCCGCCGCATCGAGCGCGTGGCGGAGATGCGCCGCGCGCTGCCGCCGGGCGGCGTCGTGCCGCAGGACTACCTGTTCCAGGGCATCGACGGCCCGGTGAAATTCTCCGAGCTTTTCGGAAAGCACGGCACCCTCATCACCTACAACTGGATGTTCGGCCCGAAGCGGGAGCGGCCATGCCCCATGTGCACCTCGCTGCTCAGCGCCTACGACGGCGAAATGCCCGACATCCTGCAGCGCGTGGCGTTCGCGGTGATCGCCACCTCGCCCATCGACCGCATGGCGGCCTTTGCACGGGAACGCGGCTGGCGCCACCTGCCGCTGTACTCGTCGGGCGGCAACGATTTCAACCGCGACTACGCCGGAGAGAAGCCCGACGGCGGCGACAACCCGGCGTTCAACGTGTTCCGGCGCGACGGCGAGACCATCCGCCATTTCTGGGCGGCCGAGATGAGCCCCGGCACTGCCGACCCGGGGCAGGACCCGCGCGGCGCGCCCGACGCCATGCCGATCTGGAACCTGCTGGACATGACGCCCGAAGGGCGGGGCAAGGACTGGTATCCCCAACTCCAATACTGAGCGGCAAACGCAACCAAGTTGCGTTGATCCATATAATGCAATTCTGTTGCATATATGGAAGCTGCCCCCATGGCCGATCGCCTCCCCGTCACCGTGCTCTCCGGCTTTCTCGGTGCCGGCAAGACCACGCTGCTGAACCACATCCTCCACAACCGCGAAGGCCGCCGCGTGGCGGTCATCGTCAACGACATGAGCGATGTCAACATCGACGCCGCGCTGGTGCGCGACGGCGGCGCGCAGCTGTCGCGCACCGACGAGAAGCTGGTCGAGATGAGCAACGGCTGCATCTGCTGCACCCTGCGCGAAGACCTGCTGGTGGAGGTGGGCCGGCTCGCGAAGGAGGGGCGCTTCGACCAGTTGGTGATCGAGTCCACCGGCATCTCCGAGCCGCTGCCCGTGGCGGAGACCTTCACCTTCGCCGGTGAAGACGGCAAGAGCCTGGCCGACGTGGCGCGGCTCGACACCATGGTGACGGTGGTCGATGCCTTCAACTTCCTGCGCGACTACAGCTCGGCCGACAGCCTCGGCAGTCGCGGACAGTCGCTCGGCGACGAGGACACGCGCACCGTGGTCGACCTGCTGATCGAGCAGATCGAGTTCTGCGACGTGCTGGTGGTCAACAAGATCGACCTCGTCACCGTCGAGGAACGGGAGCGGCTGATGGCGATCCTGCGCAGCCTGAATCCGCGCGCCCGCATCGAAGTGTCGGAGTTCGGCCGCGTGGCGCTCGACCGGGTGCTGGACACCGGCCTGTTCGACTTCGACGAGGCCGAGCAGGCGCCCGGCTGGCTCGCCGAGCTGCGCGGCGAACACGTGCCCGAGACCGAGGAATACGGCATCCGCAGCTTCGTCTACCGTTCGCGCCTGCCGTTCCACCCGATGCGATTCTGGAAGCTGGTGCAGAGCGAGTGGGAGGGCGTGGTGCGCTCCAAGGGCTTCTTCTGGCTCGCGAGCCGCGCCACCCGCGCGGGCTCGTGGTCGCAGGCCGGCGGCGCCTGCCGCTACGGTGCAGCGGGCTTCTGGTGGGCGGCGGTGCCGCGCGAGCACTGGCCGACCGACCCGGAGGCGCTGGAGCTGATCCGCAGGAACTGGGACCCCGCCACGGGCGACGCGCGGCAGGAGCTGGTGCTGATCGGCATCGGCATGGATGAAGACGCGCTGCGCGCGCGGCTCGACGCCTGCCTGCTGACGGAAAACGAGATGCGCTTCGGCGCCTCGTGGTGGCAGAACTTTCCCGATCCCTTCCCGTCCTGGAACGCGTGAACGGCTGGAGCTACCTTGCGCACTCTCCGCAGGTGCCGTGCAGCGTGAGCGCGGTGTTGCGGGTGTCGATGCCCTGCTTGCGCAGCGCCTTGCCCAGCCGGCCCATCACCTTCGGCAGTTCCGGGTCGGACGGCAGGGCCAGCACCTTGTGGCACTGGTCGCATTCGAAGGTGTTGCCCGAGGCGGCCTCGACATGGCGCGAGAAGCGGTTGACCCGGTCGGCGCCCACGCGGCGGTCGCACAGGCCGGCCTCGACCAGCCGGTCGAGCACGCGGTAGACCGTGACGCGGTCGGGCGCCTCGCCGGCGGTGGCCGTGTAGGCGGCGGCCACTTCCTCGTGGGTCAGCGGCTGGGAGCTGCGTTCGAGCAGTTCGAGCACGGTCTGCGCGGCGCGCGTCACGCGCAGGCCGCTGTCGCGCAGCAGCCGTTCGCTGTCGAACGGCGCCGCGGCGGCGCTGGCGGCAAGAGGGGGCTTCGGTTGCGGGGTGGTGGTCTTCATGCGAAACGCCATTGTGTTGCATCCGGGGTGCCCGCGTCCCCATCGGGGGCGCCGGCAAGCCGGGGCATATGCCCGAACGCAGCTAAGCATCTGACAAATGGGTCGTTTGCCTGCGGGCGGGAGCGCTCCAGAATCGCGCGCTTTGTCTTCCGCCAACGAAAGTTCACCATGCGCGCCCGTTTCCTGCTGACTCCGATGTTCGCCCTGGGCGCGTTGTGGGCCGGCCTGTCGCTTCCCCTGGCCGCGCAGGCGCAGCAGCCTGCCTATCCGTCGAAGCCCGTGCACATCACGGTCGCCAACACCCCCGGCAGCTCGCCCGACGTGCTGGCGCGCTTTCTGGGGCAGCGGCTGTCGGAGCAATGGAAGCAGCCGGTGGTGATCGACAACCGCGCCGGCGCGGCGGGCATCCTGGCGGCCGACGGACTGGCCAAGGCCCAGCCAGACGGCTATTCGCTGCTGGTGGGGGCCGACGGGCCGATCACCATCCTCCCCAACATCCAGGCCGGCCTGCCCTACGACGCGCGGCGCGACCTCGTGCCGGTGGTGTCGCTCGGGCAGATCGACTTCGTGCTGGTGGCCAACCCGAAGACGGGCTTTCGCACGGTGGCCGACTTCGTGCGCGCGGCCAAGGCCCATCCGGGCCGCATCAACTACGCCTCGGCCGGCAACGGCAGTCCCCAGCAGCTCAGCATGGAACTGCTCAAGCAGAAGACGGGCATCTACGTCACCCACATTCCGTACCGCGGCGGCCCGCTGGGCATGCAGGACGTGATCGCGGGGCAGGTCGACGTGATGTTCATCGCCGTGGGCCCGGCGTTGCCGCAGATCCGCAGCGGCCGGCTGGTGGCGCTGGGCACCAGCGGCGAGAAGCGCCATGCGCTGCTGCCCGAGGTGCCCACGGTGGGCGAGACTTACGCGGGCTACCGCTCGGGCACCTGGTTCGGGCTGTTCGCGCCGGCCCGCACGCCGCAGCCCGTGGTCGACGCCATCGCGGCCGAGGCCGGGCGCATCGTGCAGACACCGGCCGCCCGCGCCGAACTCGCGGCACAGGGCATCGAGGCCACCGGCCATCCGCAGCGCCAGTTCCAGGCGCAGGTGTCGAGCGAGTACGAGCGCTATGCGCAGATCGTGAAGGCGGTCGGCATCAAGGCCGAATAGCGCCTCGCCCGTTCACTTGACGGACCGGGCCAGCGCCTTGGCGAAGGCGTCCACGTCCTGCTCGGTGCACGCCTCGGCCGCCAGCGGGGCATGGCCCTGCGCCACGGCGGCAAGCGCGACGGCCTTCTTCGGGCACAGGCCGAGGCAGCTGCACTGCACCACGCGCAGCCGCACCGGCAGGTGCGACAGGCCGTGCTTCAGTTCCTTGCGGACCTGCTTGGCCCTCAGCTTCGTGGGGCCGTCCTTGCGTTCTTCGCAGTCGCCACAGACCAGCACGACGCCGGCCAGCTTGGTCTCTACCAGGGGAGGGGAATGGCTCACGCGGGTTTCCTTGGTGTCTTTTCAGGCCATGTTGGGCACGGCGCAACCGTGTGCAAGTCAGCCAACCGGCCGTTTCCATGCCTCTGGCAGGCCCCGAATGCGCTAAGGTCCTGTCATTCGCGTTCCTGAATACCTTTGCCCGACCATGTCCCGTCCCCCCATCGAGATAGAAACCGCCCCCAACCCCACCGCCACGGTGATCGTGATGCACGGCCTCGGCGCCGACGGCAACGACTTCGTGCCGATCGCCAATGAACTCGATCTGGCGGCCGTGGGCTCCGTACGCTTCGTGTTCCCCAACGCACCCGTCATTCCCGTGACCATCAACGGCGGCTACCAGATGCCGGCCTGGTACGACATTGCCGTGGCCGATCTCGCGGCGCGCGAAGACGAGGCCGGCCTGCGCCGCTCGCAGGCCACCATCGAGGCGCTCATTGCCAGCGAGAAGGCCCGTGGCATCGCCGCCGGCCGCATCGTGGTGGCGGGCTTCTCGCAAGGCTGCGCCATGGCCCTCATGACGGGCCTGCGCCACACCGAGCGGCTGGCGGGCATCGTCGGCCTCTCGGGCTACCTGCCGATCGCGGCCACCACCGCGGCCGAGCGCCACGCCGCCAACCACGAAACGCCGGTGTTCCTGGCGCACGGCCGGCAGGACCCGGTGGTGCCGCTGGCCGCCGCCGTGCGCTCGCGCGACGCGCTCACCGCCCTGGGCTACCCCGTCGAGTGGCACGAATACGCCATGGCGCATTCGGTGTGCATGGAAGAAATTGCCGACCTGAACCGCTTTCTGCTGCGGGTGCTCGGCTGAAGGAGACGACCCCATGATCCTGGTCATCGGACACGCGCTGGCAAAGCCCGACACCCTGCAGGCGATGCTGGCCATCAGCACCGAGCACGTGCAGCGCTCGCGCGCCGAGCCGGGCTGCATCTCGCATGAAGTGACGACCGACGCGCTGCAGCCGCTGCGCCTGACTTTCGTGGAGCGCTGGAGCGACATGGCCGCGCTGCAGGCGCACTTCCGGGTGGACGCCTCGCGCGCCTTCGCCAAGGCGCTGGCGGCCATGGCCGACGGCATGCCGGAGATGCATGTCTACCAGTCCGAGGAGATCGACCCCTCGGCGGGCCGCGCCAAGGCCTGATTCCGGCCCGCATCGAGCAACGGTCGAGCCGTTCAACCCGCGTGGCAGCTATGCGTGAAGCTATCAAAAAAATAGCGCCCGGCAGGCTAGCCGAATGCGGGATTCCCTGCACAAGCAACGCGCGCGCGCCCGTGCTACCTTCCAGCCCCTCAGAAGATTGATGGGTCATAACAATATGAGCAACAGATTGCAGGAGAGGTTGGGTGCTCTTTCAGCGACACGACTGAAAGGCATGCGACGCGGAATCGAGAAGGAAAGCCTGCGGGCGCTGCCGGACGGCAAGCTCGCGCTCACGCCGCATCCGCTGGCGCTGGGCTCCGCGCTCACGCATCCGCACATCACGACCGACTTCAGCGAATCGCAGCTCGAACTCATCACGGGCGTGCACGGCGGCGTCGAAGCGGCACTGGAAGAGCTCACGCGGGTGCACCAGTTCACCTACCGCGTGCTCGATACGCTGGGCGACGAGCGCCTGTGGGTGTCGAGCATGCCCTGCGGCCTGCCGACCGACGAGACCATTCCGATCGGCCGCTATGGCTCGTCGAACGTGGGCCGCGCCAAGAGCGTCTACCGAATGGGCCTGAGCCACCGCTACGGCCGGCGCATGCAGACCATTTCGGGCATCCACTACAACTGGTCGCTGCCCGAGGTGTCCAGCGAACAGTACTTCGCGCTGATCCGCAACTTCCGCCGCCACGCCTTTTTGCTGCTGTACCTGTTCGGCGCTTCGCCGGCGCTGTGTTCGAGCTTCGTGGCGGGCCGCCCGCACGAGCTGCAGCCGCTGGGCGACGGCAGCATGTTCATGCCGCACGGCACCTCGCTGCGCATGGGCCGGCTGGGCTACCAGAGCGACGCGCAGGCTTCGCTGGCCGTGAGCTACAACAGCCTCGAGGGCTATGGCGCCTCGCTGCAGGATGCGCTCACGCGCCCGTGGCCGGCCTACGAGGCCATCGGCATCCGCAACCTGGGCGGCGACTACAACCAGCTCGCCACCAGCCTGCTGCAGATCGAGAACGAGTTCTACGGCACCATCCGCCCCAAGCGCGTCATCAACCCCGGCGAGCGCCCGCTGCATGCGCTGCGCGAGCGAGGCGTGGAGTATGTCGAAGTGCGCCTGATGGACCTCGACCCCTTCGAGACCGTCGGCATCAATGCGCAGACCATGCGCTTCATCGACGTGTTCCTGCTGCACTGCCTGCTGAGCGACAGCCCCGACGACACGCCGCAGGAAATCGCCGACCTCGCGCGCAACCAGCACCTCACCGCCGCGCGCGGGCGCGAGCCGGGCCTGCGTCTTGCGCGCGGCGGCAGCGAAGTGACGCTGGCCGACTGGGGCGTGGAGCTGGCCGAACAGTGCCTGCCGATTGCCGCTGCGCTCGACGCGGCGCACGGCGGCAGCGGCACGCAGCATGTCGATGCCGTGCGTGCCGCGCTGGCCGCGCTGAAGGACCCCGACAGCCTGCCTTCGGCCCGCGTGCTGGCGGCGATCGAGCAGCAGCACGGCAATTCCTTCGTCGGCTTCGTGCGCGCCCAGTCGGAGCAGACCCGTGCCGCGCTGCTGGCCATGCCGTTCTCGGCCGAGCAGCAGGCCGCGTTCGAGCGGATGACTGCCGAGTCGATCCAGGAGCAGAAGCGCATCGAGGCGGCCGACACCATGCCCTTCGAGATCTACCGCGAGCAGTACGTGTCGCCCTCGCGGCTGGGCATGACGCGCGGCCGCGTGGTGGCGCTGGCGGCCTAGGCTTTTGGCCCCGATGCGGCGGGGCGCCTGAGCGGCCCCGCGCCTCGCATGCCGACAGGCGTGCTGGCCGATGGCCTACAGGCATTGGCCCGCATGGCTCACCGTGGGCGTCGCCCGGGTTGCGACGATGTGGGCATGCACCGACCATCTTCGTCATCCAGTACTTGCCGGCCAGCCGCCGAGCCGGCGCTGTCGCCATGAGCTTCAGGGCCTACCTCGTCGAAGACAGCCCCGTGATCCGCGAGAACCTCGTCGGTTTCCTGCAGGACGTGGCCGATGCCGAGGTCGTGGCCTCCGCCAGCACAGAAGACGAGGCCGTGACCTGGCTGCGCCTGCACAGCGAAGACTGGGACCTGACCATCGTCGACCTGTTCCTCAAGCGCGGCAACGGCCTCGGCGTGATCCAGGCCTGCCGCAACCGCGCGCCGCACCAGAAGGTGGTGGTGCTCAGCAACTACGCCACCACCGACATGCGCCAGCGCTCGGAGCAGCTGGGCGCCGACGCCTTCTTCGACAAGTCCGCCGAGCTCGACCAGCTGGTCGCGTACTGCGAGCAGGTGCGCTCCGCCCACGGTTGAGCACGGTCGAACCGGGGCCGGCCGGCTGACGCGCGCAAGACTGCGCACCGGCGCATTTCTGGGGTAAAACGCCACGCTGCCGCCTTCCGGGCGGCAACGACGAACAACGGCAAGCAACTCCCTAGGAAAGCGACAAAGAGACATGAGCAGCAGCAACAGCAGCATCGACTTCAAGGGCCGCGTGGCCATCGTGACCGGCGCGGGCGGCGGGCTCGGCCGCCAGCATGCGCTGGCGCTGGCTGCGCGCGGCGCCAAGGTGGTGGTGAACGACCTGGGCGGCGCGCGCGACGGTTCCGGCGGTTCGGTGAGCGCCGCGCAGGCGGTGGTCGATGAGATCAAGGCGGCCGGCGGCGAAGCCATTGCCAACGGCGCTTCGGTGACCGACTTCGAGGCGGTGCAGGCCATGGTCAAGGAAGCGGTCGACGCATGGGGCCGCGTCGACATCCTCGTCAACAACGCCGGCATCCTGCGCGACAAGAGCTTCGCCAAGATGGAGCTGGCCGACTTCAAGCTGGTGGTCGACGTGCACCTGATGGGCGCCGTGAACTGCACCAAGGCCGTCTGGGCGCTCATGAACGAGCAGAAGTACGGCCGCATCGTGATGACCACCTCGTCGTCCGGCCTGTACGGCAATTTCGGCCAGAGCAACTACGGCGCCGCCAAGCTGGCGCTGGTGGGCCTGATGCAGACGCTGAGCATCGAAGGCGCGAAGAACGACATCCGCGTGAACTGCCTGGCTCCCACCGCCGCCACCCGCATGACCGAGGACCTGTTCCCCAAGGAAATGCTCGAGGCCTTCCGCCCCGAGGCCGTGGTGCCCGCCATGCTGGTGCTGGCCGCGCAGGACGCGCCGAACCGCACCATCCTCTGTGCCGGCGCCGGCACCTTCGAGGCAGCGCACATCACGCTGACGCAAGGCGCCTGGCTGGGCATCGAGGCCGACACGCCGGAGCAGCTGGCCGCGCGCCTGTCGGAGGTGACCGAGCGCGAGGGCGAGATCGTGCCGCAGAGCGGCGCGGCGCAGGGCTCCAACGAAGTGGCCAAGGGCATGGCCAACGCGAAGCGGGGCTGACGGCACCGTCTGCCGCCTGTTCTGTTCATGGCGCGCTTGACCTCGAGTGCACTCGAGCATTTCCAATGAATTCTCCGGGCGCCTTCTGGGCGCTCGGTTCATTCATTCAACGCAAGGAAATCAAGCCATGAACACGATCGACAACAAGGCCCTCGTCCAGCACATCCACGACGAGCTGGACAAGGGCAACGGCCAGGCCTTCGTCGACAGCCTCGCCGACGACGCGAGCTGGAAGCTCGAAGGCAGCACTGCGTGGTCGCGCACCTACCAGGGCAAGAAGGCGATCCGCGAGGAATTGCTGGACCCGCTCTTCGCGCAGTTCGCGGCGCCCTACCGCAGCAGGACGGAGCGCGTCATCGCCGAGGGCGACCGCGTGGTGGTGCTGTTCAGCGGCGACGTGCCCACCAAGGCCGGCAAGCGCTACAACAACCGCTATTGCTACGTCTACCGACTTGAAGGAGGCAAGGTGAAAGAGCTGACCGAATACTTCGACACAGCGCTCGTGCAGGAGGCGCTGCAGCCGCCTCCCGCCCCCGCCCATGCCGGCTGAGAGCAGGGGCACGCCCTTCCATATCGGCGAGCTGGCGGCCCGCACCGGCCGCACGGTGCACGCCATCCGCTGGTACGAGACACAGGGGCTGGTGCCCGGCGTGGCGCGCGACGAGGGCGGACGGCGCCTCTACGGCGAGCCGCACGTCGGCTGGCTCGACCTGATGGAAAGGCTGCGCCGCACCGGCATGTCGATTGCCGAGATGCGCGAGTACACGGCGCTGGCGGTGCAGGGCAAGTCCACGCTGCGCCAGCGGCGCGACATGCTGGCAGCGCACCGCGAACGCGTGACCGGCACCATCGCCGAATGGAAGAGGGCGCTCACGCTGGTCGAAAGCAAGATCGTTTTTTATGACGAGTGGATGGCCAGCGGCCACCGGCCGCCGTCGATTCCGGCCGAGTCGGGCGGCACGGCAACGGCCGCGCGGCCTCGCGCGCGCCGGCGCAAAGCCGCCGCCGCGCCGCCTACTCCGCAATAAAGCTGGGATCGGTGCGGATCGAGCCGCGGTCCCGGTGGTTGTGAAGGCGGCCCAGCGTGCTGTCGAGCAGCCGCTTGAGCTTGTCGGCGGCGCCGCGGAAGGCTTCGTCGAGGGTGGCGGCGTGCTGCTTCACCGCCAGCGGCTGGAGGTGCGCCAAGCGCGCCTCCATCACGCAGCACTTGTCGGCGCCGCCGGTCTTGTCGTGGTTCTCGTCGCTCAGGTGTACTTCGACGCGTGTCACGTCGTCGACGAAACGGCTCAGGTGCTGCTTGATCTCGGTGTCGGCCCAGCGCTCCAGCGCGTCCTTGTTGGTGATGCCGTTGCTCGTGTTGACCTGAATCTGCATGCAATCTCCCTGCTGGATGGATGAACGAAGCCTCACTGTGCGCCCGGATGTGACGCATCGTGCGTAGGTCTATTCCCTACCCACGCGCCGGGCAGGGTCCGCAATGCGGCGGTTTCTCAGCTCTGGATGTATGTGGTCAGCTGCTCGATGGTGGCCTCGTGGTCCGAGATGATGTCGTCCATCAGGTCCTGGATCGAGATCATGCCGACCACCTTCTCGCCGTCGACCACCGGCAGGTGGCGGAACTTGCGCTGGCTCATGAGCGTCATGCAGGCGCGCGTGCGGGTTTGCGGGGTGACGGTCATCACATCGGGCGTCATGATCTCCGAAACGCGCACTTCCTTCGAGTTCTTGCCCTGCAGCGCCACCTTGCGGGTGTAGTCGCGCTCTGAAAGAAAACCGACCAGCTTCTCGCCCTCCATCACCATCAGCGCGCCCACCTCGAAGCGCGCGAGGGTGGCCAGCGCGTCGAACACGGTGGCGTTGGGAGAGGTGCGCCAGGCCGCGGAATCGTGACGCTTGAGCAGTTCGGAGACGGGTTTCATCGCGGTAACTCCATAAAAAAGTTTTCGACTCGACCGACGCTCATGCGCCGCGCTCGTTCAAATGATAGGGGCGGACGCGCCTCGGGCGTCGCAAAACCCTCTAGGGGATTGCGCGTGTGTGCAACCCGCGCGCAATGCGCCAAAAATCAATGCTGTGCCGGCGCCGGCGCCGGCGCCGGCGCCGACGCGAACACGCGGCTCAGCGGGGTAGGCAGAATCGCCGAGCGCAGCTATCGAAAACGTAGCGCGCAGCTAGCGTTCAGGTTCCCGGTTCACAATTCGCACCCCGGCCCGAAGGCCGGTCCGTTTCCCCGAATTCCAGTCAGCGCGAAAAGAAAGAGCCTACCGATGGCGATCCAGTGGTTCCCCGGTCACATGTATGCGACCCAGAAGGCCATCACCGAGCGGGTGAAAGACATCGACGTGGTCATAGAACTGCTCGACGCACGCCTGCCCGGTTCCAGCGCCAACCCCATGCTGGCGGAGCTCACGGCCGGGCGGCCCAGCCTCAAGGTGCTCAACAAGCAGGACCTGGCCGACCCCGAGCGCACCGTGCAGTGGCTCGCGCACTACAACGCGCTGCCCGACACCCGCGCCATCGGCCTGGACGCGAGCCAGACCACGCCCGCGCAGCAACTGGTGAAGGCCTGCCACCAGCTCTCGCCCAACCGCGGCGGCATGGCCAAGCCGATGCGCGTGCTGATCTGCGGCATTCCCAACGTGGGCAAGTCGACGCTCATCAACACGCTGACCGGCGGGCGCAAGGCCAAGACCGGCGACGAGGCCGGCATCACCAAGCTCGAACAGCGCATCACGCTGGCCGACGACTTCTACCTGTGGGACACACCCGGCATGCTGTGGCCGCGCATCATCGTGCCCAAGAGCGGCTACAACCTGGCCGCCAGCGGCGCCGTGGGGCGCAACGCCTTCGACGAGGAAGAGGTGGCGCTCGAGCTGCTCAACTACCTCAAGGTGCACTACGGCGCCGGCGTGGCCGCGCGCTTCAAGCTGGTGGAGCTCGACGCCGCCACCATGGCCGAGATGAAGGACGAGGCGCTGCTCGACACCATCGGCCGCAAGCGCGGTGCGCTGCTGGGCAAGGGGCGCGTCAACCTGCAGAAGGCGGCGGAAATCGTCATGCACGAATTCCGCGCCGGCAACCTCGGGCGCATCACGCTCGAAACACCGGAAGAGTTTGCCGAATGGCTGGCCGATGGGCAGCGCCGAGACGCCGAGCGGGCCGCGAAGAAGGCCGCGCGCAAGCAGAAGGGCAAGCCGAAGCCAGAGACGGTGCCCGGGCAGGAAGCCTGAGCGCCCTCAGTCCAGCGCGAACAACGCCGCCGCCGCCTCGTTGAGCGCCACCGTGCGGCGCGAATCCGGATGCGGGCCGGCGGCCTTCAGCGCGCGCTGGTAGAGCGCGACGCGCGTGGCCGAGACCGGGCGGCACAGCGGCCGGCTCACGAAGCGCGAGAAGCTGCGCCCCGGCACCACGTAGCGCCCCGGGTTGAGCCGCGCGAAGCGGATGTACGCCTGCAGCGCATAGAGCATGTCGGCATGAAGCGCGTCCATGCGCTGCTCGGCGTCCTTGCCGATCTGCGCGCGGCCCTTGGCGTCCTTCTTCAGCGGCAGGCCGAGGATGTCGGCCATGTCGATCTCGAAGTGGGTGAAGTCGCCGTACGGGCGCTTGCAGTCGATCATGAAGGTGCGCCAGTTCGCGCGCTGCAGCAGGCGGATGTGCTCGTCGGTCACGTCGAAGGCATCGCGCTGGCCGAAAGGCGGCTGGAAGGCGTAGTGCCCCTGCGCGAAGCTCGCGTGCAGGAAGAAGGCCGAGGCCACGTTGGTGAAGCGCTCGACCGCCGCAGAGGAGGCGCCGTCGAGCGCTTCGCCGAACTGCTCGAGCGTCAGGTCGGGCGGCACGATGCCGGGTGCGCCGGATTCGCAGTCGACCCACTCGGCCTTGCTGCGGCGGAACCAGTCGATGTCTTCCTGCGTGATTTCCACGCTGCCGATGGCGGTGGCCGGCAGGGCGGGTTCCGGCGGCGCGGCGGCGGCAGCTGCGGGCGCGCTTTTCCGTTCGCAGCCCGAGACGGCGAGCAGGGCGGACGCCGCGCACGCGGCCGACAAGGCCAGCGCGCCTCGCCGATGAATCCTTCTCACGCTTTTTCTCCCATGGATGAGCGATTGGGTCCATGAGGATGCCACGCCGGCCTGACTCGGATCTGAGGAGCGGCCCGCAAGCCCGAGGTTCATGCGCGCTCGGTCCGCGGGCGAGGGCGCTCAGCGCATCTGCAGCCGCGCGTCCTTCGGGTAGCCGATGGTGTAGTCGGCCGCCACGCGGGCGGACTTGCCGGGGTCCAGGTCGAAGCGCCACATCGTGAGGCCGGGCTGCTTGTTCCACGACAGGTCGTCGGGCCTGGGCGCGAACTGCGAGCTCACGCGCACCTGCTCGTCGACCGACACCGGCGCGGCTTCCAGCACCTCCACCGTGACCGGCGTGCGGTGGCGGTTCTCGACGACGTAGGCGCGCTGCACCTTGCGCTCGGCGCGCGAGCCGGCGAAGCCGCCGGTGCCCTGGTTGTCGCGCTCGGGCTCGGCCTGCACGCGCACCAGTTCGTCGCGGCCGAAGGACAGCGTCAGGCGGGCATCGGTGGGCGGGCTCCAGCGGCCGTTGCCGACGAAGGCGCCGTCGCGGTACAGCAGCATCGGGCCGGCCGGCCAGACGCCGTCGGGCTGCGCCATGTCGGCGACCAGGAAGGCGCTGGCATCCACGCGCGGGCTGGTGCGGGCGACCAGCCTGGCGGTGTCTTCATGCTGGCCCAGCGCCAGGGTCACGCGCTGGCCGTTGGAGGGCACGTCGATGCTTTGCGGCACTGAAAACTCGGTGGCGAAGCTGCTGTCGAACACGCTCACGTCGAACAGCGGCGCACGGCGCTCCCGCAACTGCCTGGCGCTCTCGGGGGCCATGGCTATCGGCGCGGCGGGCATCGGCGCCAGCTCTTCGTTGCGCGTGCGCGCCGGCGGCGGCGGCGGCTCCACGCCGATGCGCCATGCCGATGGCAGCCTCCCGGTGGTTTCGCGGCGCGGCTGGCCGGTGGAGAGCACCAGCTTCACGCCGCGCCAGTCTTCGCCCGTGGCCTGTGCCACCAGCGCCTGGCGCTCGATGCGGACCTTGCCGGTGCCGCTGTCGAGCAGCGCGCGGTAGCTGGGCGTCCAGCCGGGGCCGTTGACCTGGTAGCTGAGCCTGACGTCGGCGTCCGCGCTGGCCGCCAGCGTGACCGTCACGGCCATCACCTGCTCGCCGCTGCCCTGGGTGCGGGTGCGTTCGGCGAGCAGCGGGTTGAGCTGGCGGTCGATGTCGGTCTGCCGGCGCTGGATCTGGTGTTGCTTGAGCAGCGAGTCCTGCCCGGTGCGGCGCATCGCCTCGGTCATGGCGACGAGGTTGCGCGCATCCATGGGTGCGCGGGCCCCCTGGGGCGCATCGCCGGCGCTGCCGGCCAGGCCCTTGAGGTAGCCGTTGACCATGCCGAGCGCATCGCTCTCGGCCTGCAGCGCGGCCTTCTGGTCCTCGAGTTCGCGGATGCGGCCGTCGAGCGCGCTGCTCGCGCACTGCGCGGAAAGCTCGCGCGCCTCGCCGAGCACCGAGGTCTCGCCGACGCGCACCGATGCGTCGGCCGACACCTGCAGGCTCTGCACGTCCAGCCCGGCGGGCAGGCAGGCGAAGGTAACCGAACGGCTGCCGGCCGCCACCCGCGCCACGCGATCGATGGTGGCGCTGCCGGGATAGACCTTGACCTGGGTGATGCGCGAGCCGGAAAAGCCGGCCGGCTGCGTGGCGGCTTGCCCCTGCGCGCTGAGACTCAGCACCAGCAGGACGGCGGCGCCGGCGGTGGCGCGAAGGAAGACGGAGGTCGATGCTTTCATGGGATGCCTTCGAAGAAAGTGGGACAGACCCCCACTGCTACGGACGGGCCGCGCGAGCGGGGTTAAGGCATCACAAGAAAATTTTCGGCCGCTGTCGCCAAGGCAACCGCCGGCGCGTGGGCGGTCACGCGCGCGACGACGAATGCGAGGGGCGGTTCGTAGAGTGGCCTGCATCGCTTTCAAGGGACTGCACGCCATGCTCGACACCATCCAGGCCATCAACAAGACCGCCGCCTTCAACCGCTGGGCCGGCTTCGAAGTCACGAGCGCCGCCAACGGCGAGGCCGAGCTGCGCATGGACTTCCGCGAGGAAGACATGGGCCAGTACGCAGGCTTCCTGCATGCGGGGATGATCGGCGCGCTGCTCGACACCGTGAGCGGCTTCGCGGCCGCCAGCGTGGCGGGCCGCGTGCTGGCGTCGCATTTCTCGGTGAACTGCATCTCGCCCGCCGTGGGCCGCGCCTTCGTGGCGCGGGGGCGGGTGGTGAAGGCCGGGCGCAAGCAGGTGTTTGCGGCGGCCGAGCTCTATGCGCAGGGCGAGGGCGATGCCCTCAAGCTCGTGGCGACGGGGAACGCCATTCTGGTTCCGGTGGAAGAGGCTGCCGCGAAGCCGGCCGCCTGAGCTTCAGCCCGAACAGCGGCCGCAGCAAGTTGACGCGGCGGATCAGCCCGTCGGTCAGCGCCCAGCAGCCGAAGATGGTGAGCGCCACCAGCAGCGCGGGCTCTACCACCGGCCCGAGCGCGAGCGGGGCCAGCAGCACCGCGCCGATGATGATCAGCGTCTGGTGCAGCACGTACCACGGGTACACCGACTCGTTGGCCCAGCGCAGCCAGGGCCAGGGCCGGTTCAGGTACCGGTGCCCGTAGCCCAGGATGGCCGAGACAGTCAGCCACAGGTAGAGCACGCGCAGCACGTCCATCGACAGCCCCGAGGGCGGCCCGCTGGTGACGGCGCGCAACGTGAAGAAAACGGCGATCACCGCGAGCGCCAGCGCAAGGGACACCCGGCGCAGCCGCTCCAGTTCCTTCCAGACGCCGGTGTCCACGCCCATCCAGTAGCCGTAGAGGAACATCGTGAAGTAGATGCTGTGCAGGTGGAAGTCGCGCACCAGGTTGTGGGTGGCCGGAAAGCGCGAGGCCAGCAGCATCGTCCACAGCAGCAGCGGCACCGTCGGCAGCAACAGCAGCTTCCAGCCGCGCAGTCCGTTGAAGCCGCGCCGCACCCGCTGCCCGGCGGCGGACTTCCATAGCGGCAGCGTCAGCGCCACGATTGCCGTGTAGGTGAACAGGTAAGGCAGGTACCAGAGGTGGTTCCAGGTGATGCCGAACTCCGCGCCGTCGAAGGCCTGCTTCGGCCACGGCGCGCTCATCGACAGGTAGCGCAGCAGGAAGGCGCCGAAGCCCGGCGCCACCATGCCGTTGGCCACGCCCTGCGCATAGGCCTGGTAGGGCACGATCACCGCCATGCCGAAGGCCAGCGGCAGCATCAGCCGCAGGCCCCGGCTGCGCAGCAGCGCCCAGGTGCCCTGGCCGCGGCTCAGGAAGCCCAGCGACACGCCGGAGATGAGGAACACCAGGTCCATGCGCCAGAGGTTGAGCATGGCCATCGGCCAGCGCAGCCATTCGGCCTCGTGAGGGCTCTTGAGGTGCCAGTGCCAGCCGGCCACGTAGTACATGCCCACGTGATAGAGGATGACGAACAGGAATGCCAGCGCGCGCAGGGCGTCGATGTCGTGGCGGCGATGGTCTGGCGGGATGTCGGCGGCGGTGTGCATCTTGGGGCCTCGAATTTGGAAGGCCGCGATGTTCGGCCGCACGGCCCCGCGGCGGCGCGCCGCCGGGACGGATTGCCCCCGCTTTGTGACGAGCGGTGGCCCCCAGGGACGAAATTCGCCGGCCCCAGGGGGCGATTTCGCGAGAATTCCGGGCATGGGCGATCCACGCAAGAACCTCTACGAACGCTACGAGCCGATCCGCCGCTATGTCGAGGTGGGCTTCTGGATCGTGCTGATGACGCTGCAGGCCGCGTTCAGCACCCTGGTCGCGATCGCCGATGTCGGCAATCGCGCGGTGCCGCATGCCCGCTGGGAAGTCGTCACCTGGGAGGTGTCGAGCCACTTCGTGCTGTTGCTGCTGGTGCCGGCACTGGTGGCCATCGAGCGCTGGCTGGCGCCGCTGGCGAGCAGGCACTGGGTCCGGTTCCTGGCCTGGCACCTGGCGGCCAGCGTGGCGGTCAGCGTGGTCCATGTGGCCGGCATGTTCGGGCTGCGCTCGCTGGTCTATTCGATGGTTGGCGAGCACTACGGCTTTTCCAACTGGACCGCCCAGTGGGGCTATGAGTACCTGAAGGACGTGCGGGGGTACGCCAGCATGATCTTCGGCATCTGGGTCTACCGGCGGTTCCTGCTGCGGCTGCAGGGAGAGGCCCGGGTGCTCGATGCGCCGGAGGAAGGGGCGACAGAGGCGGCGCCCTCCGTGCCGGAGACGGCCCCACCGCCGCCCCCGCGCCCCGAACGATTCCTCGTGCGAAAGCTGCGCCGCGAATTCCTCATCGCCGCCACCGACATCGACTGGCTGCAGGCCGAAGGCAACTACGTGGGCCTGCACGTCAACGGCCACGACTACCTGCTCCGCGCCACGCTCACCGACTTCCTGACCCAACTCGACCCCGACCGCTTCGCGCGCGTGCACCGCAGCCACGCCGTGAACCTGGGCCGCGTCAAGGAAATCGAGCCGCTGGACGGCGGCGACGCCAGGCTGCACATGCACGACGGCACCACGGTGCCCTGCAGCCGCCGCTACCGGGACGCACTGCGCGCCGGCGCGGGCTGATCCGGTGCGTGGCCGGGCTGGGAAAGCCCGTTATTGGTTCTTTCTGCACCATCAGAGAGCTTTCAGGCACTTTTTTTGCTTGCTTATGGCGCCGCTCCGAGCAATTCGGGTGCGTTGCACCAAATCAAAACAAAAAACTGCAAGAAGCTTCAATGAACGCACTCAAACAGGGCGCTGACGCGCTCTTCATCCTTCTCGGCGCGATCATGGTGTTGGCCATGCATGCCGGTTTTGCCTTTCTGGAGCTCGGCACCGTCCGAAAGAAGAACCAGGTCAATGCGCTGGTGAAGATCCTGGTCGACTTCTCGGTGTCGACCATCGTGTACTTCCTGGTGGGCTACGGCGTGGCCTATGGCACGCATTTCTTCGTGAGCGCCATCGAACTGTCGGCAAGAAGCGGCTACGAGTTGGTCAAGTTCTTCTTCCTGCTGACCTTTGCCGCAGCCATTCCGGCCATCATCTCGGGCGGCATCGCGGAGCGCGCCAAGTTCTGGCCGCAGCTCATCGCCACGGCGGTGATCGTCGGCTTCGTCTACCCGCTGTACGAAGGCATCGCGTGGAACAAGCACTTCGGCATCCAGGGCTGGATAGCGTCGCTCACCGGCCACGAGTTCCATGACTTCGCGGGCTCGGTGGTGGTGCATGCCGTGGGCGGCTGGCTCGCGCTGCCGGCCGTGCTGCTGCTGGGCGCGCGGCGCAACCGCTACCGGGGCGACGGCTCGCTGAGCGCACACCCGCCGTCGAACATTCCGTTCCTGGCGCTCGGCGCATGGGTGCTGTGCGTGGGCTGGTTCGGCTTCAACGTGATGAGCGCGCAGAGCATCGACAAGATCTCCGGCCTCGTCGCCGTCAACTCGCTGATGGCGATGGTCGGCGGCACGCTGGTCGCGCTGGCCATGGGCAAGAACGACCCCGGCTTCGTCTACAACGGCCCGCTCGCGGGGCTGGTGGCCATCTGCGCCGGCTCCGACCTGATGCACCCGCTGGGCGCGCTGGTGGTGGGCGGCGTGGCCGGCGCGATCTTCGTCAAGATGTTCACGCTGGTGCAGAACAGATGGAAGATCGACGACGTGCTCGGCGTGTGGCCGCTGCACGGCCTGTGCGGCACCTGGGGCGGCATCGCGGCAGGCATCTTCGGCACGCAGGCGCTGGGCGGCATGGGCGGTGTGAACGTGTGGGCGCAGCTCATTGGCACGCTGCTGGGCGTCGTCTGGGCCGGCCTGGCAGGGTGGGCGGTGTACGGCGCGCTGAAGAAGGCGGTCGGGCTGCGGCTGACGCAGGAAGAGGAATACGACGGGGCGGACCTTTCGATCCACCATATTTCGGCGACGCCGGAGCGTGAAGTGAACTGGTAGTCCCGTCTTGCTGAAGCGTATTGTGAGCAAATGCGCTTCATTTTTGAAGCGTATTTGCCTAAGATGCGCTTCATGTGGATTTGGCAAAACAGGAAATGGCCTCGGTTCGAGGTGGACGCGCATGCTTTGCAGCCCGCGCTGGCCGCGGCGCGGCTGGCACAGGGGCGCATGCTGGGCGTGGCCAGCAACCTTCAACTGGTCGACCTTGCCGAACTTCAGCTCGATGAGTGGACACAAGAGGCCATCGCCACCGCGCAGATCGAGGGCGAGACCCTGCAGGTCAATTCGGTGCGTGCTTCCGCTGCCCGGCGGCTGGGGCTGACGCCCGCAAGCCGCGTCCCTCGGGACGAACGCACCGAAGCCACGCTCGACATCGTCGAAGCGGCCCTTGCGCGCTGGCGCGAACCGCTGTTTGAAGAGGCCCTGTTCGATTGGCATGCAGCCCTGTTTCCGAACGGGCGCAGCGGCATCACGCGCATCGTCACCGGGGGGTACCGTGTGCACGAAGAGCCGATGCAGATCGTCACCCCAAGGCTTGGCAAGCCAGACGTGCTGCACTACGAGGCACCGCCTTCGCGCGAAGTGCCGGGCCTCATGAAGGCGCTGCTCGAATGGTTCGAGGCAGGCCGCGAGCAGCCGATGATGGACGGCATCGTCCGCAGCGCCATTGCGCACCTGTGGTTCGAGACCATCCATCCCTTTGAAGACGGCAACGGCCGCATCGGCCGTGCGCTGAGCGACCTGGCGCTCGCACAGGACCTGCGCAGCAATCAGCGGCTTTTCAGCATGTCGCAGCAACTGTGGCTCGACAGAGGGGGCTACTACAGCCAGTTGCAGGTGGCCAGCGCGCAGGACGGCATGGATGTCACGGCGTGGGTGCGCTGGTTTGCAGGCTGTGTCGAGAAAGCCTGTTTGTCGACCGTGGCGCACATCCAGGCGGCAGGCGCCAAGACCAACTTCTGGGTTGCGCTGGATGCCGCGCACCCCGCGCTCACGCCGAGTCAGCGCAAGGTGCTGAACAAGCTGTACGACGCGGGACCCGGCGGGTTTCTTGGCGGCATGAGTACGGAGAAATACGTGGCCATTGCCGGCGTATCGCGTGCCACGGCCTACCGCGAACTGACCGAGCTTGTCGCATCAGGGCTGCTCGAGCGAAACGGGCAAGGCAAGGCGACGCGGTATGCGCTCGTTGACTTGGCGCCGCGGTCTGAAGCAGGAATGCCCGGCCTGTAGCAAACTTGCCGGCTGCTTCGCTCACTCCCCACAGCCCCATGACCCAACTGCCTCCCGCCCTCGAAGTCCTCCCCCGCGACCTCTCCGCCTACCGCAAGGGCAACGTCGGCATCGACTACGTGCACCGCTTCGAGTCGGGCAAGCCCGGCCCGCACGTGCTGATCAACGCGCTCACGCACGGCAACGAGATCTGCGGCATGACCGCCGCCACGCACCTGCTCGACAACAACGTGCGCCCGAAGATCGGCACGCTCACCGTGGCCTTCGCCAACATCGAGGCCTACGAGTCGTTCAAGGAAGAGGCGCCCTTCGACAGCCGCCAGATCGTGCACAACCTGAACCGCATCTGGTCGCCCGAGTGGCTCGACGGCACGGAAGACAGCCCCGAGCTGCGCCGCGCGCGCATCCTGCGCCCGGTGGTGGAGGCGGCCGACCACATCCTCGACATCCATTCGACCAGCCAGCCCGTGGTGCCGTTCTGGGTGTACCCGGCGTTCGAGCGCAACGCCAAGGTCGCGCTGGCCATCGGACGCCCGTCGGTGCACCTGGTGATGCCCGACGGCCTGGGCTCGGGCACGCCGCTGATCCAGTACGGCAGCCATGGCGGCCCGGACGGCAAGGGCGTGGCGATGGTGGTCGAGTGCGGCCAGCACTTCCTGCGCTCGGCGTCGGAGCTCGCGACCGCCGTCACCTACGACTTCCTCGCGTATTTCGGCCTCGTCGACAAGGACCCGGCCACGCCGCCGCCCGAGGCGCAACGCCGCTTCCAGCTGCTGCAGACCTACGTCATCAAGTCGGAAGACTTCGCCTTCGTGCGCCCGCTGATCGGCTTCGAGACCTTTGCCAAGGGCGAGCTGATCGCCACCAACGGCGACGAAGAGATTCGCGCGCTGTGCGACGACTGCACGATCTTCATGCCCGCGCAACGCACGATCGTCGGGCGCGAAGCGGTGTACCTGACCAAGCCGCTGTGAGGCCGGCTGTTCGATGACCACGATGCCCGCCATGAGCCGCTGGCGCTTGGCGGGCCTGGTGTTCGTCTTCCTGTGGTTCGCCATCGGCGGCGTCGCGCATTTCGTGGCGACCGAAGCCGAGATGCAAATCGTGCCGCCCTGGATTCCGTGGCCGCGCGAGACCGTGTGGGTGAGCGGCGTTTTCGAACTGCTGGGCGCGGCCGGTTTGCTGTGGCGGCCGACGCGCCGGGCTGCGGGAGTCGGGCTGTTCCTGCTGACTCTTGCGGTGACGCCCGCGAATGTCTACATGCTGCAGCGGGCGGACTTGTTCGCGAACGTGCCTTACTGGGCGCTGGTGGCGCGGCTGCCTTTGCAGGTGTTGTTGCTGGTGGTGATTGCTTGGAGTACGGCGCGGCCGAAGGCGACTTAGGCGAGCGGGGTCGACTTGGCTATCTGCACGCGAAGCGGCCGCAAATCGTTCTGCACTGTCTGCCAGACGATGGTGTGATCGACAGTGAAATAGCCATGCGAGAGCGCGTTTCGCATTTCGTATGCGATGCGCCAGGGAATTTCAGGGTGCATCGACGAAAACTCCGGATGAATATGGCCCAGATAGTCCACGACTCGCCGCGGATCGCTGCGACTCATAGAGGCACCGCTTCGCGCAGAACACGATCACGGAACTTGGGAGGCAGGCCGGCAGGGGTGAGTACATCCACCTCGATGCCAAGCAGGGTTTTCAGTTCGTAGCGAATGGCGCCAATGTCCATGAGCGTAGTTTGCTCGGTGGGGTCCACCAGCAGATCCAGGTCGCTGTCTGCACCGTCCTCGCCGCGCGATACGGAGCCGAACACCCGAACTCCGCTGACATGGTGACTCAGCGCGATCTCGCGAATGCGAGCACGATGCAGGGACAAGGCTTCCGAAGGGCGCATGGTCGCAGTGTAGTGCTGTGCGGCAATGCCTCGAACGCCTCAAGCCGCAACGAACAAAGCCGGATCCACCATCGCCCGGTTGAGCATCACCGACCAGTGCAGGTGCGGCCCGGTCACCCGCCCGGTCGCGCCGACCGCGGCCAGCTTCTCGCCGGTCTTCAGCACGTCGCCGACCTTCACGTCGACCCGGCTGAGGTGGCAGTACATCGTGAGCAGTCCGCCGCCGTGGTCCAGCCACACGGTGCCGCCGTTGAAGAAATAGTCGCCCGTGTCGATCACCTTGCCGGGCAGCGGCGCCAGCACCGGCGTGCCGGTGCCCGCCGCGATGTCCATGCCGCTGTGCGGATTGCGCGACTGGCCGTTGAACACCCGGCGCAGGCCGAACGAGCTGGAGCGGCGGCCCGGCACGGGCACGCGCATCTGCAGCGCTGCGTCGGGGCGCATGTCGGTGAGCGTGGCCATCACGGCGCTCAGGTGTTCGCGTTCGCGCTCGTAGCGGGCCTGGTCTTCGGGGGCCAGGTCGACGGTGCGCGGGGCGACCGTCAGGCGTTGCTCGCGGTATTGCTTGGGGGCGACGGTGTAGGCGATCTGCCTTTCCGGGCGGCCTTCGGGGCGCACGGTGATGCTGGCCTCACCTGGCCCGGCGGCGAGGGGAATGCCGACCACCGCGGTCCATTCGATGGCGTCGCCCAGCACGAGCAGAGGTATGTCGCCTGCAAAGGCAGCAGGCCGCTTTGCAGCCGGCCCGAGCGACAGGCGGGCCACGCCGCCCGGCACCTGGGATGCGTGCGGCCAGACATCGGCGTGCGCGGGTTGCTGCGCTTTCTTTGGCGAGGCGGCGTTGGCCAGCTGTGAAGCAGGCATCGCGAGCAGGCCGAGGCCGCCGAGCAGGGCAGAGCGGCGATTCAGCATGGAAGGCGCGCGGTCGGAAAAGTCGAAATTGATTGGCATGAATAGATGTCGTTGAAGGTTCTTCGATGCGGGACAGGGTCAGCCGAGCCAGCTCCCCGGCGCCAGCCCTTCGAGCGTGTGCGGCCCGATGGCGGCGCGGATCAGCCGCAGCGTCGGCAGCCCGACGGCCGCCGTCATGCGCCGCACCTGGCGGTTGCGGCCCTCGCGGATCGCCAGTTCGAGCCAAGCGGTGGGGATGCTCTTGCGCTCCCTGATGGGCGGCTGGCGCTCCCACACTTGCGGCGGCGGGTCGAGCAGGCGCGCCCTGGCGGGGCGCGTGGGGCCGTCGTTCAGTTGAACGCCGTTGCACAGCGCAGCAAGCGCCTCTTCGGTCGGCGTGCCTTCCACCTGCACCCAGTAGATCTTTTCCATCTTGAAGCGCGGATCAGCGATGCGTGCCTGCAGCTTGCCGTCGTCGGTGAGCAGCAGCAGGCCTTCGCTGTCGGCGTCGAGCCGGCCGGCCACGTAGACGCCGGGGATGTCGATGAAATCTTTCAAGCCGCGCCAGCGGCCCTCGGGCGTGAACTGGCTGAGGACGCCATAGGGCTTGTTGAAGCGGATCAGGCGGGAAGAAGGGCTCGGAAGGTTCATGAGCCGACAGGATAGCCCGGGTCTGTCCTGCAACATTCGCTGCGGTGGGCGGCTCCAATGGGTTCATCACCAAGGAGAACCCGGAAATGACGATGCGAAGCTCTATTCATCTCGCTTGCGTGGCGGCGGCGGGTTTTCTGATGGCGGCCTGCAGCAGCACGTCCCTGCGCGTCGGCGGCGCGCCCGAGGCGAGCGTCAAGAATTGCGTTGCCGCCGCCGCGCGTGAATTGCGGGTGCCACCGGCCAGCATCGTGGTGGACAGCGGTTCGACGCCGCGCGACGGGGTCTACACGATCAACCTGAAGGTCGGGCCGCAAGCGCGGCCCGCCGTTTGCACCACGGACGAGAACAGCGCGGTGCTGGGCGTGGTCTACAAGCGGCCGGGCGCGTACTGACAAAAGAAAAAAAGCCGGAGCCATCGAGGCCCCGGCTTTCGCCTTGGAGGGACGCGGGCCGCCCTACTTGCCCCAGCTGTCCCGCATGCCCGCTGCGCGGTTGAACACCAGCTTGCCGTCGGCGCCGCCCTTCGAATCGCGCACGAAGTACCCGTGCCGCTCGAACTGGATGCCGACGCCCGGCTCGGCCTTTGCCAGCGAGGGCTCGACGAACGCCGAGCACACTTCCAGGCTGGTCTTGTTCAGTTCGTCCAGCAGCTCGCCGCTGCCCGGGTTGGCTTCCGCGAAGAGCCGTTCGTACAGCCGCACTTCGGCCTGCACCGCATCGGCGGCCGCCACCCAGGTGATGTTGCCCTTCACCTTGATCGCGTCCGCGCCGGGCGTGCCGCTCTTGGTGTCGGGCACCAGCGTGGCCTGCACTTCGACGAGCTTGCCGTCGGCGTCCTTGGTGCCGCCGGTGCATTCGATGACGTGGCCGTACTTCAGCCGCACCTTGTTGCCGGGAAACAGGCGGAAGAAGCCCTTGGGCTGAACTTCTTCGTAGTCGGTGCGCTCGATCCACACTTCGCGGCCGAGCTTGAATTCGCGCTTGCCCATTTCGGGGTGGTGCGGATGCACGGGGGCCGAGCAGTCGTCGAGCGAGTCGTCGCCGCCCATCAGCTCGCCCCAGTTGGTGATGACGAGCTTGACCGGATCGAGCACGGCCATGGCGCGCGGAGCGACGGGGTCGAGGGTGTCGCGCAGCGCGGCCTCGAGGCTGGCGTAGTCGATCCAGCCGCCCGACTTGGTGGTGCCGCTGCGCTCGCAGAACAGGCGCAGCGCCTCGGGCGTGTAGCCGCGGCGGCGCAGGCCGGCGATGGTGGGCATGCGCGGGTCGTCCCAGCCGTCGACGTATTTCTCCTCGACCAGCTGGCGCAGCTTGCGCTTGCTGGTCATCACGTGGGTGACGTTGAGGCGCGCGAATTCATATTGGCGCGGGTGCGGGCTGGCGACGAGGCCGCCTTCGGCGAGGCGGTCGAGCAGCCAGTCGTAGAAGGGGCGCTGGTCTTCGAACTCGAGCGTGCAGATGCTGTGGGTGATCTGCTCCAGCGCGTCTTCGATGGGGTGCGCGTAGGTGTACATCGGGTAGATGCACCACTTGTCGCCGGTGTTGTGGTGGTGGGCACGGCGCACGCGGTACAGCGCGGGGTCGCGCATGTTGATGTTGGTGCTGGCCATGTCGATCTTGGCGCGCAGGATGGCGGCGCCGTCGGCGACCTGGCCGTCGCGCATGGCACGGAAACGCGCCAGGTTTTCCTCGGGCGTGCGGGTGCGGAAGGGGCTGTCGGTGCCGGGCGTGTTGAAGTCGCCGCGGTTCGCGCGCACTTCGTCGGCGGTCTGCTCGTCCACGTAGGCGAGGCCGGCGCCGATGAGGTATTCGGCGGCCTCGTACATGAAGTCGAAGTAGTTGCTCGCGAAGTACTCGTGCTCCTGCAGCGTGCCGGGCGCGCTGGGGCGGTCGGCCAGGTAGGTTTCGTAGCCGAGCCATTTCACCGCGTCGCGGATGGAGTCGACGTATTCCTGGTCTTCCTTCTCGGGGTTGGTGTCGTCGAAGCGCAGGTGGCACACGCCGCCGTATTCCTTGGCCAGCTCGAAGTTGAGCCAGATGCTCTTGGCGTGGCCGATGTGCAGGTAGCCATTGGGTTCGGGCGGGAAGCGCATGCGCACCTTGGCCGGATCGGCCATGCCCTGGGCGTGGTGGGCGGCGCTGCCGGGCGATCCGCCCCACTTGCGGCCTGCGTAGGCGCCCTGTGCGAGGTCGTTCTCGATCACGTGGCGCAGGAAATTGCTCGGTGCAGCGGTCGTTTTGGCGCCGTTTTTGTCGGTCGGGGAGGTCATTGCGGCATTCTAGAGGGCGCCCTTTGGGCGTTACCTTTGGCAACTCTCTTCACATTGGCGGGTGCACCCCGTTTGCATTTGCCGCGTTCAATACGTACATGGGCGGTTCAGACCCGAACGCAGCGCCCCAAACAAGGAGTCCACATCATGAGCCTCACACGTTCTACTTTCTTCAAATGGGCCGCCGCAGGTGTCGTGGCAGCCGGTGCACTGTTTGCGGCCACCTCGGCCAGCGCTCGCAGCGACGTGAGTTGGTCGATCGGCGTCGGCGTGCCAGGCGTGGCTGTCGGCGTGGGCAACCCGGGCTATTACCCGGCTCCGGCCCCTGTGTACGTGCCGCCGGCACCCGTCTACTACGCGCCGCCGGCCCCGGTCTATTACAACCCGCCGCCGGTGTATTACCGTCCGGCCCCGGTCTACTACGGCCCGCCGGCCTATTACGGCCCGCGCTACTACGGTCGTGGCTACTACCGCGGTCATGGCCACTGGCGCTAATTAGCAACGGCTTTTGTGACTGAATGAAAAACCGGCCCTCGCGAGGGCCGGTTTTTTTTCATGGGTGCGGCGGAAGCCGGCTTTTCACATGGCGCGAAACAGGTGGGCGTAAAGGCGGCTGACCGGTATCTTCTCGGCGCGCCCGCGCAGCATGAGGTGCATCTTGCCGGCCTCGTCGCGGTGCACCGACTCGATGGCCGCGCTGCGCACCACCACCGCCCGGTGCACCTGCCAGAAGGTGTCGGCGTCGAGCTGGGGCAGCAGCTGCTTCAGCGGCGTGCGGATCAGGTATTCGTGCGTGGCGGTCAGCACGCGCAGGTATTTGTCCGCGGCTTCGAAATACAGAACCTCGTCGATGGGCACCATGCGCACGGTGCTGCCGCCGGCGTCGCTGGCGGCAATCATGCGCAGCGGGGCGGCCGGCGGTGCGACGGCTTCGGCGCCCGCGCCCGCGGCGCTCAGCACCTGGCGCCATTGGGCGAGGGTGCGCTCGAGGGCCTCGTCGGCCACGGCGGGCGTGGCCGCGGGCTGCCGGGCGGCCAGCGCCTGCTGCAGCCGGGCCACGGTCTTGCGCAGCCGCTGCGGTTGCACCGGCTTGAGCACGTAGTCGATGGCCTGGGCCTCGAAGGCGCGCGCGGCGTATTCGTCATAGGCCGTGACGAACACCAGCTGCGGCATCGGCGCCTGGTCGGCAGGCCAGCAGTCGGCCAGTTCGGCGACGGCGCCCAGGCCGTCCAGGCCGGGCATGCGGATGTCGAAGAACAGCACCTGCGGCAGCAGGCGCAGCGCCTCGCGCACGGCGCTGCGGCCGTCTCCCGCGATGGCGACGACCTGCAGTTCGGGCCAGGCGGCGGCCAGTTCGGCCTTGAGGGCTTGTGCGAGCAGGGGCTCGTCTTCGGCAATGAGGGCTGTCGGGGTCATCCTGGAATCTCAAACGGGCAGGGGGAAATTCAAAGTTGCGCAGGTGCCGCCAGTGCCGCCGGGCGCCAGGCGAAGGGCGCCTTGCGCGCCATACACGGTGGCCAGCCGCTCGCGCACCTGCTCCAGCCCGAAACTGCTGCCCTCGGAGGGCGGCGCGCCATCGAGGCCGACGCCGGTGTCTATCACTTCGATGACCAGCTGGCCTGCGTCCCGGCGCGCACGCACGGTGATTTCCCCGCCTTCCACCTTGGGCTCGAGCCCGTGGCGGATGCTGTTCTCGACCAGCGGCTGCAGCAGCAGCGGCGGCACGGGAACGTCGCGCAATGCTTCGGGCAGGTCGAGCGTGTAGCGCAGGCGCTCGCCCATGCGCACCGACATCAGTTCGAGGTAGTCGGCCAGCCGGTCGAATTCTGCCGACAGCGGATGCGACAGCGTCCTCGAGCCGCTGAGCGTCATGCGCAGGTAGCTGTTGAGCCGGTCGAGCATGGCCACGGCGCGCGCCGGGTCGACGGTGATCAGCACCCGCAGGTTGGCCAGGGTGTTGAACAGCATGTGCGGCTCCAGCTGCGTTTCGAGCAGCTTGAGCCGTGCCTCGGTGGCGTTGCGCTGGGCCACCTCGATCTGGCTCTGCATGTGCTTGCTCTTGCCGAGGCTGTAGAAGAAGAAGCACATGCAGACCGTGGCGACGATGGTGATGACGGCGGCGGTGGCCAGCTTGTGGCCCCGGATGTCGAGAAAGTCGAACGCGGGCGCACCGACCCATGCGTCGCCGATGAGGTTGCCGACGAAAAAGCCGACGAACACGCCCGCCACCACCAGCAGCAGGCCCCAGGGGCCGCCGGGCCAGTGGATTTCATGGTGCCCGGTGAGGAGAAGCCGGCCGCAGTCGATGAACAACCAGCTCACCGTGCCGATCGACAGCGAATAGACCAGGTGCGCGGCCCAGCCGCCGCCTTCGGTGATGGTGAGCGCCGTGGCAATGAGGCAGCAGAAGACCGCGGTGATCAGGCCATGCCGGAGCATGTCCCGCAGGTTTGCCGACCCGAACCGGGGAAGTGGCGGGGCCTGCTCCAGGCTCACCCGCGGTCCCCGGCGCCCAGCGCGCGGCGCTCGCGTTCCACCAGGCGGTCGTAGAAGCCGCCGCCGGGCGCGATGAACCAGACCACCGCGCCGTGGATCAGCAGCCCCAGGCCCCAGCCCATGAGCGGATACATGGCCCAGCTGCGCCCGTTGGCGGCCGAGATCGTGACCAGGCCCACATTCACCAGCACGTAGACGAAAGCGTGGATGTACCAGCCCATCTTGGCGCCGGCCCGGCGGCGGGCGAGGCGTTCGACGTCGGAGGGCCGGGTGGTGTCGGAGGAGGGATTCATGACAGCTCCTTGTTGTACTGGACAGGAATGAAATCAGGGGTCGTCGACGGGGCCGGAGGCGTTGCCTGCAGGGCCGCGCGCCGTCTCAGTTCTTCCGTGGTGTCGCCGGGGCCGTCGGGCTTCCAGCCCGGCGGCTTCACGAGATAGCCCACGAAGGCGCGCACCGATCGCGCCGAGGCCAGGTCGCGGAACAGCGAGCGCCAGTGCGTGAACTCGATCTCGAGGATGTTGTTCGTGGTGATCGGGTTCACCAGCCCGTAGCGGCAGGGCAGGTCGGCGCGCTCGGGAATGTAGGTGCCGAACAGCCGGTCGAACACGATCAGCACGCCGCCGTAGTTGCCGTCGAGGTATTCCAGGTTCGACGCATGGTGCACGCGGTGTGCCGAGGGCGTGTTCAGAAACCATTCCAGCGGGCCGAGGCGCGGAATCCATGTCGCGTGGATCCAGAACTGGTACAGCAGGTTGAGCGTGAGCATCAGCAGGATCACCTTCGGCGGCATGCCCAGCAGCGGGGCCAGCATGAAGAAGGCCAGGGTGCCGGTGAGGCGGCCGGTCCAGCCGAAGCGGTAGGCGGCCGACAGGTTCAGCTGGTTCGGCGAATGGTGGATGGCATGGGTGCACCAGAACCAGCGCACCCGGTGCGCCGCGCGGTGGTACCAGTAATAGCAGAACTCCTGGCCGATGAAGCAGGCGGCCCAGCCGGTCCAGTGGTCCATCGGCAGCGTGAACAGGCGGTGGGCATAGAACCAGTCCATGGCGCCGGTCCAGAAGGCCAGCGGCAACAGCCAGCGCAGCGGGTATTCGCGCACCAGGAAGTCGACCACCGAGACGCCGGACGCCTTCCAGTCGTAGCTGCGGCAGCCGTTGCGCAGGGAAAGCACCAGCGCTTCGGCGATGGAGGCGACGAGCACCACCGTGACGGAGATCTTGAGAATGAGCAAGAGCGCGTTCATGGTGGCAGTTCCTTGGGGCCGGTTGCCGATATTAGGCGGCGCGCACGCCGGCCGACATGGCGTCAGTACGGATGGCGAGCTTCCACAGGCGTGCCGCGCGGGCCACGAAGACGCCGGTGAAGGCGCCGTACAGCGTCGGCACCACGATGCCGAAGGCAGCCTGGTGGCCCAGCTCGGGGTGCATGGCCAGGGCCGCGCCCACCACGTACTTGGTCAGGAAGATGCCCATCATGAGCATCAGCGGCACCGGGCTGCCGGCCACGTGGAAGCGGCGCTCGGCGGCGTCGTAGCGGGTGGCCGCGGGCAGCGGGCGCTGCAGCACCAGCGCCAGCAGCACGGCAGCGGCCAGTGCCCAGCCGAGCAGCGCGCCGAACGATTCGCCGAAGACCGAGATCACGCCGTAAAGCGACAGGCCGCCCATGGCGACTGGCATCAGCGTGACCCGGGACAGGCTCACTTCGTTGGTGAGCAGCTGCCTGGCGCCGAGCCAGAGCAGGAGGAAGAAAACGGCGAACACCCACTTGGGCGTATGGAGGATGACTTGCATCAGCATGGTGGCGCTCCGTTGAAAGATGAAGAAAAGCCGAAGGGCGGGAGAAAAATCGATGGAGCGGACTTTGCCGGGCCCGACCCCTGCCGGCCACCGGCGTGCGACGAAATGCCGGGCGGCGGCGCGAACTGCGCCAGGCGGGCGTGAACTGCTGCGGCACCGGCGGCAGCTTTACCGACGCTTTACGGCGCAGCAAACTCCGCGGCTACCATTCCGCGCTGTACTCTAGGTCGAACCTCGCCCCCTTCGCACGCACAGCCCATGGAACAAGAAAAACCACCCGAGCCCCTGCCCGCCAACGTGTCTCCCACACATCCACAGGTGCGCAGGCGTCGCTGGGTCGGGGCGTTGCTGACGCTGCTGTTGCTCGCGGCCCTGGGGGGCGGTGCGTGGTACCTGATCCAGCGCGCGAAGACGCCCGCGGGTGCGCCGGGCGCGGCCCCTGGCGGGCGCCCGGGCGGTGCGGGTGGCCCGGGTGCACGCGGCGGCGGTGGCGGCGGTCCCGGCGGCCCCGGCGGCGCGGCCGTCAGCACGGTCGGCATCGCGACGGCCAGGCAGGCCGACATCCCGGTGCAGCTCGAGGCGCTGGGCACGGTCACGCCGCTGGCCAACGTGGTGGTGCAGCCCCAGGTGTCGGGCGTGCTCACCGCGGTGCTCTTCCAGGAAGGGCAGATGGTCAGGAAGGGCGACGTGCTGGCCACCATCGATCCGCAGCCGTTCCAGAACGCGCTGGCGCAGGCCAGCGGTGCACGCCAGCGCGACGAGGCCCAGCTGGCGGCGGCGCGCGTCACGTTGTCGCGCTACCAGACCCTGCTCGGGCAGGACTCCATCGCGCGGCAGGACGTCGACACCCAGGCCGCGCTGGTCAAGCAGCTCGAAGGCACCGTGGCCATCGACCGCGCCAACGAGAACACCGCGAAGCTCAACCTCACCTGGAGCCGCATCACCGCGCCGGTGAGCGGGCGCATCGGCCTGCGGCCGGTGGACGCGGGCAACTACATCTCGACCGGCGCCACCAACGGCATCGCCACCATCACCCAGATCGCGCCGATCGACGTCGAATTCGCGATACCGCAAGACCGCGTGCCCGAAGTGCAGGACCGCCTGGCCCAGGGCGCGAAGCTCGACGCCACCGCCTTCGACCGCACGCGCACGCGCAGGCTCGCCACCGGCACCTTCGCCACGCTCGACAACCTGGTCGACACCGCGACCGGCACCGTCAAGGCCAAGGCCCGCTTCTCCAATGCCGACAACGCGCTGTTCCCGAACCAGTTCGTCAACCTGCGGCTGCTGCTGCGCACCGTGAGCGGCGCGGTGGTGGTGCCGGTGACGGCACTGCGCCACGGGCCCAACGGCGACTACGTGTACGTGCTGAAGGACGACAGCACCGTGGCGCAGCGCACGGTGACGCGCGGCGAGTCGAGCGTCGACAACGTCGCGATCACCTCCGGCCTCGCGGCCGGCGAGCAGGTCGTGACCGAGGGCGGCGACCGCCTGAAGGACGGCGCGCGGGTGCAGACCACGGTCGACCGGCCGGCGGCACCGCCGGCGGGCGCGGCCTCCGGGGAGCGCCGCGGGCATCGCGGCGAGCGCGGCGGTGCTGGCGGAGGTGGCCGGCGAGAAGGTGGCGCGGGCGGCGCGGGCGGCGCGGAAGGCGCGGGCACGCGGCAGCGGCCGGCTTCAACCGACTCGGCCACCCCATCTGTGCCTCCGGCCGCGCCCGCGGTGCAGCCGGGCACGCCGCCCGCCGCGCCCGGCGGCACGATGCGCTGACCGATAGCGCTCCAGACAGACAGACAGACAGACCGACCGCAAGCGCCGCGACCGATGAGTCCCTCACGCCCGTTCATTCTTCGACCGGTGGCGACTTCGCTGCTGATGGTCGCCATCGTGCTGGCCGGCCTGGTGGCGTTCCGCTTCCTGCCGCTGTCGGCCCTGCCGCAGGTCGACTACCCGACCATCCAGGTGCAGACGCTCTACCCCGGGGGCAGCCCCGAGGTCATGAGCAACACCGTCACCGCGCCGATGGAACGCCAGTTCGGCCAGATGTCGGGGCTCGACCGCATGAGCTCGACCAGCGCGGCCGGCGTGTCGATCATCACGCTGCAGTTCTCGCTCGGCCAGACGCTGGACGTGGCCGAGCAGGAGGTGCAGGCCGCCATCAACGCCGGCGGCTCGCTGCTGCCGGCCGACCTGCCGGCGCCGCCGGTGTACGCCAAGGTCAACCCGGCCGACGCGCCGGTGCTCACGCTGTCCATCACCTCCGACACGCTGCCGCTCACCGAGGTGCAGAACCTGGTCAACACCCGGCTCGCGCAGAAGATCAGCCAGGTCTCCGGCGTGGGGCTGGTGTCGCTGAGCGGCGGGCAGCGCCCGGCGGTGCGCATCCAGGCCAACACGCAGGCGCTGGCCACCAACGGCATCGGGCTGGACACGCTGCGCACCGCCATCGCGGCGGCCAACTCCAACGGCGCCAAGGGCAGCTTCGACGGCCCCAAGCGCTCCTACACCATCAACTCGAACGACCAGCTGCTCACGGTCGAGGACTACAAGAACCTCATCGTCTCGTACAAGAACGGCGCGCCGATCCGCATGGTCGACGTGGCCCAGGTGGTCAACAGCGCCGAGAACACCCAGCTCAGCGCCTGGGCCGGCAGCAAGGTCGACGGCAGCACCAGGCTGACCCCGGCCATCATCATGAACGTGCAGCGCCAGCCCGGCGCCAACGTGATCGCCACGGTCGACGCCATCAAGGCGCAGCTGCCCGAGCTGCAGGCCGGCCTGCCCACCGGGCTGAACATCTCCGTGCTGAGCGACCGCACGGCCGGCATCCGCGCCTCGGTGGAGCACGTCGAGATGGAGCTGGTGCTGGCCGTGGTGCTGGTGGTGCTGGTGATCTTCGCCTTCCTGGGCAGCCTGCGCGCCACCGTCATCGCCAGCATCGCGGTGCCCATTTCGCTCATCGGCACCTTCGGGCTGATGTACCTGCTGGGCTACAGCCTGAACAACCTGAGCCTGATGGCGCTGACCATCGCCACCGGCTTCGTGGTGGACGACGCGATCGTGATGATCGAGAACATCGCGCGCTACATCGAGGAGGGCGAAAAACCGCTGCAGGCCGCCTTCAAGGGCGCCACGCAGATCGGCTTCACCATCATCTCGCTGACGGTGTCGCTCATCGCGGTGCTGATTCCGCTGCTGTTCATGGGCGACGTGGTGGGCCGGCTGTTCCGCGAGTTCGCGGTGACGCTGGCCATCACCATCCTGATTTCGGCGGTGGTGTCGCTCACGCTGGTGCCGATGATGTCGGCGCGCTGGCTAAAGCACGAGCCGAAGCGCGACACCGCCAGCCAGGGCATCGGCGCGCGCGCGCAGCGCTTCTTCGACGGCGTGATGGTGCGCTACGACCGCTCGCTGCACTGGGTGATCGACCACCAGCCGCTCACGCTGCTGGTCGCGCTGCTCACCATGGTGCTCACGGTGGTGCTGTACCTCTCGATTCCGAAGGGCCTGTTCCCGACGCAGGACACCGGGCAGCTGCAGGCGCGCATCCAGGCCGCGCAGGACGTGTCCTTCGACCGCATGGCGCAGCTGCAGCAGCAGGCGGCGCACGCGATCCTCGAAGACGCCGACGTGGAGAACCTCAGCTCCTTCGTGGGCGTGGACGCGGCCAACAACACCATGCTTCACACCGGCAGCATGCTGATCAACCTGAAGCCCGGCCACGACAACCAGCAGAAGATCATGGACCGGCTGCGCGAGCGCGTGCGCGGCGTGGCCGGCGTCACGCTCTACCTGCAGCCCACGCAAGACCTGACCATCGACGCCGAGACCGGCCCGACCGAATACCGCGTGTCGCTCGAAGGCGTGGACAGCGCCGCCATCACCCAATGGATGACGAAGCTGGTGGCGCGGCTGCAGACCTCCGACAAGGTGCGCAACGTGAGCAGCGACGCGGGCGCGCAGGGCCTGGCGGCCTTCGTGAACGTGAACCGCGACACGGCCGCGCGACTGTCGATCACCGCGAGCACGGTGGACGACGCGCTCTACAGCGCCTTCGGCCAGCGCATCGTCTCGACCATCTTCACCGAGACCAACCAGTACCGGGTGATCCTCGAGGCCATGCCGGGCATGGTGAACACGCCGCAGAGCCTGGGCCAGCTCAGCCTGATTGCCGGCTCGGGCACGGCCACGCCGCTTTCGGCCATTGCCAACATCAGCGAGCAGCAGGCACCGCTGCAGATCACGCACGTGGCGCAGTACCCGGCCAGCACGCTGAACTTCGACACCGCGCCGGGCGTGTCGCTCGGCTCCTCGGTCGACGCCATCCGCGCGGCGGCCAAGGAAATCGGGTTGCCCAGCAGCATCACCATGAGCTTCCTGGGCGCCTCGGGCGCTTACGAGCGCTCGCTGTCGAACCAGCTCTGGCTCATTCTGGCGGCGGTGGTGTGCGTCTACATCGTGCTGGGCGTGCTGTATGAAAGCTACGTGCATCCGCTCACCATTTTGTCGACGCTGCCCTCGGCCGGCGTGGGGGCGCTGCTGGCGCTCATGATCACCGGCAACGACCTGGGGGTGATCGGCATCATCGGCATCATCCTGCTGATCGGCATCGTCAAGAAGAACGCGATCATGATGATCGACTTCGCCATCGACGCCGAGCGCAACCAGGGCAAGTCTGCGCGCGAGGCGATCCACCAGGCAGCGCTGCTGCGCTTGCGGCCCATTCTCATGACCACGCTGGCCGCGCTGTTCGCCGCCGTGCCGCTGATGCTGAGCTTCGGCGACGGCGCCGAGCTGCGGCGCCCGCTGGGCCTGGCCATCTTCGGCGGGCTGATCGTGAGCCAGCTGCTCACGTTGTTCACCACGCCGGTGATCTATCTCGCGTTCGACCGGCTGGGTGGGGGAAGCACCCGGCGCACGATCGAGGAGGAAGCGGCTTGAACCGTTTGGCTGCTTGCCGGTTTGTTTTTCCGGGGCCGGGACTCGCCCCGGCGGGCGACTCACTTTCTTTTGCTTCGCCAAAAG
>NZ_JARVTD010000030.1:0-52386 GCF_030208835.1 Variovorax sp. efr-133-TYG-130 | reverse complement strand
GATGTTACTCGCTAGTACCTGAAACTAGTGCGTCTACCAATTCCGCCATCTGGGCCCACGTAGTTGCAGAAGCAACTGCGTTTTGAATTTCAGGAAAGAAGGAGATCATATCAAAAATAATGGTACTTCCAGCGGCTTGCTGGACGAATTCGAAGGAACTGTTCAAGGACATCGCGACGGGCACGGCTTCGTGCAGCGTGATGACGGTGAAGCAGACATTTATTTGCCACCGAACGAGATGCGCGCGGTGCTGCACAAGGACCGCGTCAAGGCGCGCGTGGTGCGGCAAGACCGGCGTGGCCGCCCCGAGGGGCGCGTGGTCGAGATCGTCGAGCGCCCCGAGCAGCCGATCATCGGCCGCCTGCTGCATGAAGGCGGCATCTGGCTCGTTGCGCCGGAAGACAAGCGATACGGCCAGGACGTACTGATCCCCAAGGGTGCGACCGGCCCCGCGAAGGTGGGCCAAGTCGTGGTCGTGCAGCTCACGGAACCGCCGGCGCTGTTCGGCCAACCCGTGGGCCGAGTGAAAGAAGTGCTGGGCGAGATCGACGACCCCGGCATGGAGATCGAGATCGCCGTGCGCAAGTACGGCGTGCCGCACGAGTTCTCCGCGGAGTGCCTGGCCGAAGCCAGGGCGCTGCCCGAAAAGGTCCGCCCCGCCGACAAGAAGGGGCGCGTCGACCTCACCGACATTCCGCTCGTCACCATCGATGGCGAAGACGCGCGCGACTTCGACGATGCCGTGTACTGCGAGCCCGCGAAGGTGGGCCGTGGCAAGGGCTGGCGCCTGCTGGTCGCGATTGCCGACGTGAGCGCCTATGTGCAGACCGGTTCGGGCATCGACATCGACGCCTACGACCGCGCCACCAGCGTCTACTTTCCGCGCCGCGTCATACCGATGTTGCCGGAGAAGCTGTCGAACGGCCTCTGTTCGCTCAACCCCGAGGTCGAGCGCCTGTGCATGGTGTGCGACATGCTGGTCGCGGCCGACGGCGAGATATACGCCTACCAGTTCTATCCCGCCGTGATGTTCAGCCACGCGCGCTTCACGTACACCGAAGTGGCCGCCATCCTCGGCAACACGCGCGGCCCCGAAGCCGCCAAGCGCAAGGACCGCGTCAAGGACCTGCTGAACCTCGCCGACGTCTACAAGGCTCTGCTCAAGCAGCGCGGCAAGCGCGGCGCGGTCGACTTCGAAACCACCGAGACTCAGATCATCTGCGACGACGCCGGCCGCATCGAGAAGATCGTGCCGCGCACGCGCAACGAAGCGCACCGCCTGATCGAAGAAGCGATGCTCGCGGCCAACGTCTGCAGCGCCGACTTCATCGCCGAAGGCAAGCACCCGGGCCTGTTCCGCGTGCACGAAGGCCCGACGCCCGAGAAGAAGGAAATCCTGCGCGGCTACCTGAAGGCGATGGGTGTGGGCCTGAGCATCACCGACGACCCCAGGCCGGGTGAATTCCAGGCGATCGCCGAGGCCACCAAGGAGCGGCCGGACGCGCAGCAGATCCACACGATGCTGCTGCGTTCGATGCAGCAGGCGATCTACACGCCGATCAACAGCGGCCACTTCGGCCTCGCTTACGAGGCCTACACGCACTTCACGAGCCCAATCCGGCGCTACCCTGACTTGCTGGTCCACCGCGTGATCAAGGCCATCCTCGGCAAGACGCGCTACCAGCTGCCGATGCTGCCGACCCCCGGCGAGGCGCATGCCAAGCTGGCGAAGCGGCTCGCTTCGCGCGTGAAGGCGCCGACCAACAAGCCGCAGAAGGCCACCGTCGCGCCCAGCAAGGAAGTGCTGGCATGGGAGGCCGCGGGCCTGCATTGCAGCGCCAACGAGCGCCGTGCCGACGAGGCCAGCCGCGACGTCGAGGCCTGGCTCAAGTGCAAGTACATGCGAGAGCATCTCGGCGAGGAGTACGGCGGCGTGGTCACCGCTGCCACCACATTCGGCATCTTCGTCACGCTCGATGCGATGTACGTCGAGGGGCTGGTGCACATCACCGAGCTCGGCGGCGAGTACTTCAAGTTCGACGAGATGCGTCAGGAACTGCGCGGCGAGCGCACCGGCATCCGCTATGCCATCGGCACGCGGGTGCGGGTGCAGGTGAGCCGCGTCGACCTGGACGGCCGCAAGATCGACTTCCGCCTCGTGCGCGAAGGCGAGGAGCTCACGGCGCGCGCCATGAAGGACAAGGGCGTGGGATCGTCGGGCGTACCGGTCAAGGCGTCGGCCAAGCGCGGCAGCCGCCACAAGGCGGCGGAGGCCGGCGGCGTCGGCGAGCCACGCCTGGAGCGAGGCGCTTCGGCGCCGGCCGGGCCGCAATCGGCGATGCAGGCTTTCAAGTCTGCGGTGAAGAAGGCCGCCAACAAGATGAAGGGGCGCAAGCCGCGCCGCTGATGCCTTGCCGCATGAACCATCGACACCCTCAAGAAAGAAAGAGACAGACAGCATGAGCGCTGAAGACAACAAGGGCCGCATCGCCATCGTCACGGGGGCGGGTTCCGGCATCGGCCGCGCCGCGGCGCTGGCACTGCTGGGCGACGGCTGGAACGTGGCACTGGCCGGGCGCCGGCTGGAGCCGCTGGAGCAGGTCGCCGAAGAATCGGGCGCCGGTGCGCGCGCCTTCGCCGTGCCCACCGACGTGGCCAAGGCCGATTCGGTGCAGGCCTTGTTCGCCGCCACGGTCGAGCGCTTCGGGCGTGTCGACCTGCTGTTCAACAACGCGGGTGTCGGCAACCCGCCCGGCCCCTTCGAGGATTGGACGCCGGAGCAATGGCAGGGCGTGGTCGACATCAACCTGACGGGCATGTTCTTCTGCATCCAGCAGGCGTTCCGCACGATGAAGGCGCAAACGCCGATGGGCGGCCGCATCATCAACAACGGCTCCATCTCCGCCACCGCGCCGCGGCCCAATTCGGCGGCCTACACGGCGACCAAGCATGCGGTGGAAGGGCTCACCAAGACCGCGTCGCTGGACGGCCGCAAGTACGACATCGCGGTGGGGCAGGTCGACGTGGGCAACGCGATGACCGAACTGGCCGCGCGCATGGCCAAGGGCGTGCCGCAGGCCAACGGCGAACTCGCGATCGAGCCGCTGATCGACGTGAAGATCGTCGGCCAGTCGGTGCTCTACATGGCGAACCTGCCGCTGGAAGCGAACGTGCTGTTCCACACCATCATGGCGACGAAGATGCCCTTCGTCGGGCGCGGCTAAGCAAAGAGCCGCGTCAGGCGGGCGCGCGGCGGGCCAGCGTGCCCGCCGTGAGCGGGGCGGCGTTGGCCGGCCAGGTGTCGGCGATGTGGCCGTGTTGCCAGACGGCTTCGCAGGCCGCCTCGACGGCAGGGCGCCCAGCCGCCAGTGCGGCGCCGATCATGCCGGCCAGCACGTCGCCGGTCCCGGCAGTGGCCAGCGCGGCATTGCCCGTCAGGTTGATGGCTGGAGGCGCGCCGCTTGCGTCCGAAACCACCGTCCCGGACCCCTTGAGCACCGCGACCACGCCAAAGCGTGACGCAAGCTGCCGCGCCGACGCGAGCCGGTTGGCCTGGATGTCGGCGGCCGTGCACCCTAGCAGGCGCGCCGCTTCGAGCGGATGCGGCGTGATCACTGTGGGCAATCCGTCTTTTCCGCGCGATGCGAGTCGTGCCTGCAGCGCGCCGTCGGCCGCGACGGCATTGAGTGCATCCGCATCGAGCACCAACGCGGCGGCTGTCGCCAGTACGCGCGGCAGAAGTTCGCGCACGGCTTCACCGCCGCCGCAACCGCAGACGGCGGTCATTCCCGACAGGTCGAGCGAGCGGGCGTCGCGCAGCATCAGTTCTGGCTGCGAGGTGTCGACGACGGCCGCGCCGGGGTCGAGCAGGCCGACGAACACCCGGCCCGCGCCGGCATGCAGCGCGGCCGATCCTGCCAGCAGCGCAGCGCCCGCCATGCCGGACGCTCCGCCGATCACGGCGACATCGCCGTAGCTGCCCTTGTGTGAGGCATGCGCGCGCGGCTGTGCCTTCGGCGTGCCGGTCAGCACGGCTGCTGGCTGATCCGTGATGTGGCTGCAGCCGAGATCGTCGAACCAGGTGATGCCTGCCGCGTCGCGCCCTTGTGCGGTGAAGAGGCCGGGCTTCAGCGTGAGAAAGGTGATGCAGTGGCGTATGGAGGCGTTCGTGCGGGCGGCGTCTTTCGGCAGCACGCCGGTGTCCGCGTTCAGCCCTGACGGCACATCGACGCTGAGCACCGGCTGCGCGCTCGCATGCATCTGCCGAAGCCATTCGGCCATCGTGCCTTGGGGTGGCCGCGTGGCGCCGATGCCGAGCAGCGCATCCATGGCGAGTTCGTAGGCGCTCGGCGGGTTCTCCGCAAAGGCGACGCCCGCGTCGCGGGCGCGCTGCAGCGATGTTTTGGCATCCGGCGGCAGCCGGCTCTCGTCCCCGGCGAACGTGACCACCGGAAAGAAGCCCCCATGACGCAATTGCGCCGCCGCCTCGAAGCCGTCGCCGCCGTTGTTGCCCGGTCCGCACGCCACCCATATGGTTCGCGCATGGGGTGCGATGGCCATTGCGAGCCGGGCGGCTGCGAGGCCGGCACGCTGCATCAGCGCGTGAGCGGGCAGGGCGGCTGCCGCGGCCTGTTCGATGCGGCGTGTGGCAGCGATGTCGAACAGGTTTGCGGCGGTGGCGGGTGTGATGCGTTGCATCGATCCATTGTGCCGCTGCGTTGCCTCCCTATCATCGGCGGATGAACTTCAAGAGCGTCGCGTGGGTGCTCGCCCTGCTTGTCGCAGGGCTCGCCTTTTTCCTGGCCGCGACCGTTGCCTGGATCGCCGGATGGGCATGGGTGCTGGCACTGCTGGGTGCCGTGTGGGGCGTCTTCCTGCTGGCCCAACTGAAGCGCTGGGTGCCGTTGCGGGATGTGGCATGGGCCGCCAATGTCGGCATCGGCATCAGCGTGATCCGCTGGTTCGATCTGCCGGCTGGAAGCGTTTCGGGGCTGGCGCGGTTGGCCCTGTTCGGTGCCGGTGCGATGTCCCTGGTCTTCTTTGCGCTGATCGGTCCCGGCTTGCTGGGATGGATCGCGGAGCGCCTGCGGCCGCCGCCGGAGCCCGAACTGCCTGTCGAGCAGCCCGCGAGCCCCGAGCGCCTGCGCCGCTGGGATCCTAAAGACTGAGCCGCTCGACGCCGAGCCCTTCGAGGTCGATCCCCGGATCCTGGCCCGCGATCAGGTCGCCCAGCACGCGTGCGCTGCCGCACGACAGCGCCCAGCCGCTCGATCCGTGGCCGAGGTTGAGCCATACGCCCGGGATGCCGCTGGCGCCCAGCACCGGCGGTCCGTCCGGCAGCATCGGCCGTGCGCCTTTCCATTGCTGCACGCCCGACTGCAGGGTTGCCGCACCCGGGAACCAGTCGTGCAGCACCTTGTAGAGCAACTGCACCGAGGCCGGGTTCATCGTGTCCAGCGAGCCGCCGATCTCGGCGCTGCCGGCCACGCGCACGCGCTGGCCCAGGCGGGAGATGGCGACCTTGTAGCGCTCGTCCATCACCGCGCTGCGCGGGGCATTGAGCGGCTCGCGCACCGGTGCGCTGACCGAATGCCCGTAGACCGGCGCCATCGGGATGCGCAGGCCCAGCGGACGCAGCAGCGCGGCCGAGGCCAGGCCGGCGCACACGACGATGGCGTCGTAGCGCACCGGATCCGACCCGCTGGCCAGCGACAGCGAAGTGGGCGCGGCGCGGCTCAGCGGTGCGATGTCGCAGTTGAAATGAAACTGCGCGCCCAGCGCCTCGGCCTCCCACTTGAGCAGCAGCGCGAACTGGCGGCAGTTGGCCACCTCGTCCTCCGGCAGGTGGATGGCGCCCACCAGCGGGGTTTCGGGGTTGAGCGCGGGCTCGATCAGCCGGGTCTCGTCGGCATCGATTTCCTTGAAGACGCTTCCGGCCGCGCGCAGCACGTCGAGCCCGGGCTGGACCATCTTTTTCTCGCGCTTGGAGCGCAGCAGCACGAGGTAGCCGTCGCTGCGCTCGTAGCTCAGCTCGCGCGCCTCGGTCACTTCGTGCAGCCGGGTGCGGCTGTAGAAGGCCAGCCGCTGCATGCGGGCGCGGTTGGCGAGGTAGGTCTCGAGCTTGCAGGCCTTCTGCCAGCGCGACATCCAGCCGATGTCGCGCGAACTCAGGGGCCAGCGCAGCTTGATGGCGCCGTGCGAGGACAGCAGCGAGCGCAGCACCTTGCCGCGCATGCCGGGCGCGGCCCAGGGGGTGACGTATCCGGGAGCGACCACACCCGCATTGGCGAAGCTGGCTTCTTCGGCGGCGGCGCCGCGGCGCTCGAACACGGTCACTTCATGGCCGTCGGAAACCAGTTCCCAGGCGGTGGTGACGCCGATGATGCCGGCGCCCACGATCGCGATTTTCATTGAATGTTCTAGATAAGAGAGACGGCGGACGCCCGTAGTATGGGCGAAGCCAGCTATTGATTCTGTAGCGTGCGCTCGATTTGCAGGGCTTGCGCCAGCACGGCGTCGTCGTGCAGCGCGGCATGCCACAGCATGAGGCCGACCGGCAGTTCGCCGGGGACGTGGCAAGGCAGCGAGATGGCGCAGCCGTCGAGCATGTTGACGATCGACGGGTTGCGCAGCAGCAGCCCGTTGATGCGGAAAAACTCGTCGTCGCGCTCGGCGCCCGGGGCCACGCTGGCGATGGAGGGCGCGGTGATCGGCACCGTGGGCGACAGCACCGCGTCGAACGGCGCCAGTGCGGCTTCGACGCGGGCGATCCAGTCGCGGCGGGCATGGATCAGGTCGATGTATTCATGCGCCTTCATGCCGGCGCCGCGCAGGATGCGCTGGGCCACGCGCGGGTCGTAGCCCGCGCCGCTGCGTTCGAGCAGCAGCCGGTGCCAGGCGTGGGACTCGGCTGCCGAGAAACCGCCGGTGGCGTTGATGGTCGCCAGTTCGGCCAACTCGGGGAGCGCGATCTCTTCGATGCGGGCGCCGGCGGCGCGCAGCCTCTTCAACGAGCGCTCGAAGGCGGCGGCCACGGCGGGTTCGATGTCGTCGAAGAACACGTTCTTCACCACGGCGATCCGGTAGGCCGCCAGGGGCGCATTGCCGGCCGTGACGCGCCGCGCGGCAAGGATTTCATGTGCGGTGATGGCGTCGCGCACCGACCGCGTCATGGCGCAGACGGTGTCGAGCGTGGTCGAAAGCGGCAGCGCGCCATCGGCGGGCGTGAGGCGGGCGGTGTTCTTGAACCCGACGATGCCGTTCAGCGCCGCCGGAATGCGGATCGAGCCGCCCGTGTCGGAGCCCAGGCCGATGAACGCGGCGCCGCTGGCCACCGAAACCGCGGCGCCTGACGACGAGCCGCCGGGAATGCGGGGCGTGGCTGCGTCGCTCACGTTGGCGGGCGTGCCGTGGTGCGGATTGACGCCGACGCCGGAGAAGGCGAACTCCGTCATGTTGGTGCGTCCGGTCAGTACGCCGCCCGCGGCGCGCAGCCGCGCCACGGCGAGGGCGTCGGCGCTGGCCGCCGGGGCATGCGACAGCACCACCGAGCCGGCAGGTGTGGGCTGCCCCGCGATGTCGAACAGGTCCTTGCTGGTGAAGGCCAGCCCGGCAAGCCGGGTTTCGGTGCCGACGCCGGCAACGGCCTGGCGAGCCTCGTCGAACATCGTGCGGGTAAAGACATGCGCGCAGGCCGCCGACTGCGAGACGTCGATGGCGCGCTCCAATTCGGTGCGTGCATCGGAGCCACCTGCCAGGAGGGAGAGACGGGTGGCGTGGAGGTCGTTCATGGGTAGGGCTGCGGTGCCGCGTGGACGGCTCGGTTCAGGAAAGGGACGGAGTGGCCGTGCTATACTCTTTGGGTTTCGCTGGTTGAGCAACGGCTCCCGTTGCATCCAGTCAAACACATCCGCAAACCGGCCCAATCAAGGTGTTGTGACTCCATCCAAGAGAGCACAAAACGGGCTGGATTTTAGACCCAACCTTTGGAGTAATTTCAATGTCTACCACCATGCGCGAAATGCTGGAAGCCGGTGTCCACTTCGGTCACCAAACCCGCTTCTGGAACCCCAAGATGGCTCCGTTCATCTTCGGTCACCGCAACAAGATTCACATCATCAACCTGGAAAAGTCGCTCCCGATGTTCCAGGACGCGATGAAGTACGCCAAGCAACTCACGGCCAACCGCGGCACCATCCTGATGGTCGGCACGAAGCGCCAAGCCCGTGAAATCGTGGCTGCCGAAGCCCGCCGCGCCGGCGTGCCTTTCGTCGACACCCGCTGGCTCGGCGGCATGCTGACCAACTTCAAGACCGTCAAGACCTCGATCAAGCGTCTGAAGGACATGAAGGCTCAGCAAGAAGCGGGCCTCGACTCGCTGAGCAAGAAGGAGCAGCTGACCTTCTCGCGTGAAATCGAGAAGCTCGAAAAGGACATCGGCGGCATCCAGGACATGACCGCTCTGCCCGATGCCATCTTCGTGATCGACGTGGGCTTCCACAAGATCGCCGTGGCTGAAGCCAAGAAGCTCGGCATTCCGCTGATCGGTGTGGTCGACTCCAACCACTCGCCCGAAGGCATCGACTACGTGATCCCCGGCAACGACGACTCGTCGAAGGCCGTCACGCTGTACGCCCGCGGCATCGCCGACGCCATCATCGAAGGCCGCAACAGCGCCACCGGTGACGTGGTCAAGGCCATCGCCGAAGGCGGCAGCGACGAATTCGTCGAAGTCGAAGAAGGCGCTTCGGCCTGATCGGCGCGCTCGCGAGCCTGAAGAAGGGGCTTTGGTGCCCCTTTTTTTTAACCTGATTTTTGGATTTACGGAGATACACAAATGGCTGCAATCACCGCAAGCATGGTCGGCGAACTGCGCGCGAAGACCGACGCGCCCATGATGGAATGCAAGAAGGCCCTGACGGAGGCTGACGGCAACATGGAAAAGGCCGAGGAGCTGCTGCGCATCAAGCTCGGCAACAAGGCTGGCAAGGCATCGGGCCGCATCACCGCCGAAGGCGTGGTCACGGCTTTCGTCGACGGCGCTGCCGGCGGCATGATCGAAATCAACTGCGAAACCGACTTCGTCACCAAGAACGACAGCTTCCTGGCCATGGCCAACGCTGCCGCGATGCTGGTCGCCAGGAACAACCCCGCGGACATCGCCGCCCTGGGTGCGCTGGCCTATGAGCAGGACGGTTTCGGTCCCACGCTCGAAGACGTGCGCAAGGGCCTGATCGGCAAGATCGGCGAGAACATGAGCTTCCGCCGCTTCAAGCACTTCACGGGCAACGGCAAGCTGGCTTCGTACCTGCACGGCACGCGCATCGGCGTGATGGTCGAGTTCGAAGGCGACGACACCTCGGCCAAGGACGTCGCGATGCACATCGCCGCCATGAAGCCGGTCGCCATCCAGGCTTCCGACGTGCCTGCCGACCTGATCGAAAAGGAACGCGCAGTTGCCAAGGGCAAGGCCGACGAAGACCGCAAGACGGCCGAAGCCGAAGGCAAGAAGCCGCAGCCGGACGACATCGTCGCCAAGCGCATCGAAGGCGGCGTGCAGAAGTTCCTGAAGGAAGTCTCGCTGCACAACCAGCCGTTCGTGAAGAACGACAAGCAGACCGTCGAGCAGATGCTCAAGGCCGCCAACACCACGATCAAGGGCTTCACCCTGTACGTGGTCGGCGAAGGCATCGAGAAGAAGGTCGACGACTTCGCCGCCGAAGTGGCCGCGCAAGTTGCCGCTGCCAAGGCCGCTGCCTGATCCAGCCGCCATACAAGCGGCGGTGCGCGAACGCGTGCCGCCGCTTTTTCACCGCTACGTTTTACACTCGCCCCCGCCAACTCAAGGAAATTGCCCATGTCTGATGCCCGCCCAGCCCACAAGCGAATCTTGTTGAAGCTGTCGGGAGAGGCGTTGATGGGCGACGACGCTTTCGGCATCAACCGCGCCACCATCGTCCGCATGGTCGAGGAAATCGCCGAAGTGGTGAACATGGGTGTCGAGGTGGCCGTGGTCATCGGCGGCGGCAACATCTTCCGCGGCGTCGCGGGAGGCTCCGTCGGCATGGACCGCGCCACTGCCGACTACATGGGCATGCTGGCCACCGTGATGAACGCGCTGGCGCTGGCCGACACCATGAACAAGCAGAACCTGGTGGCCCGGGTGATGTCCGCCATTGCCATCGAGCAGGTGGTCGAGCCCTATGTGCGCCCCAAGGCCCTGCAGTACCTCGAAGAGGGCAAGGTCGTGGTGTTCGCCGCCGGAACGGGCAACCCGTTCTTCACCACCGACACGGCTGCCGCTCTGCGCGGCGCCGAAATCGGCGCCGAGCTGGTGCTCAAGGCGACCAAGGTCGATGGTGTATACACCGCCGACCCCAAGACCAACCCCAATGCAACACGCTACGCCACGCTGACTTTCGACGAGGCGATCGCGCAAAATCTCGGCATCATGGACGCCACGGCCTTCGCGCTGTGCCGCGACCAGAAGCTGCCGATCAAGGTGTTCTCGATCTTCAAGAACGGTGCGCTCAAGCGTGTCGTGATGGGCGAGGACGAGGGCACGCTGGTGCATGCCTAGGAGTATTTGAGATGACCATTGCAGACATCCGCAATGCGACCGACGCGAAGATGAATCAGTCGCTCGCCGCATTCCAGAACAACCTCACCAAGATCCGCACGGGCCGCGCCAACTCGGCGCTGCTCGACTCGATCCACGTCGAGTACTACGGCTCGCAAGTGCCGCTGAGCCAGGTGGCCAACGTGTCGGTGCTCGATTCGCGCACCATCAGCGTCCAGCCCTGGGAAAAGGGCATGGGCGCCAAGATCGAGAAAGCCATCCGCGAAAGCGACCTTGGCCTGAACCCGGCTTCGATGGGCGACCTGATCCGCGTGCCGCTGCCCGCCATGAGCGAAGAGCGCCGCAAGGAAATGACCAAGCTGGTCCGCAACGAAGGCGAAAGCGCCAAGATCGCCACGCGCAACCTGCGCCGCGATGCGAACGAGTCGGTCAAGAAGCTGGTCAAGGACAAGCTGGCGTCCGAAGACGACCAGAAACGCGCCGAAGCCGAGATCCAGAAGGTCACCGACCGCCACATCGCGGAAATCGACCGCCTGGTCGCGGCCAAGGAAGCGGAGATCATGGCCGTTTGAGGCCTGCCATGGCCTCGTCAACGCCGCGCAACCCGCATCACGTTGCCATCGTCATGGACGGCAACGGCCGTTGGGCGACGCGGCGCTTCCTGCCCCGGGTTGCGGGGCACAAACAGGGCGTCGAATCGCTGCGCCGGTGCGTCAAGGCCTGTGCCGACCGCGGCGTGGGCGTGCTCACGGTGTTCGCGTTTTCTTCCGAGAACTGGAACCGGCCCGTCGAGGAGGTCTCCGGGCTCATGGAGCTGATGGTCGGCGCGCTCGCTCGCGAGGTGCCCCGGCTCAGCAGCGACGGCGTGCGGCTGTACTTCGTCGGCGAGCGCGGCGGCCTGTCGCCGAAGATGGTGAAGGGCCTGGTCGATGCCGAGGCCGCCACCGCGCACAACTCGCGCATGGTGCTCAACGTCTGCTTCAACTACGGCGGCCGGTGGGACATCGCTCAGGCCGCCGCCAAGCTGGCGGCGCAGGGTGAAGCCGTCACCGAGGAGAGCCTCGACCGGGCGATGGCGCTGGCCCATGTGCCCGACCCCGACCTGTTCATCCGCACGGGCGGCGAGCAGCGGTTGTCCAATTTCCTGCTCTGGCAGAGTGCCTATGCCGAGCTTTTCTTCAGCGACAAGCTGTGGCCGGAATTCGACGAGGCTGCGCTGGACGAGGCCATCGCCGCATTCCGAAGCCGCGAGCGTCGCTTCGGCCAAACCTCGGCACAGGTCTCGGCTCCCCAGGGCCAGACGGCCTGACCGCCCGACAACTTCTCGCATGCTCAAACAACGCATCCTCACGGCGATCGTGCTGCTCGCGATCCTGCTGCCGGCGCTGTTCTATCGAAACTACATCCCCTTTGCCTGCGTGATGCTGGTGCTGATCGGCGCCGCAGCCTGGGAATGGGGGCGCCTGAACGGCTATGGCCAACGGCTGTCGGTGTTCCTTGGCGTCGAGACAGTGGTGCTTTGCGCGCTGTCGTGGTGGCTGGGCCTGCTCGAGCAGTCGCTGGTGCTGATGTGGACCCTGGCCGGCGCTGCCTGGGTGTTGGGCGGGGCGCTGCTGCTTCGCGTGGCGGTGCCGGGCTGGCCGCGGATTCCGCGCGGGCTGCGGCTGGTCGGTGGCCTGCTGGCGCTCTGGGTCGCGTGGCTGGCGGCGGTGCAGGCGCGCATGGTCGGTATCAATTTCCTGCTGTCCATCCTCGTGCTGGTTTGGGTGGCAGACGTGTTCGCCTATTTTGCCGGCCGGGCCTTCGGCCTCAAGTTCACCCGCAACAAGCTCGCTCCCGCGATCAGTCCCGGCAAGAGCTGGGAAGGCGTCTGGGGCGGCATGGTCGGCGTGGTGGTGCTGGCTTTTGCCTGGGTCTGGGCGGACAAGGCGACGGGCGCTACCGTCGCAAGCCTCTACACCCGGCTCAACGAGCGCGGCTGGTGGCTTCTGCTGCTCGGTGCGCTGTTTCTTGCGGCGATGAGCGTCGTGGGCGACCTCGTCGAATCGCTCATCAAGCGAAGCGCCGGCGCCAAGGACAGCAGCAAGTTGCTGCCGGGCCACGGCGGCGTGCTCGACCGCGTGGATGCCCTCTTGCCGGCGCTCCCCATTGCCATGATGCTGGCTTTCCTGTGAATACTCCCAAGCAACGCGTCACTGTGCTCGGTTCGACCGGCTCGGTCGGCGTCAGCACGCTCGACGTCATTTCGCGCCATCCCGAGCGTTTCGAGGTGTTCGCGCTCTCCGCCGCCACCAAGGTGGACGAACTGCTGGCCCAGTGCGCGCAGTTCTCACCACGTTTCGCCGTCATGGCGAGTGCACCGCATGCGGCGCTGCTGGCTGAAAAGATCAAGCAGAACAACCTGAAAACGGTTGTTCTCACTGACATCGATGCTCTTGAAAAGATAGCGTCGCACGAAGAGGTCGACGCCGTCATGGCCGCCATCGTCGGCGCAGCGGGCCTCGGGCCCTGCCTGGCCGCCGCCCGTGCTGGCAAGCGCCTGCTGCTGGCCAACAAGGAGGCGCTGGTCGTCGGGGGCGAACTGTTCATGCGCACGGTGCGCGAAGGTGGCGCCACGCTGCTGCCCATCGACAGCGAGCACTCGGCCATCTTCCAGTCGCTGCCCGAAGACCCGTCCACCTGGTCGCGGCGCATCGACAAGATCATCCTGACCGCGTCGGGTGGCCCATTCCGCACACGTGCGCCCGAGACGCTGGGCGCAGTGACGCCCGAGCAGGCTTGTGCCCACCCCAACTGGGTGATGGGGCGCAAGATCTCGGTCGACTCGGCCACGATGATGAACAAGGCGCTCGAAGTGATCGAGGCGCGCCACCTGTTCGGCGTCTCGCCCGAGCAGATCGAGGTCGTCATCCATCCGCAGAGCGTGGTGCACTCGATGGTCCAGTTCACCGACGCATCCGTCATCGCCCAACTCGGTACGCCCGACATGCGGGTGCCGATCGCGGTCGGCCTGGCCTGGCCCGAGCGCATCGAGAGCGGCGCGGCACGGCTCGATTTCCGCCAGATGGCTTCGCTCACGTTCAATGCGCCCGATGCGGCGCTCTTTCCGGGCCTGGGCCTGGCCTGGCACGCATTGCGCGCCGCGCCGGGCACGACGGCCGTGCTCAACGCCGCCAACGAGGTCGCAGTCGAGGCATTCCTCGACCGGCGACTGCGCTTCGACCGCATTCATGCGGTCAACATGGAAACTTTGGAGACGGTCTCTCCCTCCAAGCCGGCATCGCTGGCTGACCTGCTGGCAATCGATGCCAGCGCCCGTGCGGCGGCCAATGCCGCGGCGCTGCGTTTCGCAGCCTGACGACAACCCCACTCTTACAGCCAGAGGACCCGGATGCTTACTGTCATAGCCTTTGTGGTCGCGCTCGGTGTGTTGATCGCGGTACACGAGTACGGCCACTATCGTGTCGCTGTGGCCTGCGGCGTCAAGGTGGAGCGCTTTTCGGTCGGGTTCGGCAAGGCGCTGTTCCGCTGGCAGCCCAAGCGGCAGCATCCAGGGCAATCGACCGAGTTCGTCATCGGCGCGTTCCCGCTGGGCGGCTACGTCAAGATGCTCGACGAGCGCGAAGGCCCGGTTGCCCCTGAAGAGCGCCATCGCGCCTTCAATACCCAGCCGCTGCGCTCGCGGGCGGCCATTGTCGCCGCGGGTCCCGTCGCCAACCTGCTGCTGGCCGTGGTGCTCTACACGGCGGTCAACTGGATCGGCGTGCAGGAACCTGTCGCCAAGCTGGGCCGCCCGGTGGCGGCCTCGATGGCCGAGGCCGCGGGCCTGCATGGCGGCGAATACATCACCCGGGCGGGCTTCGACGGCGATCTGTCGCCGGTTCAGTCATTCGAGGACTTGCGCTGGCGCATGACGCGCGGCGCGCTCGACGGCCATGACCTGACGCTCGAAGTGGCGGGCGAGGGCGGCCGGCCCGCGCGCACGCTGGTACTTCCCCTGAGCAGCCTCGAAACCCGGGATGCCGATCCGCAGATGTTCCGCAAGATCGGCGTGCTCGCTCCCCTGACCAAGCCGGAGATCGGCGAAGTCATGGCCGGCAGCGCCGCCGAGCGCGCCGGCCTGCGCAAAGGCGACGTGGTGCGTTCCATCGGCAATACCGCCATCGTCGACGGGCAGCAATTGCGCGAGGTGATCCGCGCCTCGGTGGACGCAGGCCAGCCGCTCACGCAGGCCTGGAAGATCGAGCGCGGCGGCCAGTCTCTCACGATCGACGTCAAGCCCGAGGTGCGGGAAGAGGGCGCCGCCAAGGTCGGCCGCATCGGGGCCTACGTCGGCGCCCCGCCGGAGATGGTGACGGTGCGCCAGGGGCCGGTCGACGGCGTGTGGCGCGGCGTGGTGCGCACCTGGGAGGTGTCGGCGCTGACCGTGCGAATGATGGCCAAGATGGTCATTGGTGAAGCTTCCCTGAAGAATTTGAGCGGTCCGCTCACCATTGCCGACTACGCCGGCAAGTCCGCCAGCCTTGGTTTCACGCAGTATCTCGTCTTCCTTGCGCTCATCAGCGTGAGCCTTGGCGTGCTCAATCTCATGCCGCTGCCGGTCCTCGATGGGGGGCACCTGATGTATTATCTTTGGGAGGGCCTGACCGGGAAAAGCGTCTCTGACGCCTGGATGGAACGGCTGCAGCGGGGCGGGGTTGCCCTGCTGCTGGTCATGATGTCGGTCGCACTCTTCAACGACGTCACGCGGCTCTTTGGTTAACTTTCTGCCGGCCCTTTCCGTGCCGGCTCAATTCACAGATGAACAAAAACTTCAATCGCTTTCGCCTGCGTAGCGTTGTCGCGGTGGTTGCCAGTGCGCTCGCCGCCACGGCTGCATGGGCCGTCGAGCCTTTCACGGTGCGTGACATTCGCGTCGAAGGCTTGCAACGCGTCGAAGCCGGCACGATCTTCGCGTCGCTGCCACTGCGCGTAGGCGATACCTACAGCGACGAGCGCGGTTCGGCCGCGATCCGCGCGCTGTTCGAGCTGGGTTTGTTCAAGGATGTGCGCATCGACGTGAACGGCAACGTGCTGGTGGTGATCGTCGAAGAGCGGCCCACCATCGCCGATGTCGACTTCGTCGGCACCAAGGAATTCGACAAAGCCGCGCTGACGAAGGCGCTGCGCGAAGTGGGCCTGACCGACGGCCGTCCGTACGACAAGGCACTGACCGATCGCGCCGAGCAGGAGCTCAAGCGCCAGTACGTGAGCCGCAGCCTGTACAACGCACAGGTCGTGACCACCGTCACGCCCATCGAGCGCAACCGCGTCAACCTGACGTTCACCGTCACTGAAGGCGAATCCGCCCGCATCCGCGAAGTGCATGTGGTGGGCAACAAGGCCTTCAGCGAATCGACGCTGCTGAGCCTGTTCGACCAGGACAGCGGCGGTTTCATGAGCTGGTACACGAAGTCGAACCAGTACTCGCGCGCCAAGCTCAACGCCGACCTCGAAACCCTGCGCTCGTACTACATCACGCGCGGCTACCTCGAATTCCGCATCGATTCGACCCAGGTCGCCATTTCGCCGGACCGCAAGGACCTGACGGTGACGGTGAACATCACCGAAGGCGAGAAGTTCGTGGTGGCAGGCGTCAAGCTCGACGGCAACTACCTCGGCCGCGACGAGGAGTTCAAGTCGCTCATCACCATCAAGCCGGGCGAGCCCTACAACGGCGAGCAGGTCACGGAGACCACCAAGGCCTTCAACGACTATTTCGGCACCTTCGGCTACGCGTTCGCCCGTGTGCAGGCGCGTCCCGAAATCGACCGCGTCAACAACCGCGTCACGCTGACGCTGCAGGCTGAGCCTTCGCGCCGCGTGTACGTGCGCCGCGTGATGGTCGGCGGCAACAACAAGACCCGCGACGAAGTCATTCGCCGCGAGTTCCGCCAATACGAAGCCTCGTGGTACGACGGCGACAAGATCAAGCTGTCGCGCGACCGTGTCGACCGCCTGGGCTTCTTCACCGAAGTGAACGTCGAAACGCAGGAAGTGCCGGGTTCGCCCGACCAGGTGGACCTGACGGTCAACGTGGCCGAAAAGCCCACCGGCAGCTTGCAGCTGGGTGCCGGCTACTCGAGCTCCGACAAGGTCGCGCTGACCTTCGGCATCTCGCAGGAAAACGTGTTCGGCTCGGGTAATTTCCTGGGCGTGCAGGTCAACACCAGCAAGTACAACCGTACGCTGTCTCTGACCACGACCGATCCGTACTTCACCAAGGACGGCATCTCGCGCACGATCAGCGTGTACCACACCACGACGCGGCCGTACTCGACGTCGGAAGACGGCGACTACAAGCTCGTCAACCAAGGCGCCTCGATCCGCTTCGGTGTGCCGTTCAGCGAGATCGACACGGTGTTCTTCGGCATTGGTCTGGAGCGCTACGCGTTCGATCCGAACCGGTCGGCGATCTTCGCGGGCCTGTACACGCCGAATTCCTATCTCTCCTACTTCCAGTGCAAGAAGGATGCGACCGGATTCTTCGTGCTCGGCTGCGACCAGAAGAGCGTCTGGGGTGTTCCGCTGACCGTCGGCTGGGGCCGCGACAGCCGCGACAGCGCGCTGACCCCGACCACGGGCCGCATGCAACGCGCCAACCTCGAACTGGGCGTGGGCGGCGACATGAAGTACATCAAGACGAACTACCAATACCAGCAGTTCTTCGCGATCAACAAGCAGTACACCTTCTCGGTCAACGGTGAAGTCGGCTATGCCAAGGCGCTGGGCGGCAATACCTACCCGATCTTCAAGAACTTCTATGCCGGTGGCCTGGGTTCGATCCGCGGCTTCGAGCAGAACTCGCTGGGCCCGCGCGACGTGCCGCTCTTCGGCCAGACCGACGGCGCCGCACTGGGCGGTACCAAGAAGGCCATCTTCAATGCCGAGCTGAGCACGCCGTTCCCGGGTGCCGGCAACGACCGCACGCTGCGCCTGTACACCTTCTTCGACGTCGGCAACGTGTTCGGCTCCCGCGCGCCCGGCCTGACGGATGCACAGTGGAGCGCCCAGAAGAAGCTGCGCGCCTCGGTCGGTCTCGGCGTCAGCTGGATATCGCCGCTCGGCCCGCTGCGCCTGGCTTATGCCTTCCCCATCAAGTCCCAGAAGGAAGTCACGGATCCGAGCACCGGACTCGTCACGATCCCGAAGGATAGAATCCAGCGCCTCCAATTCCAGATCGGAACGTCTTTCTAAATGAAGCATTTGATTCGCGCCGCGGCAGGCGCGCTGTTGATTCCCGCTTTCGTGCTGGCTGCTGCGCCTGCCCAGGCGCAAGCACAGGAAACCTTTCGCATCGGTTTCGTGAATCCGGACCGCGTGCTGCGGGAAGCCCAGCCAGCCAAGGCCGCGCAGGCCAAGCTCGAGGCGGAGTTTCTCAAGCGCGAGAAAGACCTGACCACGCAAGGCGAGGCGCTGAAGGCCGCATCCGAGAAGTTCGAGCGCGAGGCGCCCACGCTGTCCGAATCCCAGCGCGTGTCGCGCCAGCGCTCGCTGGTCGACCAGGACCGTGACTTCCAGCGCAAGCGCCGCGAATTCCAGGAAGACCTGAACGCGCGCAAGAACGAAGAGCTTCAGCAGGTCTACGAACGCGCCAACCGCGTCGTGAAGCAGGTGGCCGAGGCCGAGAAGTACGACGCCATCCTGCAGGAAGCGATCTACATCAACCCGAAGCACGACATCACCGACAAGGTGATCAAGGCGCTGAACGCGTCGGTCGGCTCTTCTGCGCCCGCGGCCGGCAAGTAACGCCGCGAACCGGCGTGTCTCTGCAACTCGGAGCCATCGTTGACGCCCTTGGGGGCGAGCTTCATGGCGATGCGACGCTGTCCATCGAGCGGCTGGCGCCGCTCCAGAATGCACAGCCCGATGCGCTCAGTTTCCTGAGCCATCCCAAATACCAGCAGGAACTGGCCGCGTCCAAAGCTGCCTGTGTGATCGTGTCGCCCGCCATGCGCGATACGGCCGCCGCACGGGGCGCTTTCATCGTCACGCCCGATCCTTATTTCTACTTCGCGCGCCTGACGCAGCTCTGGAAGGCGCACCATGCGCGCCCGGAGGCCGATCGCATCCATCCCAGCGCGGTCATCCATGCCGAGGCGCATGTCGATGCAACGGCACGCATCGGCGCGCTGTGCGTGGTGGAGCGGGGCGCGCGCATCGGCGCGGGCACCGTGCTGAAGTCGCGCGTGACGGTCAGCGAAGATTGCGCGATCGGCGAACGCTGCCTGCTGCACCCTGGCGTGGTCATCGGTGCCGACGGCTTCGGCCTTGCGCTGCACCAAGGGCAGTGGGTCAAGATCGAGCAATTGGGCGCGGTGCGCATCGGCAACGACGTCGAGATCGGCGCCAACACCTGCATCGACCGCGGCGCACTCGACGACACGGTGATCGAAGACGGCGTCAAGCTCGACAACCTGATCCAGATCGGCCACAACGTGCGCGTCGGCCGGAACACCGCAATGGCGGGCTGCGTCGGCGTGGCCGGCAGCGCGATCATCGGCGCCAACTGCACCTTCGGCGGCGGCGCCATCGTGCTGGGCCACCTGACGGTGGCGGACGGTGTTCACGTGTCCGCTGCGACCATTGTTACCCGTTCGATCCACAAGGCCGGCCAATACACTGGCATGTTTCCCATCGATGACAATGCGAGCTGGGAAAAAAATGCGGCAACGCTCAAGCAGTTGCACACCCTGCGCGAACGACTGAAGGCGCTGGAGAAGGCTCCCTCGAAAAAATGACGATGCAGGACCAGAAAATCATGACGACGACGCTCGATATCCATCAAATCCTCAAGCTGCTGCCCCACCGCTACCCGTTCCTGCTGGTGGACCGCGTGCTGGACATGGAAAAGGGCAAGCGCATCACGGCGCTCAAGAACGTGACGATGAACGAGCCGTTCTTCAACGGCCACTTCCCGCACCGCCCGGTGATGCCGGGCGTGCTGATGCTCGAAGCCATGGCCCAGGCTGCGGCGCTGCTGTCGTTCCATTCGCTCGACATCGTGCCGGACGACAACACCGTCTATTACTTCGCCGCCATCGACGGCGCGCGCTTCAAGCGCCCCGTGGAACCCGGCGATCAGCTCACGCTCGAAGTCGAGATCGAACGCATGAAGGCCGGCATCTCGAAGTTCAAGGGTCGCGCCTTGGTGGGCAGCGAACTTGCCTGCGAGGCGACCCTGATGTGCGCGATGCGCCAGATCAACTGATCCGGCCGCAGCCAGCTGCTTTCACAAGGCATGACCCAGGTTCATTCGACAGCACTCGTCGACCCCCAGGCAGAACTCGACGCCTCGGTGTCGGTCGGGCCCTATACCGTGATCGGCCCGCACGTGCGGATCGCCGCGGGCACCACCGTCGGCGCGCATTGCGTGATCGAAGGGCGCACCACCATCGGGCGTGACAACAGGATCTTCCAGTTCTCGTCCCTCGGAGCGGTGCCGCAGGACAAGAAATACGCCGGCGAGCCGACCGAGCTCGTCATCGGCGACCGCAACGTGATCCGCGAGTTCTGCACGTTCAACCTCGGCGTGCCGGGGGCGGGCGGCGTGACGCGCGTGGGCAGCGACAACTGGATCATGGCGTACACGCACATCGCGCACGACTGCCGTGTCGACAACCACACCACGCTGTCCAACAACACCACGCTGGCGGGACACGTGCACCTGGCCGACTGGGTCACTGTCGGCGGGCTCACGGGCATCCACCAGTTCGTTTCGATCGGCGCTCACGCGATGCTCGGCTTCGCCAGCGCTGTCACCCAGGATGTGCCGCCGTTCATGCTGGTCGACGGCAATCCGCTGGCCGTGCGCGGCTTCAACATCGTCGGCTTGCGCCGGCGCGACTTCTCCGCGCAGCGGCTCGCCGCGGTGAAGCAGATGCACCGGCTGCTGTACCGCCAGGGCAAGACGCTCGAGGAGGCGCGCACGGCCATTGCCGCGCTCGCGGCTGAGCTGCCGGAAGCCGCCGGCGACGTCGCGCTGATGGAATCCTTCCTCGCCAACTCGACCCGCGGCATCGCTCGCTGACGTGACCGCGATGCAGAAGGACGGACAGCGACGCTTTGCGCTGGTCGCCGGCGAAGCCTCCGGCGACTTGCTCGCGGGGCTGCTGCTCGACGGCCTGCAGGCCCGCTGGCCCGACCTGCAGACGGTGGGCATCGGCGGTCCCCGCATGCTGGCCCACGGCTTCCAGAGCTGGTGGCCGCAGGAAAAGCTCGCGGTGCGCGGTTACGTCGAAGTGCTGCGGCACTACGCCGAAATCGCCGGCATCCGGCGCCAGCTCAAGGCCCGCCTGCTGCGCGAGTGGGCCGAGCTGTTCATCGGCGTCGACGCCCCCGACTTCAATCTCGATCTCGAAGCAGGCCTGCGCAGCCGTGGCATGAAGACGGTGCATTTCATCTGCCCGTCGATCTGGGCCTGGCGGCCGGAGCGCATCGAGAAGGTCCGTGCCGCCGCCGACCATGTGCTGTGCATCTTTCCGTTCGAGCCCGAGCTGCTGGCGGAGCATGGCGTCGCGGGCAGCTACGTCGGCCACCCGCTGGCCAACGTGATTCCGATGGCGCCCGACCGCGCCGGCGCGCGCGCCGCCATGGGCTTTGCGCCCGACGCACAGGTCGTGGCCCTGCTGCCCGGCAGCCGCCGTTCGGAAGTGCGCTACCTGGCGGCCCGGTTCTTCGCGGCCGCCGCGCTGATGCAGAAGGAGCGGCCGGGCGTCCAGTTCGTGGCGCCCATCATTCCGAGCCTGCGCGCGGAAGTCGAGGCGCTGCTGCAGGCCAGCGGCATGACCGGCCGCGTGAAGCTGCTCGACGGCCAGTCGCATGCCGCGCTGGCCGCCTGTGACGCCACGCTGATCGCCAGCGGTACTGCCACGCTCGAAGCGGCGCTGTTCAAGCGTCCGATGGTCATCGCCTACAACATGAATGCGCTGTCGTGGCGCCTCATGCAGCGCAAGCAGCTGCAGCCCTGGGTCGGCCTGCCGAACATCCTGTGCCGTGACTTCGTGGTGCCGGAACTGCTGCAGGAAGCCGCCACGCCGGAAGCGCTGGCCAAGGCCACGCTGGCCTGGCTGGATGCTCCGGAAAAGACCCGGGCGCTGCAACAAAGATTTTCAGAGCTGCATGTGCAATTGCAGCGCGATACGCCGACACTTTGCGCCGATGCGATCCAGAAAGTTCTTGAAGGCTGAGCAAGCCCCGCTGGTGTGGGACGCACCCGGCCTGATGGCGGGCGTCGACGAGGCGGGGCGCGGCCCTCTGGCCGGGCCCGTGGTGGCAGCGGCCGTGATCCTCGACGACCTGCGGCCGATCCGCGGGCTGGCCGACTCCAAGACGCTCACCGCCCTGCAGCGCGAACGCCTGCACGACCAGATCCTGGCCAAGGCGCTGTGCTGCTCGATCGCGCATGCCACGGTCGAGGAGATCGACACCCACAACATCCTGCAGGCCACCATGCTCGCGATGCGCCGCGCCGTGGAAGGCCTGCGGCTGAAGCCGGTGAAGGTGCTGGTCGACGGCAACCGACTGCCGACGCTCGACGTGCTGGCCGAGGCCATCGTCAAGGGCGATGCGCGGGTCAAGGCGATCTCGGCGGCGTCGATCCTGGCCAAGGTCCACCGCGACCGGCTGTGCGAGCAACTGCATATCGAATTTCCCCACTACGGCTTTGCCGGCCACAAGGGCTACGGCACGCCCGAGCACCTGGAGGCGCTCAAGCGCCACGGGGCCTGCGTGCACCATCGCAGGTCTTTCAGCCCGGTGGCGGCGGCGCTGGCCCGCACGGCTGCCGGGAGCGTCGAGGCGGAATCCGTGCCGCCGGCAATGGTCATCGGCGTGACCGAGCCCGTGCGCCTCGATCTGCACGCCGCCCCCTGAACCCCGAATGACTTCCGACACCGGCGCCAGCCACATCAGCTCGCGCGACAACCCATTGCTCAAGGATCTGCGCAAGCTCGCGCAGGACCCGGGCGCCTACCGCAAGCTGGGCCGCATCTGGCTCGAGGGCGACCATTTGTGCCGGGCGGCGCTGGCGCGCGGCGTCAAGCCGGCGATTGCGGTGTTTTCCGAATCCTTCTGGCCGCAGGCGCCGGCGGAATGGACGCGCGATGCAGGCAAGACGGTCGTCGTCAGCGACGACCTGCTGCGCGGCGTCAGCGGCCTCGAATCTCCCGCGCCCATGGGTTTCGTGCTGGACCTGCCGGCCAGGCCCGAACTGCTGGCCGACGCACCGAGCGTGGTCCTCGACCGCCTGCAGGACGCAGGCAATGCCGGTTCCATCCTGCGAAGCGCTGCAGCCTTCGGGTTTACCCAGGTGATCGCGCTCAAGGGCACGGCCGCGCTGTGGGCGCCGAAGGTGCTGCGCGCCGGCATGGGCGCCCATTTCGGCCTGCGGCTGATCGAAGGCGTGGAAGCCGAGGCACTGGACGCATTGACAGTGCCGCTGCTGGCCACGAGCTCGCATCGCGGCGAGTGGCTGCACAAGGCCGATCTGCCGCACCCCTGCGCGTGGCTCATGGGGCATGAAGGGCAGGGCGTTTCGGCCGCGCTGGAGGCCCGTGCCACGCACCATATCCGCATTGCCCAGCCCGGCGGCGAAGAGTCTCTGAACGTGGCTGCGGCGGCTGCAATCTGCCTGCATGCCAGCGGAGCGGCCCTGTCGGCCAAATAGCACATCCAGTCCGAGCTACAATCGGGGGCTTACTCGCAAATCAGCGTCGCCCGGCCGCCTTTAACGCCAAAATCCCCTTAAGCAGCAGTCCGCAGGCAACGCGCCTGGGGCTCCGGGCGACCGTAACCATCCGGAGAACCCAGTGCTTTTGTCTCTCAAGGGAAGTTTCCCGCCCGCCATCCTGGCGCTCGCAGACGGCACGGTCTTTCAAGGCAATTCGATCGGAGCCGCCGGCTCCACGACCGGCGAGGTGGTGTTCAACACCGCCATGACCGGTTACCAGGAAATCCTCACCGACCCGAGCTACTGCCAGCAGATCGTGACCCTCACGTATCCGCACATCGGCAACTACGGCGTCAACGGCGAGGACATCGAAGCCGACAAGATCCATGCCGCGGGCCTGATCATCAAGGACCTGCCCCTCGTCGCCTCCAATTTCCGCAAGACCGCCACGCTGACCGAGTACCTCGTGTCCGGCAACACGGTGGCCATCGCGAACATCGACACCCGCAAGCTCACGCGCCACCTGCGCACACACGGCGCGCAGAACGGCTGCATCCTGGGCCTCGCGGAAGGCGAGACCGTGACGCAGGCGCTGATCGACAAGGCCGTCGCCGCCGCCAAGGCCGCGCCGAGCATGGCCGGGCTCGACCTCGCCAAGGTGGTGTCGGTCACCCAGACCTACGAGTGGACCGAGACCGAGTGGAAGCTCGTCAACCTGAACGGCAAGCCGGGCTACGGCGTGCAGATCACGCCCAAGTTCCACGTGGTTGCCTTCGACTACGGCGTCAAGAAGAACATCCTGCGCATGATCGCCCAGCGCGGCGCGCGCATCACCGTGGTGCCGGCTCAGACACCCGCGGCCGACGTGCTCAAGCTCAAGCCCGATGGCATCTTCCTGGCCAACGGCCCCGGCGACCCGGAGCCTTGCGACTACGCCATCAGCGCCGTCAAGGAACTGATCGAGACCGGCATTCCCACCTTCGGCATCTGCCTGGGCCACCAGATCATGGCGCTGGCCTCCGGCGCCAAGACCTTCAAGATGAAGTTCGGCCACCACGGCGCGAACCATCCCGTGAAGGACCTCGACAACGGCCGCGTGAGCATCACCAGCCAGAACCACGGCTTCGCGGTCGACGAGAAGTCGCTGCCGGCCAACCTGCGTCCCACGCACATCAGCCTGTTCGACAACACGCTGCAGGGCCTGGCGCGCACCGACAAGCCCGCGTTCTGCTTCCAGGGCCACCCTGAAGCCTCGCCGGGCCCGCACGACATCGGCTATCTGTTCGATCGCTTCACGGCACTCATGGAAAAGCACAAGACGGAGAACAAGAATGCCTAAGCGCACAGACCTCAAATCGATCCTCATCATCGGCGCCGGCCCGATCATCATCGGCCAGGCTTGCGAGTTCGACTATTCCGGCGTGCAAGCCTGCAAGGCGCTGCGCGAGGAGGGCTACAAGGTCATCCTGATCAACAGCAACCCCGCGACGATCATGACCGACCCGGCCACGGCCGACGTCACCTACATCGAGCCCATCACCTGGCAGACGGTCGAGAAGATCATCGCCAAGGAACGCCCCGACGCGATCCTGCCGACCATGGGCGGCCAGACCGCGCTGAACTGCGCGCTCGACCTCTGGCGCAACGGCGTGCTCGACAAGTACACCGGCGCGGCCACCAACAAGCCCGTCGAGCTGATCGGTGCCACGCCCGAGGCGATCGACAAGGCCGAAGACCGCCTGAAGTTCAAGGACGCGATGACCAAGATCGGACTGGGCTCGGCCCGCTCCGGCATCGCGCACTCGATGGAAGAGGCCTGGGCGGTCCAGAAGAGCGTCGGTTTCCCGACGGTCATCCGACCCAGCTTCACGCTCGGCGGCACCGGCGGCGGCATCGCCTACAACCCGGAAGAATTCGAGACCATCTGCAAGCGCGGCATCGAAGCCTCGCCCACCAACGAGCTGCTGATCGAAGAGTCCCTGCTCGGCTGGAAAGAGTACGAGATGGAAGTCGTGCGCGACAAGGCCGACAACTGCATCATCGTCTGCTCGATCGAAAACCTCGACCCGATGGGCGTGCACACCGGCGACTCGATCACCGTGGCTCCCGCGCAGACGCTGAGCGACAAGGAATACCAGATCCTGCGCAACGCCTCGCTGGCCGTGCTGCGCGAGATTGGCGTCGACACCGGCGGCTCGAACGTGCAGTTCTCCATCAACCCGAAGGACGGCCGCATGGTCGTCATCGAGATGAACCCGCGCGTGTCGCGTTCGTCGGCGCTGGCCTCCAAGGCCACCGGCTTCCCGATCGCCAAGGTCGCGGCCAAGCTGGCCGTGGGCTACACGCTCGACGAGCTGCGCAACGAAATCACCGGCGGTGCCACGCCCGCGTCGTTCGAACCGTCGATCGACTACGTGGTCACCAAGATCCCGCGTTTCGCCTTCGAGAAGTTCCCGCAGGCCGATTCGCGCCTCACCACGCAGATGAAGTCGGTGGGCGAAGTGATGGCCATGGGCCGCACCTTCCAGGAATCGTTCCAGAAGGCCCTGCGCGGCCTCGAGGTGGGTGTCGACGGTCTCAACGAGAAGACGCAGGACCGCGAAGTGCTGGAAAAGGAACTGGGCGAGCCCGGTCCCGAGCGCATCTGGTACGTGGGCGATGCCTTCGCCATGGGCCTGAGCGTGGACGAAGTGTTCGCGCTGACCAAGATCGACCCGTGGTTCCTGGTGCAGATCGAAGAGATCGTGAAGATCGAGCTCGAACTGGAAACCAAGTCGCTCGACGACATCGACCGCGACACGCTGCTCGCGCTGAAGAAGAAGGGCTTCTCCGACCGCCGCCTCGCCCGCCAGCTGAAGACCACCGACACGGCCATCCGCGAGAAGCGCCGCGCCCTGGGCGTGCGCCCGGTCTACAAGCGCGTCGACACCTGCGCGGCCGAGTTCGCCACCAACACGGCCTATATGTACTCGACCTATGAAGACGAGTGCGAGGCCGATCCGACCAACAAGAAGAAGATCATGGTGCTCGGCGGCGGTCCCAACCGCATCGGCCAGGGCATCGAGTTCGACTACTGCTGCGTGCACGCCGCGCTCGCCATGCGCGAGGACGGCTACGAGACCATCATGGTCAACTGCAACCCCGAGACCGTGTCGACCGACTACGACACCTCGGACCGCCTGTACTTCGAGCCGCTCACGCTCGAGGACGTGCTCGAGATCGTCGACAAGGAAAAGCCGCTCGGCGTGATCGTGCAGTACGGCGGCCAGACGCCGCTGAAGCTCGCGCTCGACCTCGAAGCCAACGGCGTGCCGATCATCGGCACCTCGCCCGACATGATCGACGCGGCCGAAGACCGCGAGCGCTTCCAGAAGCTGCTGCATGAACTCAAGCTGCTGCAGCCGCCGAACGCCACCGCGCGCACCGAGGCCGAAGCCCTCGAAAAGGCCGCGGCACTGGGCTATCCGCTGGTGGTGCGCCCGAGCTACGTGCTCGGCGGCCGCGCGATGGAAATCGTGCACGAGCAGCGCGACCTCGAGCGCTACATGCGCGAAGCCGTCAAGGTCAGCAACGATTCGCCGGTGCTGCTCGACCGCTTCCTGAATGACGCCGTCGAGTGCGACGTCGACTGCATCCGCGACGCCGAAGGCGGAACGCTGATCGGCGGCGTGATGGAGCACATCGAACAGGCCGGCGTGCACTCGGGCGACTCCGCCTGCTCGCTGCCGCCTTACAGCCTGAACGCCGACACGGTGGCCGAACTGAAGCGCCAGAGCGCCGCGATGGCGGCCGCGCTGAACGTGGTCGGCCTGATGAACGTGCAGTTCGCGATCCAGCAGAAAGACGGCAAGGACGTCATCTACGTGCTCGAGGTGAACCCGCGTGCCTCGCGCACCGTGCCCTACGTGAGCAAGGCCACCGGCATCCAGCTCGCCAAGGTGGCGGCACGCTGCATGGCTGGCCAATCGCTGAAATCGCAGGGCATCACGAAGGAAGTGACGCCGCCGTACTTCAGCGTGAAGGAAGCCGTGTTCCCGTTCGTCAAGTTCCCGGGCGTGGACACCATCCTCGGCCCCGAGATGAAGTCGACCGGCGAAGTGATGGGCGTTGGCAAGACCTTCGGCGAAGCCTTCGTGAAGTCGCAGCTCGGTGCCGGTACGCACCTGCCGAAGTCGGGCAAGGTCTTCATCTCGGTGAAGAACAACGACAAGGCACGCGCCGTGGAAGTGGCGCGCGGCCTGTCCAAGCTGGGCTTCGAGCTGATCGCCACCAAGGGCACGGCGGCCGCCATCAGCGCTGCCGGCATCGAATGCGCGACGGTGAACAAGGTGACCGAAGGACGCCCGCACATCGTGGACATGATCAAGAACAACGAGATTGCGCTGGTCATCAACACGGTGGAAGAGCGCCGCAACGCGATCACCGATTCGCGTCAGATCCGCACCTCGGCGCTGCTGGCGCGCGTAACCACGTTCACCACGATCTTCGGCGCAGAAGCGGCGGTCGAGGGCATGGGCTTCATGGACGAGCTCGGCGTGATCTCGGTGCAGGAGATGCACGCGCAACTGGCAGCCGCCTGAGCGTCGTCACCATGGAAACGCAGCTCGTCGAACTGGACCTGACGGACTGGAACGCGGCCACGCCCAACGAGGCGTGGATCGCGGAGCTGGAAGCGGGCAAGGTGCTGTACTTTCCGCGCCTGGGCTTCGAGCTGCTGCCCGAAGAGCGCAGCCTGCTGACGCCAACCCTGCTGTCGCCCGACGTGCGCAACATCAGCCTCGATGCCAACGGCAAGCTTAAGGGCGCCGTGGGCGACGAGGCGGTGCAGCGCGCGGCAGCCGCGATGGTGGGGCGCTTCCGGGCGCAGGCCACGCAGCTCATTCATGGCTTGCTGCCGCACTACACGCCGGCCCTGCGGCTGGCGCCCACCAGCTACCGGCCGGCACAGGTCGAGACGCGCGTGCAGTCATGGCGTGCGGATGACCGCCGTTTGCACGTCGATGCATTCCCGTCGCGTCCCAACTACGGCGAACGCATCCTGCGCGTCTTCACCAACGTCAATCCCGAAGGCGCACCGCGCGTGTGGCGCGTGGGCGAGCCTTTCGAGGACATCGCCAAACGCTTCCTGCCGCGTGCCAAGCCTTATGTGCGCTGGCAGGCCAAGCTGCTGCAGGCGCTGCACGTGACCAAGTCGTTCCGCAGCGAGTACGACCACCTGATGCTGCAGTTGCACGACGGCATGAAGTCGGACATGGCGTACCAGGAAAGCTCGCCGCAGGAGACCGCCAAGTTCCCGCCGGGTTCGGTGTGGGTGTGCTTCTCCGACCAGACCTCGCACGCGGTGATGGCGGGGCAATACATGCTGGAGCAGACGCTTCATCTGGCCGCATCGAAGCAATACAATCCCGACTCGAGCCCGCTCGCCATTCTGAGCCGGCTGACCGGACGCACACTCGTCTGATCAATTCCCTCAATCGACCGCCGAACGGCAGCGTTCGGCGGTTTCGCTTTATGGAGAAACAAGAACATGGCCACCATTCCGATCACCAAGCGCGGCGCTGAAAAACTGCGCGCCGAACTGCACCAGCTCAAGACGGTAGACCGTCCCTGGGTCATCAACGCGATCTCCGAAGCACGCGCCCAGGGCGACCTCAGCGAGAACGCTGAGTACGAAGTCGCCAAGGACCGCCAGGGCTTCATCGAAGGCCGCATCCAGGAAGTCGAAGGCAAGCTGTCCGCCGCGCAGATCATCGACCCGAGCGAGCTCGACGCCGGCGGCAAGGTGGTGTTCGGCTCCACGGTCGAACTGGAGGAAGAGGAATCCGGCGAGGCCGTGAAGTACCAGATCGTCGGCGAGGATGAAGCCGACCTGAAGCTCGGCCTCATCAACATCTCCAGCCCGATCGCGCGCGCGCTCATCGGCAAGGAAGAGGGCGACACCGCGGAAGTGCAGGCGCCCGGCGGCCTCAAGCGCTACGAAATCGTGGCGGTCCGCTACATCTGATTCTTCTTCGAGCCATGAAAGACCGCGTTGCGCTGATGCTGGCCGCCTTCTGGTGGGGCAGCCTCACCACGATCGGTTTCCTGGTGGTTCCGATGCTGTTCGCCAGGCTCGGCAATCCGTCGGTGGCGGGCAACTTCGCGGCGCAGCTGTTCGAGGCGCAAAGCTGGATTGCCGTTGCCTGCGGGCTGATCCTGCTGATCCACTTTCGCGCCAAGGCCGACGACCGCATGGACGGTCCCGCGTTGACGTCGATTTTCCTGATCCTCGGGGCGCTGCTGCTGGCGCTGATTCAGCAGTACGCCGTGGCGCCGCGCATCGTGGCGCGCGACAACCTCAAGCTGTGGCATGCCGTCGGCAGCGGCATGTACCTCGTGCAGTGGGTGTGTGCCGGTGCGCTGCTGTGGCGCATGGGCGAGCGCAAGCCGGACTGATTCGCGGCGCGGAGGCGGCAGGTGCCGCTTCCGCAATCCTTCACTCTTTCCAGTATTTCGCAACCCAGCTTGCCGGCCGGATGAAGCGGAAGGCGCGGTTGCGGCGGCCTGCCAGCGCGTCCGGGGGGTTGCATTCGCCATGGAACACCATGACGCGTGCGCCCTCGGGCACGAAGGGCTCTTCCCAGTAGTTGGTCGGCCAGGTCGGGATGCCGTGGTACTTGAAGCTCGGGCACCATTCGGCGGGCCAGTAGGCCAGCTTGCCTTGCTTGTGGAGCATGTCCGACAGATAGGCCTGCTCGTTGCGATACTGCGCCTGTACCTTGTCCAGGTTGGCGCGCAGGTAGGCCAGGATGTCGGCATGGGCGCCGATCTCGAAGCGGTAGACCGATGAGTTCCCGGTGATGCGCTCCCGCCGCCAGGGGCGTGGGTAGTCGTGAATGATCAGGAACTCGCCGGGCTGCTCGAAAAAGGCGTCGAGGCTGCCCACGACGACCACGTCGAGGTCGAGGAAGAGGGCGGTGCCGCGCAGGCCGTACAGGTCTTTTTCAAACGTGGTGAGCTTCTTCCAGCCTCCGTCGCGCTGGCCGGGGGCCAGGTTCAGGTTCAGCTGCGGAATCGGCAGGCACGTCACCTCCGGGCGAATGCCGTTGCCGTCGTCCGTCAGGCACACGAACTTGAAGTCGCCGCCGAGGTTGCGGCGCACCATCGCGTAGAGCCGGTTGACGTATTCGGGGCCGTATTTCGTGCCCCACTTCATGCAGAGGATATGGCGCTGGGCGCCCTGCGCTGCCACCGGCCTCAGTCCGACTGGTTGCGCTTCTTGGCAGACAGCGGCCGCTTGGCCTTGGCGCGCTTGATGGTGCCGCCGGGGGTGAGGCGCTGGTTGCCGAGCACTCGCAGCGTCTTGATCTCAGGGCGCTGGCCGCCGCGCTTGCTGTACTTGACGATCTTCACGTCGCGCGGGCCGGGCATGCGGTCTTCGTCGATCACGCGCTCTTTTTCGGGCTTCGGACGCCACAGCACCAGCAGCTTGCCGATGTGCTGGATGGGGGCCGCGTCAAGTTCATCGGCCAGTTTGCGCAGCATCGCGTCGCGGGCGAGGCGGTCGTCGGAGAAGACGCGTATCTTGATCAGGCCATGGGCCTTGAGCGCCGCATCGGCTTCTTTTTTTACGGCAGGGGTGAGCCCGTCTCCACCGACCATGACGATCGGATCCAGGTGGTGAGCTTCGGCGCGGTGCACCTTGCGCTCGGCAGGGGTAAGTTGAATGGCGGGCATCCCCGTATTATCGACGCGTACACGAAGACCCCCATGAGCACCAAAGCCAAAAGCAAAAAAGTCAACAAAGCGTGGCTTCACGACCATATCAACGACCCCTACGTGAAGCTCGCCACCAAGGAGGGTTATCGCGCGCGGGCCGCCTACAAGCTCAAGGAAATCGACGAGTCGCTCGGCCTCGTCAAGCCGGGCCAGCTGGTCGTCGATCTCGGCTCCACCCCCGGGGCCTGGAGCCAGTACCTGCGCCGGCGCATGTCGCCGGACGGCGCCGCGGCCGGCGAACTCAACGGCACCATCATTTCCCTGGACATCCTGCCGATGGAACCCATCGAGGGGGTGACCTTCCTGCAGGGCGACTTCCGCGAAGATGCGTTGCTGCAACAGCTGCTCGGCGTGCTGGCCGGCCGCAAGGCCGATCTGGTGGTGTCCGACATGGCGCCCAACCTGTCGGGCATCCATTCGGCCGATGCCGCCCGCGTGGCGCACCTGATCGAGCTTGCAATCGACTTCGCCCAGCACCACCTGAAGCCTGAAGGCGCTCTGGTGGCCAAGCTCTTCCACGGCAGCGGCTACGACGACCTGGTGAAGCTTTTCAAGGCCAATTTCCGCATCGTGAAGCCCTTCAAGCCCAAGGCGTCGCGCGACAAATCGGCCGAGACCTTCCTGGTCGGAATGGGCCTGAAGGCCTCGGATACGCCTTGATACCTTGCCGCCGATTGCCCGTACAGGGCGCAAACCCCTGTCAGGCTATGGCTGCTTTAGGGAAATGCCCGCTTTTCGCAGCTTGAAAAGCCTAAAATGGGGCGCAATTGCGTACCCACAGCGCGTATTTTCATTTTCCCGTCACGCGCTTTCGACTGGAGCTTCGTTTGAACAATCAGTGGTTTTCCAAAGTTGCCGTATGGCTCGTCATTGCCATGGTGTTGTTCACTGTGTTCAAGCAGTTCGACACCCGCGGTGGCGTCGGCTCGGGAGCAGTCAGCTACTCCGAGTTTCTGGACCAGGTCCGGAATAACCAAATCAAGAGCGCCGTCATTCCCGAAGGCGCGGCCGGCGGCGAGATCATCGCCGTCACCAACGACGATCGCAAGATCCGCACGACCGCCACGGTGCTCGACCGCGGCCTCGTGGGCGACCTGATCGACCACAACGTCAAGTTCGACGTCAAGCCGCGGGAAGAGAGCTCGCTGCTCATGACCCTGCTGGTCAGCTGGGGCCCGATGCTGCTGCTGATCGGCGTGTGGATCTACTTCATGCGACAGATGCAGGGCGGCGGCAAGGGCGGGGCGTTCAGCTTCGGCAAGAGCAAGGCCCGCATGATGGACGAGAACAACAACACGGTCACTTTCGCCGACGTCGCGGGCTGCGACGAGGCCAAGGAAGAAGTCCGTGAAGTCGTCGACTTCCTGAAAGACCCGCAGCGCTTCCAGAAGCTCGGCGGCCGCATCCCCCGCGGTCTGCTGCTCGTCGGCCCTCCCGGCACCGGCAAGACCCTGCTGGCCAAGTCGATCGCCGGCGAAGCCAAGGTGCCGTTCTTCTCGATCTCGGGCTCCGACTTCGTCGAAATGTTCGTCGGCGTGGGCGCTGCCCGTGTCCGCGACATGTTCGAGAACGCCAAGAAGAACGCGCCCTGCATCATCTTCATCGACGAAATCGATGCGGTGGGCCGTCAGCGCGGCGCCGGCCTCGGCGGCGGCAACGACGAACGCGAACAGACGCTCAACCAGATGCTGGTCGAGATGGACGGCTTCGAAACCAACCTCGGCGTGATCGTGGTGGCTGCCACCAACCGCCCGGACATCCTGGACGCCGCGCTGCTGCGCCCAGGCCGTTTCGACCGCCAGGTGTACGTCACGCTGCCGGACATCCGCGGCCGTGAGCAGATCCTCGGCGTGCACATGCGCAAGGTCCCGCTGGGCCAGGACGTGAACCCCAGCGTCATCGCCCGTGGCACCCCCGGCATGTCGGGCGCCGACCTGGCCAACCTCTGCAACGAAGCCGCCCTGATGGCCGCCCGCCGCAATGCGCGCGTGGTCGAGATGCAGGACTTCGAGAAGGCCAAGGACAAGATATTCATGGGCCCCGAGCGCAAGAGCATGGTCATGCCCGAGGAAGAGCGCCGCAACACGGCCTACCACGAGTCCGGCCACGCCCTCATCGGCAAGCTGCTGCCCAAGTGCGATCCGGTCCACAAGGTCACGATCATTCCGCGCGGCCGCGCCCTCGGCGTGACCATGAGCCTGCCGTCGCAGGATCGCTACAGCTACGACCGCGAATACATGCTCAACCAGATCAGCATGCTGTTCGGTGGCCGCATCGCCGAGGAAGTGTTCATGCACCAGATGACCACCGGCGCAAGCAACGACTTCGAGCGCGCGACTTCCATCGCCCGCGACATGGTCACGCGCTACGGCATGACCGACGCGCTGGGCCCGATGGTCTATGCCGAGAACGAGGGCGAAGTGTTCCTGGGCCGCTCGGTCACCAAGACGACCAACATGAGCGAGCAGACCATGGAAAAGGTCGACTCGGAAGTGCGCCGCATCATCGACGAGCAGTACGCCCTGGCGCGCCGCCTGATCGAGGAGAACAGCGACAAGATGCACGCCATGGCCAAGGCGCTGCTCGAATGGGAAACCATCGACAGCGAACAGCTCGACGACATCATGGCCGGCCGCGCTCCGCGTCCGCCCAAGGACTGGACGCCGCGCATTCCGCCTTCGGGCAGCGGTGGCAGTGGTGGCACGCCGGCCGTCAATCCCGACCCGGCGCCCACCGCGGCCTGAGGTGGGCTTGATCTCAAGCGATGACGGGGCCTCTGGCCCCGTTTTTCATGGTGGCGCTGCCGTCTGGCAGACCTCGCGCTTTCGCATCGACCTGTCGCAGCCGCGCGTGATGGGCATCGTCAACGTCACGCCCGATTCCTTTTCCGACGGCGGCGCGCATGCGTCCACCAGCGCCGCGCTAGAGCACTGCGAGCAGCTGCTGAAAGAGGGCGCCGACATCCTCGACATCGGCGGTGAATCGACCCGCCCCGGCAGCCCGGCAGTGCCTCTCGACGCCGAACTGGCGCGCGTGCTGCCGGTGGTGCGCGAGGCCGTCAAGCTCAACGTACCGCTGTCGATCGATACCTACAAGCCCGAGGTCATGCGCGCGGTGCTCGACCTGGGCGCCGACATCGTCAACGACATCTGGGCGCTGCGCCAACCCGGCGCGCGCGAGGCCGTGGCGGCGCATCCGTCCTGCGGCATCTGCCTGATGCACATGCACCGCGATCCGCAGACGATGCAGGCCGTGCCGATGAGCGGCGACGTGATCCCCGAAGTGCTGTTGTTCCTGCGGGCGCAGGTGCAACTGCTGCGCGCGCTGAAGGTCGATCCTTCGCGCATCACGTTGGACCCCGGCGTGGGCTTCGGCAAGACAGTGGCGCAGAATTTCGCGCTGCTGGCGCGGCAACGCGAGCTGCTCGAAGGCGGCCTGCCGCTGCTCCTGGGCTGGTCGCGCAAATCGTCGATCGGTGCCGTCACTGGCATCGAAGCGGCAAGCGGGCGCATCGTGCCCAGCGTCGCCGCGGCGGTGCTGGCGGTGGACCGCGGCGCAGCCGTGGTGCGCGTGCACGACGTGCGCGACACGGTGGCAGCCATCTCCGTATGGCGCGCCATGAGGGCGGAAGAGCCAACACAAACACAACAAGGCACACAGCAACCATGACACGTAAATATTTCGGCACCGACGGCATTCGCGGCACTGTCGGCCAGGCGCCCATCACTCCTGACTTCGTGCTGCGCCTGGCGCATGCCGTGGGCCGCGTGCTCAAGAAGAGCCAGGCCAAGAGCCAGGCGCGCCCGACGGTGCTGATCGGCAAGGACACCCGCATTTCCGGCTACATGCTCGAATCGGCGCTCGAGTCGGGCTTCAATTCGGCGGGCGTCGACGTGGTGCTCCTCGGCCCGCTGCCCACGCCCGGCGTGGCGTACCTCACGCGCGCCCAGCGCGCGAGCCTGGGCGTGGTGATCAGCGCGAGCCACAACGCCTACCCCGACAACGGCATCAAGTTCTTCAGCGCGCAGGGCACCAAGCTCGACGACGCCTGGGAGCTGGCGGTGGAAGCCGCGCTGGAAGAAGACCCGGTGTGGGTCGATTCCGCGAACCTCGGCAAGGCCCGCCGCCTCAACGACGCGCCGGGCCGCTACATCGAGTTCTGCAAGAGCACCTTCGCCAACGACCTCACGCTGCGCGACATGAAGCTGGTGGTCGATGCGGCGCACGGCGCGGCCTACCAGGTGGCGCCCAACGTGTTCCACGAACTGGGCGCGGAGGTGAGCAGCATCGGCGTCTCGCCCGACGGACTGAACATCAACAAGGGCTTCGGCGCCACCCATCCCGAAGCGCTGGTGGCCGCCGTGACGGCGCAGAAGGCCGACTACGGCATCGCGCTCGACGGCGACGCCGACCGCCTGCAGCTGGTCGACGCGAGCGGGCGCCTGTTCAACGGCGACGAACTGCTCTACCTGATGGTGGCGGAGCGCATTGCGCGCGGCGAGAAGCCCGTGGGCGTGGTCGGCACGCTCATGACCAACAAGGCCGTCGAGGTCGCCCTGCGCGGGCTCGGCATCGAATTCGTGCGGGCCAAGGTCGGCGACCGCTATGTGCTCGAAGAACTCGACAAGCGCGGCTGGCTGCTGGGCGGCGAAGGCTCCGGCCATCTGCTGGCGCTCGACCGCCACACCACCGGCGACGGCATCGTCAGTGCGCTGCAGGTGCTGCAGGCCTGCGTGCGCAGCGGCAAGACCGTGGCGCAGTTGCTCGACGGCGTCACGCTGTTTCCCCAGACGCTGATCAACGTGCGCATTGCGCCCGACCAGAACTGGAAAGACAACAAGGCGTTGGCCACCGAAACCGAACGCATCGAGGCCGAACTCGGCGATGCCGGCCGCGTGCTGATCCGCGCGAGCGGCACCGAGCCGCTGGTGCGGGTGATGGTCGAAGCCCGCGACGCGCAGCTGGCCGAATCCTGTGCCAAGCGCCTGGCTGCGACGCTGGAACCCGCGCGATGACGGCGGGCTCGCAGATCGAGGTCTTTCTTGCCGACTACCGCGACGCGGCCCAGGCCGCGGCCGTGGTGGATCTTCTCAACGCCTATGCAAGCGATCCGGCCGGCGGCGGCGTGCCGCTCGACCCCGCGGTGCGCCAGGATCTTCCGGCGGCCCTGGCGGCGCGTCCGCAGGCCTTCAGCGTGCTCGCTTTCGAGGGCGGGCAGCCTGTGGGCCTCGTCAACTGCCTGGAGGGCTTCTCGACCTTCGCCTGCAAGCCGCTGGTCAATGTGCACGACGTGGTCGTGCTGCCCACCCACCGCGGCCAGGGCGTTGCGCAGAAGATGTTCGCTCGGGTCGAGCAGGAGGCGCGCAGGCGCGGCGCCTGCAAGCTCACGCTCGAAGTGCTGTCGAACAACAAGCCGGCACTGCGCACCTACGAGCGCGAGGGCTTCGCGAGCTACCAGCTCGACCCGGAGTTCGGGCACGCGGTGTTCCTGCAGAAGAAGCTCTGAAAAGAAAAAGGGCCGGGGCGAATCGATCGCCGTCGGCCCTTGCCGCAACCCTGTCCCGCAAGGGATAGGGTGCGAGACAGATTCAGAAGCGCGTCACCGGCATTTCGGCGTCGGCCTTGTTCGGTGCGTACTTGCCCAGTTCCCACTTGGCGATCGCGTTGCGGTGCACTTCGTCCGGGCCGTCGGCAAAGCGCAGCGTGCGGGCACCGGCGTAGGCGTAGGCCAGCGGGAAGTCGTCGCACATGCCGCCGCCGCCGTGCACCTGCATGGCCCAGTCGATCACCTGGCAGGCCATGCTCGGCGCCACCACCTTGATCATCGCGATCTCGTTCTTGGCGACCTTGTTGCCGGCCACGTCCATCAGCCATGCGGCCTTGAGCGTGAGCAGACGAGCCATGTCGATCTTGCAGCGCGCTTCGGCGATGCGTTCCTGCGTCACGGTCTGCGAAGCGACGGTCTTGCCGAAGGCCACGCGCGACGAGGCGCGCTTGCACATCAGCTCGAGCGCGCGCTCGGCCAGGCCGATCAGGCGCATGCAGTGGTGGATGCGTCCCGGGCCGAGGCGGCCCTGGGCGATCTCGAAGCCGCGGCCTTCGCCCAGCAGGATGTTGCCCACCGGCACGCGCACGTTCTCGAAGTACATCTCTACGTGGCCGTGCGGCGCGTCGTCGTAGCCCATCACGTTCAGCGGGCGCACGATGCGGATGCCCTTGGCGTCGGCCGGCACCACGACCATGCTCTGCTGCGAATGGCGGGGTGCGTCGGGGTCGCTCTTGCCCATGGTGATGAACACGGCGCAGCGCGGGTCGGCGGCACCGGAAATCCACCACTTGTGGCCGTTGATGACGTACTCGTCGCCCTGGCGCTCGATGCGCGTGGAAATGTTGGTGGCGTCGCTCGATGCAACATCGGGCTCGGTCATGGCGAAAGCGGAGCGGATCTGGCCTTCGAGCAGCGGCTTGAGCCAGCGTGCCTTGATTTCTTCCGAGCCGTAGCGCGCGATGGTCTCCATGTTGCCGGTGTCCGGCGCCGAGCAGTTGAAGGCCTCGCTGGCCCACGGCACCGCGCCCATGATCTCGGCCAGTGGCGCGTATTCCTGGTTGGTGAGGCCGGCGCCGGAATAACCGGAGGCCGAAGCGCTGTCGACCGGCAGGAACAGGTTCCACAGGCCCTGGGCCTTGGCTTTCTCCTTGACCTTCTCGACAGTCTTCAGCGCCGTCCAGCGCTTGCCCGCGGCCGTGTTGGCGGCCAGCTCGGCGCTGTACTCGGCTTCGGCCGGGTAGATGTTTTCGTCCATGAACGCCTTGACGCGTTTCTGCAGGTCTTTGGTCTTGGCCGAGTATTCGAAATCCATCTTCGTCTCCTGGTGGGTGTGGGGTCGGCGGTCAGGCCTTCTGGGCGAATTGCCAGGCCATTTCAGCCATGGGGCGCGCGCCGCGGGCCGAGGCCACGGCTTGTTCGCTCGATGCGGTGCCGGCCTCGACCCGCTTGGCAATGCCTTGCAGGATCGCGGCCATGCGGAACAGGTTGTAGGCCTGGTAGAAGTTCCAGTCGGGCGCCAGCGCCTCCGGGGTGCTGATGCGGGTGCGTTCGCAATAGCGGCGGATGTATTCGCTCTCGGTGGGAATGCCCAGCGAGGCGACATCCACGCCGCCGATGCCGCGCCCCGTGCTCGGCGGCATGTGCCACGACATGCAGTGGTAGCTGAAATCGGCCAGCGGATGGCCCAGCGTGGAAAGCTCCCAGTCGAGCACCGCGATGATGCGCGGCTCGGTGGCGTGGAACATCACGTTGTCCAGGCGGTAGTCGCCATGGACGATCGACACCTTGCTTTCGTCGCGAGCGCTCGCCGGCATGTGGGCGGGCAGCCAGTCGATCAGCCGCTCCATGGCCTCGATGGGCTGCGAGAGCTCGCCGGCACCGTCGGTCGAGGCCTTGTACTGCTTGCTCCAGCGGCCGATCTGGCGCTCGAAATAGTTGCCGGGCTTGCCGTAGTCGGCCAGCCCGCGCTCGGCGAACTTCACCGTGTGCAGCGCCGAGATCACGCGGTTCATCTCGTCGTAATGGGCCGCGCGCTCGGCATTGCTCATGCCCGGCAGCGACTGGTCCCACAGCACGCGGCCCTGCATGAACTCCATCACGTAGAAGGCGCGGCCGATGATTGCCTCGTCTTCGCACAGGCAGTACATGCGCGGCACCGGCACGTCGGTGCCGGCCAGGCCGCTCATGACCTTGAACTCGCGCTCCACCGCATGGGCCGAGGGCAGCAGTTTCGCAACAGGGCCCGGCTTGGCGCGCATCACGTAGCTCTGCGAAGGCGTGACCAGCTTGTAGGTGGGGTTCGACTGGCCGCCCTTGAACATCTCCACCGTCAGCGGGCCCTTGAACCCGTCGAGGTTCTTCTCGAGCCAGGCGGAGAGCGCATCGACGTCGAAGGCGTGCTGTTGCGAGACGGCGCGGGTGCCGATGAAGTTGGAGAAATCCTGCTGGCTCATGTCGGTTTGTCTTTGTTCTAGCTTTCAGCTTCCGAGACGCGCATCAAGGCTGCGCGATCCAGCACGACCAGGCCGCCCGGCTCGATCCGGATGGTGCCCTCGCGCTCCATCGTCTTGAGTTCCTGGTTGACCCGCTGGCGCGATGCGCCCAGCAGCTGCGCCAGCTCTTCCTGCGCCAGCTGCAGGCCGATGCGCATCTGGCTGCCGTCGTCCAGGTTGGGCACGCCGTAGCTGCGCACCAGGTGGATGAGCTGCTTGGCCAGCCGCGCCCGCAGGGGCAGGGTGTTGAGGTCTTCCACCAGCCCGAACAGCGTGCGGATGCGGCGCGCCTGCAGCCGCATCAGCGCTTCGTACAGCTCCACGTGCGACGCCAGGATCTTCTGGAAATCGGCGCGCGCCACGCAAAGAATGGTGCTGTCGCCGTGCGAGTAGGTGTCGTGCGTGCGCCGGTCCCCGTCGAACATCGCCACGTCGCCGAACCAGATGCCCGGCTCCACGTAGGTCAGCGTCACCTGCTTGCCGGAGACCGCCGTCGAGCTGACGCGCACCGCGCCCTTGGCGCAGGCTATCCAGTGATCGGGCGGGTCGCCGCGGGCGGCGATCAGGTCGCCGTCCTTGTAGCGTTTGACGAAAGCACATCGGAGGATGTCGTGCCGTAGCGATGGAGATAGGGAAGAAAACCAGCGACCACTGTTGATCGCTTCACGTTCTTCGATAGTAAGAATGGGGTCGTCCATTGGTCTGTCCTCTCGGCGACTGAAAAGCTGATGGGTGTCACGGGAGCGACGCGGCGCGCGGTCACTCGTACTGCGGCGGCTTCTTCTCGAGGAACGCGGCAATGCCGATGCCCGCGTTCGGATGGTGCAGGTTGCGCACGAAGTGGTCGCGCTCCTGCGAGAGCTGCGAAGCCAGCGTGGCGCCGCGCGCGTCGCTCAGCAGTTCCTTGATGCTGGCCAGCGAGTTGGGCGCCCGGGTGTTGAGCTTGCCCGCCAGCGCCAGCGCGCCGGCCAGCGCCTGGCCGTTCTCGGTCAGCTCGTTCACCATGCCCAGCGCATGCAGGCGCGGCGCGCCGATGCGCTCGCCGTTCATGAGCCATTCGCTCGCCAGCTGGCGCGGCAGCTGCTGGCCCAGGTGCCAGCTCAGGCCGCCGTCGGGCGACAGCGCCACGTTGCTGTAGGAGGCCGCGAAGATGGCGTCGCGCGCCGCCACCACGAAATCGCAGGCCAGCGCCAGCGAGAAGCCGGCGCCGGCGGCGGCACCCTCGACCGCCGCGACGATCGGCTTGGGGAAGGTGCGGATCGAGTCGATCCAGTTGTGCAGCCCCTCGATGCTCTCGGCCTGCACCGAGCGGTCGAGCTGGCGGTTGGCCAGCAGCCGCTGCAGCGAGCCGCCGGCGCAGAACCATTCGCCTTCGCCCACGATGACGACGCTGCGGATCTCCGCGCTGCCCTCGGCGCCGTTGAGCGCCTCGATGCCGGCGGCGTAGATCTCGGGGCCCAGCGCATTGCGCTGGGTCGGGTTGGAAATGGTCAGCACCATGGTGCTGCCTTCGCTGGTGCTCTTGAGTTCGGCGGTCATGGTCTGCCTGCTTATTCTTCTTCGTGCAGCAGGCTCAGGCCCAGCGCGCCGCGGCGGCGCAGCCACGGGCTCGGGCGATAGCGCGGATCGCCATACACCGTCTGCAGGTTGAACAGCACCTCGAGCATGTTGGTCGGGCCGTAGAGGTTGCCCATGGCCAGCGGGCCGCGCGGGTAGCCCAGGCCCAGCTGCACCGCGGTCTCGAGGTCGGCCGGCGTGCACACGCGCTGCTGGCACATGTCGGCTGCGATGTTGACGATGGTGCCGATCACGCGCTGCGTGACGAAGCCGCCGCTGTCGCGGATCACGCTCACCGCCTTGCCGTCGCGTGCGAAGAGGGCGTGCGCGGCGTCGCGGATGTCGCGGCGCGTGGCCGGATTGGTGGCGAGCACGCGGCGCTTGGTGGCGGCGTCGTCGATCAGCATGTCGATGCCGATGGTGCGCGTGGCGTCCAGGCGCTCGACGGCGGCGACCGTGGTCACGTCGAAGCCCAGCGGTGCCACCAGGATCAGCGAATGCGGCGCGGGCGCGGCGCCGCTGTCGATCTGCGCGCCCAGCGTGTTCACCAGGCGCAGGAGTTCGGCGCGGCGCGCCGCGCGCGGCGACACCCACACCGACGGCGTGCCGTCGACCACGGGCGCGGGTGCCTCGGGCGCCTGCTGCATCACGCCGTCGGCGTAGCGGTAGAAGCCTTCGCCCGTCTTGCGGCCCAGCGCGCCGGCGGCCAGGCGCTGCGCGGTGATCACGCTCGGGCGGAAGCGGGGCTCCTCGAAGTACTGGTGGTAGATCGACTCCATCACCGGGTGCGACACGTCGAGCGCCGTCAGGTCCAGCAGCTCGAACGGGCCGAGGCGAAAGCCCGCCTGGTCCTTCAGGATGCGGTCGATGGTGGCGAAATCGGCCACGCCTTCGCTGACGATGCGCAGCGCCTCGGTGCCGTAGCCGCGGCCAGCGTGGTTGACGATGAAGCCGGGGGTGTCCTGCGCCTGCACGGCGCTGTGGCCCATCTGCCTGGCGTAGCCCGCCAGCTGCGCGCAGACCTCGGGGGCGGTCTTGAAGCCGGCCACCACCTCGACCACCTTCATGAGCGGCACGGGGTTGAAGAAGTGGAAGCCCGCAACGCGCTCGGGGCGGGCGAGCCCGGCCGCAATGGCCGTCACCGACAGCGACGAGGTGTTGGTGACCAGCGTGGCGCTCTCGGCCACCACGCCTTCGAGTTCGCGGAACAGCTTGCGCTTGACTTCCAGGTCTTCGACCACGGCCTCGACCACCAGGTCGCAGCCGGCGAGCGCCTGGATCGAATCGACCGCCCTGACGCGGGCGACGTACGCGTCGCGCGCGGCGGCGTCGATCTTGCCTTTTTCGTGCAGCTTGTTCCATTGGGCGGCGAGGGCTTCGCGGCCGCGCTCCGCGGCGCCCGCGAAGCTGTCGAGCAGCAGCACTTCGCTGCCTGCCTGGGCGGCGATCTGCGCGATGCCGCGACCCATGGCGCCGGCGCCTATGACGCCGATTCGGGTGTAGTTCACTGTCATTTGCTGAAGATTTTCGCTGGTTGAGGGGTATCCGGCCTGCCGCGCAGGCGTCGACGCAAGCGCTGTCGTCACCTGCGATTTTGCAGTTGCGCGCGGGCGGGGCGTGACGGGTTTTACGCGGGGGCGCGATTTCAGGCCGGGCGGCGGCTGCGGTCGATGGCGGTGCTGAGCAAGATGGCCACCAGCATGACGCCGAAACCGACCCAGCTCATCCAGGCCGCCGCGTCATGCGCCAGCAGCCAGCCGCCGAGCGCAGCGCCCACGGCCTGGCCGGTGTAGATGCCGGAGCTGTTGAGGGCCACCGAGCCCGGCGCGAGGGCCGGCGCCAGGCCCACCAGGCGGGCCTGCTGGGCCGAATTGGTGGCGAAGCAGCCCAACCCCCAGGGCACCAGCAGCACGGCCAGCCAGGCGAGGGTGGAAGCGGTCGGCCACAAGAGCAGGCTCAGCGCGATCAGCGAGGTAGTGACCAGCACCATGCGCCCGGCCCCGACGCGGTCTATGAAGCGGCTGACCACCATGTTGCCGATGAGCCCGCAGGCGCCGAACAGGGCCCACATCACGCTCAGCGTGGTGGCGTCCGCGCCGAAGCTCTGCTTGAGGATGGGGCCGAAATAGCTGAACAGCACGAACTGCCCGGCACCCTGCAGCGCCGTCACCGCCACGATGCCCATCAGCACCGGACTGCGCAGCACGCGCGACCAGGCGGCGGCGGTGAGTGCCGCCGGGCGAATGCCGGCGGGCAGCGTGAGCCAGATCGATGCCGCGCTCACGACGCTGAGCAGCGCAACCGCCACGAAGGCCATGCGCCAGCCCAGGTGCCCGCCGATCAGCGCGCCGATGGGCAGGCCCATCACCGAGGCCATCGACCAGCCCAGGAACACGAAGGTGACGGCGCGCCCGCGCTGCTCGGGCGGTACCAGCAGGCCGGCGCAGGCTGCGGCCTGGGGCGTGAAGATGGCCGGCGCGATCACCGTGAGCATGCGTACCGGCAGCAGCGCGCCGAAGCTCGGCATGAGCGCCGCGAGAGCGTGGCCCGCCGCATACCAGAGCAGGGTGAGCGCGAGCAGCTGGCGGCGGTCCCACCCCGCGACGGCGGCGGCCAGCAGCGGCGCGCCGATGCACATCACCGCCGCCGCGGCGGTGATCAACTGGCCCGCGGTGGCGACCGAAATGGCCAGCGAAGCGCTGATTTCATTGAGCGTGCCGGGCACGACCATCACGCCCGTGCCGATCACGAAGTTGCCGACCAGCAGCGCCCAGAGCGCACCCTTGGGCGCGGGCCGGCTCACCGGCGAACCTGCAGCGCGCCCGGATTCACGATGTTCGTGGGATTGCCGTTGATGTAGCTCACGACGTTGTCGAAGGCCTGGCCGAAGTAGCTCTCGTAGCTCTCCTGCTCGACATAGCCGATGTGCGGTGTGCAGATGCAGTTCTCCAGCCGCAGCAGTGCGTGGCCCTGCAGCGGCGGCTCGCTCTCGAACACGTCGATGGCGGCCAGCCCGGGGCGGCCACGGTTGAGCGCCGCGAGCAGCGCGTCGGCCTCGACCAGCTCGGCACGCGAGGTGTTGACGAACAGCGCCGTCGGCTTCATGCGCGAGAGATCCTCGAGCGTGATGAGACCGTTGGTTTCGTCATTGAGCCGCAGGTGGACCGACAGCACGTCGGCGGCTGCGAAGAACTCCTGGCGGTTCTGCGCCACCTGGAAGCCGTCGGAGCGGGCCTTGGCGCAGCTGGCTTCACGCCCCCAGATCACGACCTGCATGCCGAAGGCCTGCCCGTAGCGCGCGACCAGCTGGCCGATGCGGCCGTAGCCCCAGATGCAGAGCGTCTTGCCCTTGAGCACCGAGCCCAGCCCGAAGTTGGGCGGCATCGAGGCCGACTTGAGGCCCGATTGCTGCCACGCCCCGTGCTTGAGGTTGCTGATGTATTGCGGCAGCCGGCGCATGGCGGCCATGATGAGCGCCCAGGTGAGCTCGGCAGGTGCCTGGGGGGAGCCGGAGCCTTCCGCCACGGCGATACCGCGCTCGGTGCAGGCCGCCACGTCGATGTGGCCCGCGACGCGACCCGTTTGCGAAATGAGCTTGAGCTTGGGCAGCTTCTCGATGAGCTGCCGGGAGATCTGTGTGCGCTCGCGAATCAGCACGATCACGTCGGCGTCCTTGAGGCGAACCGAGAGTTGCCCGATGCCCTTGACCGTGTTGGTGTAGACCTTGGCTGCGTACGCGTCCAGCTTGGCGGCGCAGCGCAATTTGCGCACGGCGTCCTGATAGTCGTCGAGGATCACAATATTCATGGCGTGCCATTGTGCCTCGCAGCATTGGGATGTCGCACCCCCGAACGTTTGGATACCCACTGCCGACGGGCTCTCCCAGGGGGGCCGCGCCTCAGTGCAGGCGTGTGGAGCGGGGCGCGGTGACCATGGCTTCGGCCGCTTCGAGGGCCGCCAGACGGTCGAGCTCCGCGCACACGTCGTCCATGCGGCCGGAGATCACGACACGGTTGCTGCGCTGCTGGCCCTTTCCGTCGACCACACGCACCACGCGCAACGGGCGCGCCGGCGCGGTGGCTGCGGCCGCCGGTGGCGTCGCGCCGCAAGACGGACGCACCGCGACATAGCGCAGGCCGGCGGAACTCTCGCTGTGGTCGAGCGGGGTGTGGGGATGGGGGCGGCGTGCCGGAATCAAACGGTTGGCGAGCGATTGCAGCGGCATCCAGAAATCAGCGATGGCGAGGAGGGCGATTCCCATGTGAACTCCAAAAAAGTATGAGGTTGAACACAGGCAGGATTTCTTGAATCGGCCGCGACAGGGTGATGGCGACTTCGCGCCATACGCCCGCCACCTGTCGCGGCCGGGTGAGTGCTGCTGCCAGCAGGCCTACATCAGCATGGTGTTGCGGATGAGGCCCACGGCGAGGCCTTCGATCTCGAAGGGCTCGCCGGGCTGGACGATGATGGTCGGGTAGTCGGGGTTCTCGGCGTGCAGCTCGATGACCTGCTTGTTGCGCTTCAGGCGCTTGACGGTGACCTCGTCGCCCAGGCGCGCCACCACGATCTGGCCGTTGCGCGCTTCCTTGGTGGCCTGCACGGCGAGCAGGTCGCCGTCCATGATGCCGGCGTCGCGCATGGACATGCCGCGTACCTTGAGCAGGTAGTCGGGCTGGCGCTGGAACAGTGTGTTCTCGACGTAGTAGGTCTGGTCGACGTGCTCTTGCGCCAGGATGGGCGAGCCCGCGGCGACGCGGCCGATGAGCGGCAGCGCCAGTTGCGCCATGCCGGGCAGCGTGAGCGAGAACTGGCCGCCCTCGCGGTGACGCGTTTCGTTCAGCGAGCGCAGGGCGTCGCCCTTGAGGCGGATGCCTCGCGAGGTGCCGCTGACGAGTTCGATGACACCCTTGCGGGCCAATGCCTGCAGGTGCTCTTCGGCCGCGTTGGCCGACTTGAACCCGAGTTCATTGGCGATTTCGGCGCGCGTGGGTGGCGCGCCGGTTCGGGCGATGGCGCTCTGGATCAAGTCCAGGATCTGCTGCTGGCGGGCTGTAAGCTTCACGGCGAACTGCATATGTGGTTCCTTGCGGCACTGGCTAGATATCCAGTACCTGTATTTTTAACCAGTTTTAAAAAGTTGACAAGACATGCCTGATTTCCCCTCGCCTGAACTGCGCCGCGTGGTCGTGCTGGGCACCGGCGGCACCATTGCCGGCAAGGCCGCCAGCAGCGGCGACAACATCGGCTACACGGCCGGGCAGGTAGGCGTAGCGGACCTTCTGGGCGGGATCGAGGCGCCCCGGGGCGTGACGCTGGTGGCGGAGCAGGTCGCGCAACTGGACAGCAAGGACATGTCCCTCGAGACCTGGCAAAAGCTCGCGCAGCGCTGCGCGCACTGGCTGGCCGAGCCCGACGTGGCGGGCGTGGTGATCACGCACGGCACCGACACGCTGGAGGAGACGGCCTTCTTCCTGCATTCGGTACTGGCGTGCGTGAAGCCTGTGGTGCTGACCTGTGCCATGCGCCCGGCGAGCGCACTGTCGCCCGATGGTCCGCAGAACGTGCGCGATGCCATCGGCGTGGTTCTGGCAGCGGGTGCGAAGGGGGTGACCGTGGTGTGCGCCGGCGCGATGCACAGTGGCGCCGACGTCCAGAAAGTGCACACCTACAGGCTCGATGCCTTCGCATCAGGCGATGCAGGCGTGGTTGGCTATGTTGAAGAAGGTGAAGTGCGCCGCGTGAGGGCGTGGCCCGAGGGCGGGGCGCTGCCGGCTTCGAAGATCTTCGAGGCGGCCGCGGTCCATTGGCCTCGCGTGGAGATCGTCATGAGCCATGCCGGCGCGAGCGGTGCGGTCGTCGAGGCGCTGCTGCAGCCCGGCAACGCCGAACCGGTCCGTGGACTGGTGCTGGCCGCCACCGGCAACGGCACGCTGCATCAAGCGCTCGAAGCGGCTGCGCTGAAGGCGCAGGAGGCGGGCGTGGCGGTGGTTCGCGCGACGCGCTGCATGAACGGCCGCATCCTGCCGAAAGCCGATGACCGCCTGCGGGAAGCGGGCACGCTCACGCCGGTGAAGGCGCGCATCGCGCTGATGCTCGAGTTGCTCGGGTGAGGTGGTGGCCGCCCTGACGGAGGGCGGCCGGCAATCAGCTGCTCAGCGCTGCGAGTGCGCGCTGGGTGATTTCATCGACCGTGCCCACGCCCTTGATGGCGCGGTACTTCGGCGCGGCGGCCGGGTCGGTCTTGGCCCAGGCCGAGTAGTAGTCGACCAGCGGACGCGTCTGCTGGCTGTACACGTCGAGCCGCTTGCGCACGGTTTCTTCCTTGTCGTCCTCGCGCTGGATCAGGTCTTCGCCGGTGACGTCGTCCTTGCCTTCCACCTTCGGCGGGTTGAACTTGACGTGGTAGGTGCGGCCCGAAGCCGGGTGCGAGCGGCGGCCGCTCATGCGCTCGATGATGTCGCCGAAGGGCACGTCGATCTCGAGCACGTAGTCGAGCTTGACGCCCGCCGCCTTCATGGCGTCGGCTTGCGGAATGGTGCGGGGGAAGCCGTCGAACAGGAAGCCGCTGGCGCAATCGGCCTGGGCGATGCGTTCCTTCACGAGATTGATGATCAGGTCGTCGCTGACCAGTGCACCCGCATCCATGACGGCCTTGGCCTGCAGCCCGAGCGGCGTGCCGGCCTTGACGGCGGCGCGCAGCATGTCGCCGGTCGAGATTTGGGGGATGCTGTACTTCTGGCAAATGAAGGCCGCTTGCGTGCCTTTGCCCGCCCCGGGCGCGCCCAGCAAAATTAGTCTCATGGTGTCCTCGGACGGTTCTTAGATTTTGTGTCGCGCCAGGCGTCGGCTTCAGGGGCTTTGGGCAGGGCGGAGTTGCTTCGAGGATAGCACGCGTGCTCCCCGGGATTTGTCGCTGCCCCGACAGGCACGTCGAGCCCCTCAGGCCGTCGGGCCGGCGGCGAAGACCGCGCGCACGCGCGCCAGGTCTTCGTGCGTGTCGATGCCCGGGCCGGGCGCCACGTGGCTCACGTGGACGGCGATGCGGTGTCCGTGCCACAGCGCCCGCAACTGCTCGAGCGCCTCGGTCGCCTCGACGGGCGAAGGCGGCAGCGACGGAAACTTGCGCACGAAGCCTGCGCGGTAGCCGTAGATGCCGATGTGGCGCAGGGGGGCTGGCGTGGGCAGCACCGTGGGCGCGGCGCCGTTGGCGGAGCCGTCGCGCCACCAGGGGATGGGCGCACGGCTGAAGTACATGGCGTTGCCCTGTGCATCGAGCACGGCCTTCACCACGTTCGGATTCATGAAGTCGGCCGGCGAATCGATCTCGTGGGCCGCGGTGCTCATCGCGGCCTCCGCATGGGTGGCCAGCGTGGAGGCGACGGCATCGATCAGCGCCGGGTCGATCAGCGGCTCGTCGCCCTGCACGTTCACGACGATGTCGTCGCCGTCGAGGCCGAGCTGCTCGCAGGCCTCGGCCAGCCGGTCGGTGCCGCTGGGGTGGTCCTGGCGGGTCAGGATCGCCTCGACACCGTGCGCCTTGCAGGCATCGATGATCGAGACGTCGTCGCCGGCCACCACCACGCGCACGGCACCGGACTCGCTGGCGCGCCGGGCCACGCGCACCACCATCGGCACGCCGGCGATGTCGGCCAGGGGCTTGTTGGGGAGCCTTGTCGACGCCAGGCGCGCCGGCACCAGGACCGTGAAGCTCACAGCCCGAGCTCTTCGTCGGAAAGCGTGCGTGCCTCGTTTTCCAGCAGCACGGGAATGCCGTCGCGCACCGGGTAGGCCAGGCGCGCGCTGCGCGAGCAGAGCTCCTGCTTTTCGGGGTTCCAGGTCAACGGACCCTTGGTGACGGGGCAGACGAGCAGTTCAAGCAGCTTGGTATCCATCGAGCGATGATAGCTTTGCGTCGAGCGCGGTGAAGAATTCCGGAGCGGGTGCGAAGAGCAGGGGCACCGCCAGCGCGTCGGGTGCCTTTTGCCACAGCTTGACCGCGTCTTTTTCGGTGCAGACGAGAGGGCCGCCCGCACTGGCCGGGTGTTGCCAGGCGTCGAAGTCGTAGTGGTCGGGCAGCGCGATGGTTTCGGCGAGCGCGAGGCCACGGCCCCGGAGCATGGCGAAGAAGGCCTCCGGGCGCGCGATGGCCGCGAGCGCGGTCACCGGTTTGCCTGCCAGCGTGCTCAACGGCACGCGCTGCCCCTCGCTCGTGAGGGCGTAGTCCGCAAGGCGCCGTGTGGCGGTGTAGCCGCCTGCGAATGCGGGGCGCTCGCCGCTGTGCAGCACCAGGTCGCAGCGGCGTGGCCAGGCCTCGCGCAGGGGGCCCGCCGGCAGGCGCCAGCCGTTGCCGATGCCGCGGTCGTCGAACACGCAGATCTCGATGTCGCGGCCGAGCGCCAGGTGTTGCAGCCCGTCGTCGCTGACGATGACTTGCGTGCCGGGATGCCGCTCCAGCAGCGCACGGGCCGCCTCGATGCGCCTGCGCGCGACGAACACGGGGGCTTTCGTTGCGTGGTGAATCAGGGCGGGCTCGTCGCCGACGTCGCGGGGATCGCTGTCGGCCGTCGCTTCACGGCAGTCGTCGGTGCGCCGGCCGTAGCCACGGGACACCACCCCCACCTGGATGCCGCGCGCGCGCAGATGGCGCACCGCCGCCATCACCACGGGCGTCTTGCCGGCGCCGCCCGCGATCACGTTGCCGACGACGATCACCGGCACGGGCACGCGCTCCGACCGAAGCCACCCGAGCCGATAGAGCCATCCCCGAACGGCGAAGAGAGCCGCATAGAGCAGCGACAGCGGCCACAGCAGGCAGGCCGGCAGGCCGCGGCGAAGCCACGCTTCCTGCAGTCGCGAGGCGGCGGGCGCCTGCGTGCTGCTGCGGCCTTCGGACGGCACTCAGCGCCCGGCTTGCGCCGTCGACTGGGCTGCGAAGGTGATCTGCATCAGGCCGGCGCGGCGTGCTGCCTCCATTACCGTGACGACGGCCTGGTGCGGGCTGGTCGCGTCGGCGCTGATGATCACCACGCTGTCCTTGCCGCCGGTGGCCGCGGCGGCGAGCGCGGCGGCCACGGCATCGACGTTGCGGTCGGCCAGGGGCGTCTTGTTGACCGAATAGCGGCCGTCGGCCGACACCGCCACGATCACTTCCTTCGGATAGTCGCGCTGCGCGTCGACGTCCGCGGTCGGCAGCCGAAGCTGCATTTCGGTGAACTTGCTGTACGTGGTCGACAGCATCAGGAAGATCAGGATCACCAAGAGCACGTCGATGAACGGGATCAGGTTGATCTCCGGCTCGTCGCGCGCACCGTGGCGGAACTGCATGCGGCCTCGGGTCATGGCGTCACTTGCGCAGGGCGTTCAGATGGCGGGCGAAGCGCTCGCCCGACAGCTCGAGGTTCAGCAGGTATTCGTCGACCCGGCTGCGGAAATAGCGCCAGAAAATGAGCGTCGGAATCGCCACGATCAGCCCGAACGCCGTGTTGTACAGCGCGATCGAGATGCCGTGCGCCAGTTGCGCCGGATTGCCCGAGCCGACGGCGCCGCTGCCGGGCGACTGCGAGCCGAAGATCTCGATCATGCCGATCACCGTGCCCAGCAGGCCCAGCAGCGGGGCGGCGGAAGCGATGGTGGCCAGTGCCGGCAGGTAGCGCTCCAGCTTGTGCGCCACGGTGCGGCCGGAGGCCTCCATGGCGGCGCGCAGGTCGTCTTCGGTGCAGCGGGGGTTGGCGTTCAGCGCGCGCAGGCCGGCGGCGAGCACCTGGCCGAGCATCGAGTTGCGTTCGAGCTTGGTCACCACGTCGGGGCCGGGAATGGCCCCCTGAGAAACCGTGATGGTTTCGTCGAGCAGCTTCGGCGGCAGTACCCTCACGGTCTTCAGACTCGTGAAACGTTCTATAACCAGCGCGAGCGCAATGACCGAACAAGCGAGCAAGGGCCAGATCGGCCAACCCGCGGCAACTATGATGGAAAACAAGAAAATCCTCCGGCCCGTAGACTGCAAATGCGCGGCGATTATCCACTGAGCCCACCATCGGCACGCGCCTTGTTTTGGTGTCGGCAAGGACGCACAGATTCTGTGGATAACTTTGTGACTAACCTGCTGCGCAACGTGTCCGAACCCGCATGGAATGGGCTTTTCGCTAGAACGACTGAATTTTGAGCAGCACTTTTTTCAATGAAATCAATGGCTTGCACGGAAAACCGTGCACCTGTCCCGCATTGGGGGCTGGCGCTAGGGGGCGGGCCGCGCGTTGTGGAAGAGTGGCATCTGGCCGAGCGTGCACTTCGTGAGCTTGCGTGACATGAATTCCGCGCCAGGGCCGCGCGTCTGGGCTGTCGGCGCGTTGTGCCATGCGGTTGCCGACGCGCTCGACGCGCGTTTCAACCCGGTGACGGTGCGCGGCGAAATCTCGGGTTTTTCCCGCGCCTCAAGTGGACATTGTTACTTCGCCCTCAAGGACGAATCGGGCCAACTGCGCTGTGCGATGTTTCGTCGCGCCGCCGGCCTGCTCGATTTTTCGCCCCGCGACGGCGACCAGGTCGAGGTGCGCGGCCGGCTCGCGGTGTACGAACCGCGTGGCGATCTCCAACTCGTCGTGGAGAGCTTGCGGCGCGCGGGGCAGGGTGCCCTGTTCGAGCAGTTCATGCAGCGCAAGGCGCGTCTGGAGGCCGAGGGACTGTTCGACCCGGCGCGCAAGCGTGCCTTGCCCGCCATGCCGCGTTCGGTGGGCGTTGTCACGTCGCTCGGCGCGGCGGCGCTGCACGACGTCGTGACGGCGCTGCGGCGCCGCGTACCGCACATTCCCGTGGTGCTGGCGCCCGCCGCCGTGCAGGGAGCGAATGCGCCGGGTGAACTCGTTCGCGCGCTGCAGTCGCTCTACGCGCTCGAGCCGGCGGTCGACGTGATCCTGCTGGTGCGCGGGGGCGGGTCGATCGAAGACCTGTGGGCGTTCAACGACGAGACCCTGGCGCGCACGATCGTGCAGAGCCCGGTGCCCGTGGTCAGCGGTGTGGGACACGAGACCGACTTCACCATCGCCGATTTCTGTGCCGACCTGCGCGCGCCCACGCCGACCGCGGCGGCTGAACTCGTCAGCGCGCCGCGTGACCTGTGGCTGGGCGCACTCGACCTGCTCGAAGAGCGGCTCGACGATTCCCTCGGCGGTCGCCTGGATGTGCTCGGGCAGCGGCTCGACCAGGCGGCGGGGCGGCTCGGGCGTCCGTCGAACCTCGTGGCGCGCCAGCAACTGCGGCTGGCGCACCATGCACAGCGCCTCCAATACGCGATGCGATCCAGGCGCGAGCGCCTGGCGCATGCGCCGCGCGCCTTGGCCGCGGACTTTCCTCAGAAGCTCGAAAGAGCGATGACGCAACGCCATGACCGGCTGGAGCGCATGGCGCTGCGGCTGAGGCTGCTCGATCCGGCATTGGTCCTGCAACGCGGCTACGCCTGGCTCACGGATGCCGACGGACGCGCGGTCGTGAGCGCGAAGCAATTGGCACCGGGCAACGCGGTCGTTGCAAGGCTCGCCGACGGAGAGGTCGACATGACCGTCTCTCCGGGCGGTGTCACGGGAACACGTCCGACGCGACCTCAATGATTAATTCCTAGAATCCACGATTCCCACAACCAACCCACGAGAAAAAACCATGGAACATGTGCTCCCACCCCTGCCGTACGCACTCGACGCACTGGCACCCGAGTATTCGAAGGAAACCCTCGAGTACCACTACGGCAAGC
>NZ_JARVTD010000047.1:0-52786 GCF_030208835.1 Variovorax sp. efr-133-TYG-130 | reverse complement strand
TTCCCATAACACCTCCATGATTGAAGGTGTTGCGACGACCGGTTGAATCCGCCCAATACGTCAGCATCCGGTACACCGAACGACTGGGCGAGGCTGGCATTGAGCCGTCGGTGGGCAGCAAAGGCGACTCCTATGACAACGCTCTGGCCGAGACGATCAACGGCCTCTACAAGGCCGAGTTGATCCATCGCCGTGCACCGTGGAAGACCAAGGAGGAGGTGGAGTTCGCAACGCTCGAATGGGTGTCCTGGTTCAACCACCATCGCCTGCTCGAACCCATCGGGTACATCCCGCCTGCAGAAGCTGAGGCAAACTATTACCGGCAACTCGCCAGTCAGGCCGCCACGGCGGCGGCATGACTTAAACCAACCGGCCTCCACGAAAGCCGGGGCGATTCACTTTGGCCATGCCGGTGCTCTTATAGCGAACGACGAGCAACTCGATACCGGCCGCTGATGAGAAGGCTGCGCAAGCCAGATGTGCCATCGCACCCTACCCCGGCACCGCTTGCAGGTCCTTGGCCTTAGTGGCCGCGCCGATCATGATGAAGAGTGGGTAATCCGCAACTCGTCGACTGGCTTGAAGTCCTCGACAACCTGGCCATGGCCATTCTTGTCTTCAGAATTGACATCCACTAGATGTCAAAGCCGTTCGCTCGATCACCGTCGGGTAGCATTTGAAACTACATCAACATCAGGGATGTCATCGGGTGGCCGACTTCGGCGGCCTGCGCGTAGCGGCACGGTTATCGACCGGCTGGGCGGCGCTTCATTGGCGCTGTTGGAATTGATTACTGGCTGCTTCAGGCTGTCTTGCATGCTCCTGGCCAGTACCCGCGCAACCACGTCGGAAGTGCCGCCTGCCGCCATCGGGACCACGAGCGTTATCGGACCCGCGGGGTAAGCATGCAACAGGCGACCAATCACGTCTGGATCAACCGTGGCACGGCGGTACCGTGCCGAATTGCATTTGTACTGATGGATTCCGCAGAACCGTGATGGAAGCGGTGATCACCTACAGGCATCGCAAGGACGACACTGCCATCTGATGTAGCGCTCTTCTCTCCGACAGACTCGCAGCCGTCGACAGCGCGGTACTCGGCCCCAAGCCCTGTAGTACGAAACGCGACGATCACTACGAAGAACTACAGGAGACCCATTGAAACGAATCGCGATATCAGTGTCCATGCTGACAGGTTGCCTGCCTGCACTTTCTCAATCATCCGTCACCATTTTCGGCATCGTTGACCTGAATATCACGCACGCGAAGGCCGGTGATGCCACGACTACTCAGATGGACCAGGGCGGCAAGCTACCCAGCCGACTGGGTTTTCGAGGCACGGAAGACCTCGGCGGCGGCCTCGCGGCGAGCTTCTGGCTGGAGTCCGCGTTGGTCCCCGATACCGGAGGCATTTCCGGCGCGTACTTCGGCCGCCGTTCGACCCTTAGCTTGTCCAGCACAAATTGGGGCGAGATAAGACTCGGGCGCGACTATGTACCGACGTTCTGGAACATTTCCAACTTCACGCCGTTTGGCACGGTCGGTGTAGCAGGATCCAGCAACATCATTCTGGGGTGGCCTTCTGGATATGCCAATGCAACGACTGCAGTGCGGGCGAGTAATTCAATCGCCTATCACCTGCCGCAGACTGCCTCCGGCATCTATGGCCAAGCCACCTATGCGTTCGGCGAGGGGGTTGACGGCGCGCGCCATACTGGGGCTCGCATCGGTTGGGCCTCAGGTCCGGTGAACGTCGCCGTCGCCTATGGCAGCACGTCGACACAAGGAGCCAAATACAAGACTTGGGCAGCTGGTGGAACCTATGTGCTGAATCCCGTCAAGCTCTTCGTCAATTATCACAAGCAACAACGCTTGGGCGACAGTCAGGCGAATATCACTCTGGGCGTCTCTGTCGCGGCAGGCGCCGGCCAGTTGCTGGCGTCCGTTGCTCAGTCGAATCGCAGCGGCACCAGCGTGTCGAACGACGATGCACGGCAGTACGGGATCGGCTACGTGTACCCACTCAGCAAGCGCACGGACATCTATGGCACCTACTCGATGATCAAGAACGAAGGGGCTGCCGGCTTCGCGACCGCAGGTTCGCCAGGCGGGGTTGCCGGCCGGTCCTCCAGCGGCCTGCAAATGGGCATCACTCACCGCTTCTAGACCCCCACAAGCGATTGCTTGGCACCCATCCCGTACATGGTCGGAACAGCCAACTGCCCAAATCGCTGAGCTTCGAAAAACTCGACAGTTCCCCCGGCACAGCAAAGCCGCCTTATCTCAACGATAGATCGGCGCCTCAAATCGACTGAAGATCTCGACCAGCGACCCATGGATTGGCGTTCCTCAACACGCGAGAGCTTCACTTCATCGGCGAGAACTTTGTGGGCGTCAGGATCACTGACTCCTGAGCCTGCAAAGCGTCGGAGGTGTTCTTGCTTGGATCTGTCCATTCGGGATCGGCCCACAGCGCAGCCCGACGGTCGGCTCGATCTTGATAGTCCTTGTAGGCCCAGATCTGAACCAACTGATTGAGCTTCCCGGTGTCGGGGGTGAAAGCGCCGACCAAGTTTCCTAAATGCTTCAATAACAGTGGCAACCGCTGGGCTTCGAACACAGGGAGCCACGAGCCGAGCTTTCCTGGATGCGCGGTGTAGGTGCGAATTTCGTAGATCATTCTTGACTCCTCAAACAGTGGCTTCAGAAGGGAAAACGCTGATTGCAGGCGGGCTTTCGCAACCGCTTGGTTCGTACGGCCAATCCAAAACCCCGGACAGCGCGCCCCCGAGTTCGCTCATGGCATGGTCCACGTTGCCGGCTGCCGTGAAGTGCCGCCACGCAACGAAGCCATCGGGCCGGACGAGCAAGGCGCCCGCCTCTTCGATTTCTCGTAGAGCGTGCCAACTGCAATAAGAGTCCTGCGCTCCTGGCGTACCGATCACCACAGTTCTCAAAAATGGAAGGTCGAGTTTTTCCGCAGCCTCCGCCCAGACTTGGCCCGCCAATCCGGTGACCAAGGAAAATTTACCCTTGCCGACAAGATCAAGCGTCGACACCCGCCGACCGTCCCGTCCGACCAACCAGGTGTGAGGCAGCTTGGCACCCGGTCTGGTGGTGGCTTGCAGAAACAACTGCGGATCCTTATTCCAAACCTCCAGTGGGACGTCGACTTCCGTGCGGACAGCCTTGGAAACATAGCGCTGATTCAACTCAACACCTTGGGCATTGAATTCATAGCTTTTTCCTTTCAGGCCTTCAGCCATCGCCGCACGCCGAGCTACGCCCTCGGCTCCTGGTTCGGCAAGCTTCCGCAATCCAGCCGCGACGGGGTCCGAGGCGCTTGTGTCTCGAAAGCACCTGTTCAGCGGACCATAGTCAAGGCGGGATTGGTTCGCGCGCGCGACGATCTGGGCACCGACTGGTGCGCGCTCAACCGAATACGAGTCAAGAAGGCGCTCACCGGCATACCCTTTGATGACGAAGGCCAGTTTCCAGGCGAGATTGAAGGCGTCTTGAATGCAGGTGTTTGAGCCGAGGCCGCTGGTTGGGGGATGCCGATGCACGGCGTCACCTCCGCAGAAAACTCGGCCAGACGAATAGGTTGGAGCGTATGCCTGGTTGACATACCAGATCGATTTATTCGTTACTTCGAACTCAAGGTCGGGGTCACCAACCATCACGCGGATCTTTCGTCGAATCTCAGCATCGGACAGATCAGGCTCGCCATTGCTGACGTCGAGCCCCCACCCTGCTATCCACTCAGTCCAAGGCTCAACAGCTCGCAATAGCCCCATGCCGATCTCACCGAAAGCGGCATCCGAAGTGATGATCCAGTAGAGCACGCTCGGTCGGTGCGCCACGTGTCGAGTCAGGTCTGCCTTGAAGCTGATATAGGCTGTTGCGGCTCTCGCCAGATGCCCCTCTAGCTTCAAGCCAGCGTCCTCCATGACCTTGGAGCGAGCGCCGTCAGCCCCCACCAGGTAGCGGGCCCTGACGGTGTACGTTCGACCTTCCAGACGATCGCGCAATTCGACGGTTACCCCCGTGCCGTCCTGCTGGTGACCCAAGTACTCCGTATTAAAGGAAAACACCGCGCCACGCGCAGATGCGTTTTTCACCAGCAACGGTTCCATCTTGCTTTGCGTCAGATCAAGCAACGCGCAGGGGCTTCCTTGAAGATAGTCGCTCTTCCGATCGTCTCCTGTGCCCCACGTCCTTAGCCGAGCGATCTCTGGCCCCGCGAGACTCGTTGTGAACAGCATGTCTCCCATCCACTCCCAGGGAGTGCCATCGCGTCGAGCCTCCTGCTCCATCCCAAGATCTCGAAGAACCTCCATTGCACGTTGGTTGGTTATGTGCGCCCGAGGTGTATTTGCCGTCCAGTTGTACCGATTGACCACATGCACGCGTATGCCGTATGTGGCCAACGCAAGTGCAGTAGTGGCTCCCATGGGACCGCTGCCTACGACCAGAACATCGGTCTGGAATTCTTCCCGCATCATTTCGTTCTCCAAATTTCTCTTTACTGACTGATTCGATCGCAAATGCCGCCTTGCTGACATGTTCTGGTTGATCGTCGGCGAGTCCCAAGAGGAATATCTCGCCGAGTACTCTGACTACTCGCTCTTCACATCGCCGCTCAGTCGACGGAGATCTGATTGGCCGTGATCGCCGCGCCCCATCGCGCGGATTCAGCCTTCATGAAAGCGCCGAATTTTTCGGAGCTCATCGGGATGATGTCGTACCCCTGATCTTTGAAACGGGCAGCGACCTTCGGCGCTGCCAGCGCATCGACGAAATCCTTGTTGAGTCGCAGGATCGTCTCTTTCGGCAGGCCGTTGCGTGCGACGATGCCGAACCAGACATCCATGGCCAACTCGGGCGCATTCACTTCGGCCACGGTGGGCACGTTTGGTAAAAACTCCGATCGTTTCTGCGACGTGATGGCAAGGGCTTTCAGCCGACCATCCTTGACATGCTGAAGGCCCGCAGGAAGACCATCGAAGAGCATCGAAACCTGTCCCCCGAGGAGATCTTGCATGGCGGGACCCGAGCCTTTGTAGGGGACATGCTGCATGTCGATTTGAGATTGGCGTTGCAGCATCGCGCCTAGAAGATGCCCGGCGGTCCCAGGACCTTGCGACGCGTAGGTGAGCCCTTTTGTCTTGCTCTGCGCGAGCAAGTCCTTGAGCGAGTTTGCTGGATTGGTGGCGGAGACGTAGAGAACCATCGGAAACGAAAGCAGCGACGTCACTGGCTGGAACTCAGCGATTGGATCGTATGAGAGCTTCTTGTAGAACGTCGTATTGCTGCCGAGCATTGCCCAGTCTCCAATCAACAAGCTCACTGCGTCACCGCGGACCTGCTTGGCAGCGGACGCAGCCAGTTGCCCGCCGGCGCCTGGCTTGTTCTCCACGATCACCGGTTGTCCCTCACGCTCACCAACCACCTCTCCCAAAACTCGAGCCATGACATCAGTTGGCCCTCCCGCTGCGAAAGGCACGTAGATCGTGATGACTCCATTCTTGGACGCGACCTGCGAGATCGCCGATCCGCAAATCATGGCACCCGTGGCCAGTGCGACAAAGTTACGACGGTTCATTTATGTCTCTCTTGATTTATTGATTACGGTCGTCAAGGCGTCTGACTCATCGCCTCATATAAGAACTGCGTCCAGGATTCGTATGGCATGCGGTCATTGCTGTCGTTTCGGGAGGGTGTGGTTCCCGGATAGAACGTGAACTGGCGCACGGATCCCGTCGTCAGCAGCCTTCAGCCGCATCCGCAAGGCCTCTTTGCGCCCTTCTGGCGGAAGCCAGGAACGCTCGTGCCCCCAAATGCTGGGACCTTCCACCAGCTCGCGGGTTTCCCAGGTTTCGTCGTCGAGATTGAGGCCTCCCCAGCCGTACTCCAATAAGAACTTGGACGGGGTGTTCAGGTAGAAAGATGTGATGAGGTCGTTCGAATGCCTGCCGAGCGTCACCGAAAGCAGGCCCGGCTCCAATAGCGCACGGTCGTAGCCTTGACCCACATCGTCCAGCTGAAAGAGTTCCAGCATCAGATGGTGAACGCCGTTGACCCCGGTGCCGACCATCGCAAAGCTGTGGTGTCGAGCGTTGACATGAAAGAAGTGCACCGGGAATGGATGCACCACCCAATCGGAAAGACGGAACTGCAGAACGTCCCTGTAGAACACAAGCATCGGCTCGAGGTCACTGACGGTGAGGGCGATATGGCCCAAGCCCAAGTTGCCAGTTACGAATCCAGAGATCGATCGTCCAGGGACAAAGGGCGTCGAAGCTGAAAGGGCTCCCCAATAGGCCTCCAGTCGATTTCCGCACGGGTCCGCAAAACTGATCAGTTCCGTCACACCGCGCAGATGCTTCAGTTCGCTGGTCTCGAATTGCCATGAGACGCCTGCTTGCTCAAGTGCCACACAGAGTCTGGTGAGCGCCTCGGCGTCCTCGACCTCCCATCCAAGGAACGCCACTCCGCCTTCGCTGCCGGGCACAACTGTCAGCCGCTGAACACGCTCGTCCATTCGAAAGGTTGCGTACTCGTCACAGCAAGCAGTAACCTGAAGGCCAAGGAGTTTCGTCCCCATTTTCAGCCAATCGCTCGGACGTGGAGCTCGAACGCCCACATACCCCAGCGCAGTGATTGGTGACATTTCAGTTGACCCTTTCATTCACGCTGCAGCCTTGACTGCAGGGGCGCCAAACGCCGCATTCCAAGTTGGCGAGAGGACAATTTCGTTGATGCAGGCTCTGGCTGGCGCGTCGACGACGAACGCGACCGCGGCAGCGACATCCTCGGGCTGGAGCATTCGATCCAGTACCGGTTGCGGGACTGGGGGATCACGCCTTGCCATGGCGGGTGTGGCAACCTCTCCCGGCGAGATCGCGCATGCACGGATGCCGTTCATGTATTCCGACATGTTGAGGCTCGCTGTCAGCGCCACGATCGCCGTTTTCGCCGACGTATACGCCGGACCAGGCTTGGCGCTCGCAAACTTTCCGGCCCACGACGCGATGTTGATAATCTGACCTCCTCCGTGCTTTCGCATCCCAGGCAGAACTGCATCGATGCAGTAGTAGACGCCGCTCAGGTTCACTTGAATCAACCTGTCGAAGTCCGCGATCGACACAACGCCCCAGGCCCGACTTCCAACGTTGAGTCCTGCATTGGCGACCAAAACGTCGATGCGCCCATGGATAGAGAGGATTTGCTCTGCAGCTTTGCAGATCTCTTCGTGTTGAGTGACATCGGCTACCACGGCCTCTGCAATGCCACCGGCTTCCCGTATTTCAGCCGCCAGGGCTTCCAACGCGGGACGTCCACGTGCCGACAGAATGACGGTGTGACCTTGAAGCGCCAGCGCCTTGGCAACCGTGGCGCCAATGCCGCTGGAGGCTCCGGTGATCCAGCACACCTTACGAGTTGCGGTCATGGACATCCCTCAGTGCACGATGACGACATTGGTAAATCCACCGCCGCGCTGCTCCACGGCGGTAATAGCCTCGTTTACCTGTTCGAGTGTGAACACCTCGTGTTCGAAGACGGCAAGATTCAAAGTGCCTGCGTCCGCCATCGCGGCCATGTCTTCACCTTCGGCGGGGGTGAACCAATTCGACCCGATCAGCGATTTTTGTAGGCACATCAGCGGAAACGGGTCCAGGGGAATCTTGTCGGAGACCCCACTCACATTGACTGCCTTTCCACCGCGTCTCAGCGCATTGAAGGAGTCGACAACTGTCTCGACCGGTGCGTTCGGGCCCAGTGTCTCGATCAAAACGTCGACGCCGTGGCCGGAAGTTCCGTCCATGACCACTTCCGACGTTGCACGTGTGCCAAGTGCGATCGGGACGATGCGCTTCGAATCCAACGCGTGCAGCTTTTGGAGAAGCTCCTTGTTGCGACCTGTGGCGAAGACCTTTGAAGCACCCATAGCCAAGGCAAGGATGACGGCGCCGAGGCCGAGGGTTCCGGTCGCCCCATCGATAAGCACTGTCTGGCCAGGCGAAAACTGCGCCTTGCGCAGCGCCGAGTAGGCTGTTCCCAAATAGCCGAATCTTGCCGCCTGCTCAAAGGTGATGGACTCGGGCAGCTTGACCAGATTCGCGGCGGGCGCCATCAGGAATTGTCCAAATCCCCCATAGGGGTAGTCCTCATAGAGCTCTTGAGCTCCGGGACCAAACCCGAAGTAGCCCATGAACGTGTAGTCGGAACAATGGATGCGGTCGCCCCGTCGGCAGGCAACGCAGGTTCCACATGAAAGACCGGGATTCACATAAACCCGATCGCCGACCTTGATCCCCGATCGCACCTGGCTTCCAACCTCGGAAACGATACCTGCGGCGTCAAGGCCGTAGATGGCAGGCAGCTTCGGCAGCGGCAGGAAGGGAAACCATTCGGGCCAGTGCGTCACCACATTTCGCAAGTTCGGGACTACGCCGGCGGCCTTTACTTCGACGAGCACATCCGTGGGCCGCACCTGTGGGATGTCAACGTCATCAATCTTGAAAGTGCCTCCGACCTCGTGAAGGCGGGCTGCGCGCATCTTTCTTGCCATGTTGTCTCCTGGAATCGTTGGAAAAGGTTCGGCGTTGTGACCACCGAACTCGATAAAGCCGCAGGTGGCGGACACGTCTATCTAAAATGTTAGTTTGGCTTCAGCACGCCGAGGAGGCATCAGTGTTTACCCGATAATTTAGGAAACCCACAGGATCTAGCTAGTCTTTTTCTCCGTCACTTACATGTTAGTTGGCATAATCCAGACAGCGCTAGGCTGTGGTTCGCGGCTTTCGGTGGGCAGCGCCCCCAAGATCAGACCCGGCAGCCAAACCCAAGAGAGAACACCTAAATGACGACGCAAGAGCCTGTTGAAGTTCCGACAAGCGCGCCTTCGGGCCGAGAGATCAACACGCGCGGCCGCCTGACCGAAGCCGCCTACGACTTCCTCAAGGAAGGGTTGCTTGAGGGGCGCTATGCCCCTGGGCAACGAATCGCCCTGGACTCCGTTGCCGACGCCATTGGCGCGAGTCGTCAACCCGTCATGGACGCGATGCGACGCTTGTCGTCGGAGGGCTTCCTCTCCGTTGTCCCGCAGGTGGGGTGCCTCGTGGTACAGCCGGACAAACGCGAGATTGCTGACTTTCTAAGGATGCTTGCCTCAATCGAAGGCACATGCGCCGAACTCGCCGCAGAGCGGGCGACAGATGCGGAGCTCGAACTGCTGCAACTGAAAGTCAAACAGTTTTCAGATCAGATGAGAGACGGTCTGCTTCTTGAGGAGCACGCACATGCCTTCAGGCTTCACAACCGCGACTTTCATCACCTTCTCTACTCCTTCGCCCACTCGGAAATGGTGTCAACGTTCGCAGCCAGCATGAGCGACCGGGCGGACTTCTACATTGCAGCGGCGATCGGTACCAAGCCTTTCGGCGAGAGATTCTGGGAAGCCGTGGAGGAGCATCGCAGGATTGCCGAGGTGTTGACCTGGCGTGACGGACCCGCCGTCCGTCGCGTGATCGAAACCCACGTTCTGCTGTTCATCGACAACCTTCATTCTTGAAGGCACCGCTTGACAGCCGCGACTACCTCGGTCGCCAAAAAAAACCTACCTTAGGAGAAACAGATCTCATGCCTGCGCGTTTGAATATTGAACTCAAAGATCACCGTCTTCTTCGCCAGCAGGCCTTCATCGCCGGCGATTGGTGTGATGCCGACAGCCGCGAGACCGTTGCGGTGCTCAACCCTGCCAACGGATACCAGGTCGGAACAGTACCGATGTGCGGAACCGAAGAGACCGCACGCGCCATTGCTGCCGCCGCAACCGCTCAGCGGGAATGGGCGCGCCAACCAGCGAAGGCTCGATCATCGATCCTTCGCAAGCTCAACGACCTCATGCTCGCCAATGTCGATGACCTTGCGCTGATCATGACCACCGAACAAGGCAAGCCACTCGCCGAAAGCAAGGGCGAGATTGTCTACGCGGCCTCATTCATTGAATGGTTCGCCGAGGAGGCCCGCCGTGTGTATGGCGAAACCATCCCCGCCTCGCAGGCCGATCGCCGAATTCTCGCGATCAAGCAGCCGATTGGAGTGACCGCAGCTATCACCCCATGGAACTTTCCGACAGCAATGCTTACCCGCAAGGCCGGTCCCGCACTGGCAGCGGGCTGCTCGATGGTCGTCAAGCCGGCAACGCAAACGCCTTTCTCTGCACTCGCCTTCGCAGAATTGGCCGATCGCGCGGGAGTGCCGAAGGGTCTCTTGTCCGTACTCACCGGATCCGCGTCGAAGATCGGCGGGGAGATGACGCGCAATCCTCTTGTGAGGAAGCTGACGTTCACTGGCTCGACCGAGGTTGGCCGCACTTTGATGAAGCAGTCGGCTGACACCATCAAGAAGCTTTCGCTAGAGCTTGGTGGAAATGCTCCTTTTATTGTCTTCGACGACGCGAACATCGACGCCGCCGTCGACGGTGCAATGCTCTCCAAATATCGAAACACCGGACAGACCTGCGTGTGCGCGAATCGCATTTACGTTCAACGTGGAGTGCTCTCGGAATTCACTAAAAAACTCGTCGAAAAGGTCAATGCGTTAAAGGTCGGCGACGGCATGGACCCCGGAACCACGCAGGGTCCGCTCATCGATGCCAAGGCTGTATCCAAGATCGAGGAGCATGTCGCCGACGCGCTCGTCAAGGGAGCCACCCTGCTCGCCGGCGGCAAGCGCCACTCGCTAGGCGGCAACTTCTTTGAACCAACGGTCATCGGCAATGCGACGTCCCACATGCTGGTGGCGCACGAGGAAAGCTTTGGGCCGTTGGCGCCGGTCTTCTCGTTTGACACTGAAGACGAGGTCCTTGCGCTCGCGAACGATACTGAGTTCGGCCTAGCTGCGTATTTCTACAGTCGCGATTTGGGTCGTGCCATTCGCGTTGCTGAAGGACTCGAATGCGGCATCGTCGGCGTGAACACCGGCCTGGTATCCACAGCCGAGGCACCATTTGGCGGCATTAAGCAGTCTGGCCTTGGCCGCGAGGGCTCGAAATATGGTCTTGATGACTATCTCGAGATCAAGTATGTCTGTCTCGCTGGCTTGGAAGAGAGTAGCCAGCGTTAACGCTGGTACGTGCGTGCGTGCGTGCGTGCGTGCATGCGCTCGCCGAGGCAGGCGAGCGGGGTTGTAGACACACCGGATGGACAGCCTAGAGTTGCGATCGCAGCCTTTGGCGCATCAAGCTAACGTATAGGCAGTCTTTACCGTGGTGAAGAACTCCTGCGCGTACTTGCCCTGCTCGCGCGGGCCGTAGCTCGAACCCTTGCGGCCGCCGAACGGCACGTGATAGTCCACACCAGCCGTCGGCAGGTTGACCATCACCATGCCAGCCTGGCTGTGGCGCTTGAAGTGCGTCGCGTACTTGAGCGAAGTCGTCGCGATGCCGGCGGAGAGGCCGAACTCGGTGTCGTTGGCCGTGACCAGCGCTTCTTCGTAGTTCTTCACGCGGATCACGCTCGCGACCGGACCGAAGATTTCTTCCTTGTTGATGCGCATGCCGGCCGCCGATTCGCTGAAGAGCGCGGGCGACATGTAGTAACCGTCGGTCTCCAGCTTCAAGAGTTCGCCGCCGGCTGCCAGCGTGGCGCCTTCGCCCTTGCCGATGGCGATGTATTCCATGTCCTGGTTGAGCTGCGACTTCGACGAGACCGGGCCCACGTCGGTGCCCTGCGCGAGTGCGTCGCCGACCTTGATCTTGGCCATGCGCACCTTCATCGCCTCGATGAACTTCGGGTAGATGCCTTCGGTCACGATGAGGCGGCTCGATGCGGTGCAGCGCTGGCCGGTCGAATAGAACGCGCTCTGCACGCTGAGCTCCACGGCCTGCGCGAGGTCGGCGTCGTCGAGGACGATTTGCGGGTTCTTGCCGCCCATTTCGAGCTGCACCTTCTTGTGGTTGGTAACGCACTGGATCGCGATGTTGCGGCCCACGCCCACCGAGCCGGTGAAGCTGATCGCGTGGATGCCGGGGTGGCTGACCAGCGCCTCGCCGATCACGCTGCCGCGGCCCATCACGAGGTTGAACACGCCCGCCGGAATGCCCGAGCGGCTGATGATTTCACTCAGCGCCCAGGCGCTGCCCGGCACGAGGTCCGCGGGCTTGAGCACCACGCAGTTGCCGAAGGCGAGCGCGGGCGCGATCTTCCAGGCGGGAATGGCGATGGGAAAGTTCCACGGCGTGATGAGGCCGACCACGCCGACCGGCTCGCGCGTGATTTCCACGCCGATGTTCGGGCGCACCGAGGGGAGCAACTCGCCCGAAAGACGCAGGCACTCGCCCGCGAAGAACTTGAAGATCTGGCCCGCGCGCGTGGCCTCGCCGATGCCTTCGGCCTTGGTCTTGCCCTCTTCGCGTGCGAGCAGCGTGCCGAGCTCTTCCTTGCGCGCCAGGATTTCGGTGCCGATCTTGTCGAGCGCGTCCGAGCGTGCCTGGATGCTGCCCGTGGCCCATGCGGGGAAGGCGGCGGTGGCGGCTGCCACGGCGGCATCGACATGCGCCGCATCGCCCTGCGTGTACTGGCCCAGCACGTCGGCCAGGTTGCTGGGGTTGACGTTGGGGCTGTAGCTCTTGCCAGCCAGCCATTCGCCATTGATGAGGTTGTCGTGTTCTTGCATGCTTTGATCTTGTTAAGGAGCGAATCGGTCAGCCGCAAGGTCAGTCGACCGTGATTCGTGCGTCCTTGATCACCTTCGACCAAACGGGAAGGTCTGTCCTGATAACGCTTTCGAACGCGGCGGGCAGGCTCCCAACTGGTTTCAGCCCCATGCCTTCCAACTTAGCCGTGACGTCAGCCTGAGCGACGATCTGCGAGAGGTTGTTACCAAGGAACTCGATCAAGGCTCCAGATGTTCGCGCGGGCGCTAATACACCGAAAAAGCCGTAAGGTTCAAAATACTTGAAACCCAGCTCCGTGAATGTCGGAACGTCGGGCGCCTGTTTCACACGCTCAGCGCCTGTCACGGCAAGAACCTTCACCTTCCCGGCGCGCAGATACGGGAGCAAAGAAGCCACGTCAACAAAACCGCCTTCGATCTGGCCTCCGATGATGTCCGTGATCAACGCGGGGGCGCCTTTGTAGGGGGTGTGAACCAGATCGGTCTTCGCCTGCTGATTCAGCATCTCTCCATGAATATGCGACGAGGTGGCGTTGCCATACGAACCGAAATTGTGTTTGCTTGGCTCCTCCTTTACCTGCTTCAGATACTCTCCAAGACTCGTGGCCTTGATGCGATTGCCAACAACGAGGAAGTCGGAGACGGCCGATATCTGGGATATGGCCGCAAAGCTCTGTGGCACTTCATAAGGAAGTGAGGGATAAAGTGCAGGAGCCTGAATCAAGCTTGTGATTGCGAGGAGCAGCGTGTATCCGTCGGGAGGCGATTTCGCGACGAAATCGTTTCCGATCAGTCCGCCGGCTCCCGCCTTATTTTCGACGATTACCGGTTGACCGACGCGTTCGCTGAGGCGGGTTGCGACAATACGAGCCAAGGCATCAGTTGTCCCGCCCGCCGGGAAAGGGACTACCAACTTGATCGGACGAGTGGGGAAGCCATTCGGGCGTACGGTTTGCGCGCTGACCGGTAGCACTGCGCTGAATGCAGCGCTGGAGAATATGCGTCTATTGATCATTTTTGAGAGCTCCCTGTGAACTTTCAGATCGAGTCCAGGGTGGTTACCCTGTCAGCAGGCTGGCCGCTGAACAGGCTCAACGGCGGATAAGCGTTCTCGTCCGTCTTGATTTCCAGGACAGAGCACACGTTCGACGCCAGCGCCGCGACCAATGCCGGCTCAAATTGCTCCGGACCCTCTACAACAACCCCGTTGCAGCCGCATGCCCTGGCGATAGCAGCGTGATCCACACCAGCGAATCGTGTGGCCGAGGTGTGCCGGCCGTAGTGAACGTTCTCGGCGTGGTACTGGAAACCCAGGATCCCATTGTTGAGAACGATGACCGTCACTGGAAGCTGCATGCGAACCGCAGTCTCAAGTTCCTGCCAGCAGTGCCCGAAGCCACCGTCACCCACGACCGCTATCACCCGCTGACCTGGGTGGGCAACCTTAGAGCCAAGCGCCAATGGAAGCCCCCAACCCAGCCCAGCAAGTCCGCGAGGCGTCAGAAACCGCTGACCGCCTTCATTCGCCGTTAGATACGTCGTCACCCAACTCGTGGCGTAACTCGCGTCTGTGCAGACAATATCGTCAGGCCTCAAATGCTTTTGCAGTACCTGCATCAGATATTCCGGCCGCACTGCGCCCGGGCTTCCTTGGGCAATCTGCTTGAGATGCAGCTGCATGCCATCCCTCGCTTGGGTAGTGGATGCCGTTAGCGCAGCGATCGCTCGCGGCGCTGACTTGGCGAGGGCTTCAGTCAATGCCTGAAGTGCAGATCTCGCGTCCGCAGTGAGCCGGACGGATTCATAATTTCTCCCGATCTCGGACGGATCGATGTCGATATGGATGAAAGTGGCGTTGCGTGGATAGAGTCGCCACGCATCCGTTCCGTTCTCGTTCGTTCTTGTTCCCACCAGGATGACCAAATCGGCATCCTGGATGTAGGACTTCAGAAAATGGCCCCGCGTTCCTACGCCCATGCAGTTGCTGAAAACCCCGAGTGCTTGCGGATGGACCTCGGGGAAAGTGCCCTTTCCCATGTTGGTGGTCGCGACCGGAATTCCAGAAACCTCTGCGAACTCGAGCAGCGCCTCAGTAGCGCCGGACAGGTGTACGCCTCCACCAGCGATGATGATCGGCCTCGCCGCAGCGGCGATGGCCTTTGCTGCGTCAACGATCAGCTCGGGCGCTGGAGCGTACCTGTCCAGTGGAAAGGCACCGAGATTCTTGGACCGCGTGACTTTGCGTTCGTACGGCTGGCGCAAGAAGTCCATCGGAAACATCAATGCCACAGGGCCTGGACGCCCCGAGTTCGCCGCAGTGAAAGCCATGTCGACGTAGTCATCGATCCGTTCCGCTTTGTCCACGCGCCTGGCGAACTTGGTGCAGCTTTGAAACAACGTGATGTGGTCGTATTCTTGAAACGCGTTCTTGTCAACGCTGCCACTTGGCACATCCTGCACGATGGCCAAGATCGGTACAGACGCTTTCATGGCCTCAGCCAAAGGCGGAACTAGCAACGTGGCAGCGGGTCCGTTTTGGGCGGTGACAACGCCAGTCTTGCCCGTGATCCGCGCATAGGCGTCGGCCATGGTGCCTCCCGCGTTTTCGGTTCGATAACCGATTTGCCTTATCTGCTGGGACGGGAGTTCCATGAAGAGAGCCGATGGAATGCTTTGGCCAAAGACGACTTCCACCCCGTGCCGCTTCAGTGCGACAGCAAGGGCGCCGGCGACAGTTTGCGACGCATCTGGCTGCGGATGAGGTTCTGTGGAATCGGTCGTGATGAGATTCGCTGTGGTCATGTTGTCTCCTTGAATGCCTTTGATCATCGGATCGCAACCTGAATTTGGCAAATTGATACGGTAAACTCACGGTATTGATATGAGTGATTCCTTAAGCGGAAGATGGACCTCAATACATTCGACCTCAACCTGCTGACGACGTTCGAGGCGATCTTTGACGAGCGGAGCGTCACTAAGGCCGCCGCCAGGCTCTGCCTCACGCAGTCCGCCACAAGCAACTCGCTGAATCGACTGAGAGTCGCCTTTTCCGACAAGCTTTTTGTTCCGGGGGCAAAAGGGATGATGCCGACACCGCTGGCTTCGGAGTTGATCGGCAACGTTCGCGCGTCCTTGTCGCTGATTCGCGATTCGCTTACGCCCCCGACGGATTTCGATGCAGCCAAGACCGAGAGAGCATTCAACCTTCGCCTGACCGATATGGGCGAGATCCTTTTCCTGCCTCGATTTCTACGTCACTTACAAGAGATTGCGCCCAAGGTTCGGATTCGCTCAGTCCGGGTGACACTAGATGAACTGCAGGACCAGATGGCCGATGGGGAGATTGATGTCGCCATTGGGTTTCTGCCCGGCATTGGCCAAGGAATCAGGCAGCAGCGATTGTTCGACGACAGGTACGTATGTGCCGTCCGAAAGAACCATCCCTGCGCTTCGAGGCCATTGACACTCGCGGCCTTCAGGTCGATGACGCACGTCCTTGTGCGCCCGCAAGGCTCCGGCAACTTGACCGTCGAGCGCGCGTACTCGAGACACGGAATCTCGATCTCCGGAGCGAATATCGTCAGCCACCTCGTGTCGGTCCCCTACATCATTTCAACGACCGACCTGATCGTGACGATTCCGAAGCGACTCGGCATAGCCTTCAGCGAAAGCGCTCAATTGCAGCTCATGGATCCACCCATCCACATTCCAGACTTTGTCGTGCGCCAGCATTGGCACGAGCGCTTCCAGAACGATCCGGCAAGTATGTGGCTACGCAGGTGCATTGAAACGGTTGGTTCCACAGTCGAGCCGAAGTCGAACCTTGACGTTCGAAATGCTGGTCGAACAAGAAAAGTCTGACCAAAAATGCAGCATAGGTCGTGGATAGTTAAAGCGCACCGAACTTGATCGGTGCTATTCCTTCTCACCCCCGACTCGTTGGAGCGACTGAACACTTTCTCGGCTGGCACGTTAACTGGATGTAGACCTTCTGGCCGTCGTCGAAGGCGCGCGACGGCTTCCACAGCGGGGCTGTCGCCGCTGAGCCAATGCACTCCAACGGTCAGAAGCGCACACAAGCCCCACCTTGCCGGCTCACAGGAGCCGCGTCTCAAATGATTTTCGCCGGCCCACTTGAGCAGCGATTGGGAGAATGACGCCATTCTTGACTGCAACATCTCCGCCATGACACTCACCGCGATCTCCGGCGACGTCTTGCTGCCGATGTAGATGTCAATCGGTCCGCGCAGCCGGGCGAGCGACTCCTCGGTCTGTTCGCAATGCTCCATCATGCGCTGGCGCCGGGCTTGTGCATTGCGGTGAGAACCGATGGCGCCGACATAGAAGGCCGGCGTATCCAAAGCCGCCAGCAACGCCAAGTCATCCAGTTTGGGATCGTGCGTGAGCGCCACGATACAAGTGCGCGTCGGGGCGAAAAGTGCGCATCATGTCGTCGAGCATCTCGGTAGAGATGCTCACGCCCGGTACCTGCCAGTGACCACTGGTACCCCTCGCGAGGGTCGCACACCGTGGTGGAGAAGCCGCAGAAATGAGCCATCGTCGCGACGTACTCAGTCAGTTGGCCTGCGCCGATAGGCAACATGCTGTATTCGGGACCGAAAGTGTTGATCTGCGTCTTTCCATCGATCACCAGCTCGGCTGGAGCATCCGTCGGCGCGAGCGTCACGACACCGTCAACCAAACGCACGACCCGCTCCATTTAGCAGCCGGCCTCCAGAGCAGCGAGCAGTTCTGTCAGCAATTCGGCGTCGGTCTCAAACTCCAGTAGCAGTTCAATCGTGCCGCCGCAAGGCAGACCGAAACGATGCTCCTCGTCGGTGGTGACGCCACACTTCACGAGAATCGGGGCGCCGCGCGGCATCTCGACTCGGCCCACGCGGCTGTAACGCGCAATGAGGTCGTCCTCGATGCAGCCCCCCCCGAGACGGAACCAACCACCGTACCGTCTTCTGCAAGCGCCATGATTGAGCCGATGGGCTGCAGCGAAGAGCCCCAAGTGCGCACTACTGTCGCGAGCACAACTCGACGTTCTTCCAATCGCCAATAGCGCAGTTAGCGCAGCATCATGACGTCGAGGTTCTCCATGCTCAGCCCCTCAAGCGCAAGGGTTCATTTCTTACTGCGCAGGAAGAGTGACATGATCTCGCCCATGATGCCGCGGCGGAAGGCCAGCACGCAGATCACGAAGATCAGGCCCGTGACCATAGTCACCGACTCGCCCAGCGTGTTGAACCAATCCACCGTCGTGATGCGTGCGAGGAAGTTGCCGAGTTCGCCGATCTTGTTTTCCAGCAGCACCACCACCGCCGAACCCACGATCGGACCCGAGAGCGTGCCGAGGCCACCCACCAGCGTCATCAGGATGACCTGGCCCGAGGCGGTCCAGTGCACGTCCGACAGCGTGGCGAAGCCCAGCACCAGCGTCTTGAGCGAGCCGGCCAGGCCCGAGAGCGCGGCCGAGATCACGAAGGCCAGCAGCTTGAAGCGGCTCACGTCGTAACCCAGCGAGAGCGCGCGCGGTTCGTTCTCCTTGATGCCCTTGAGCACCTGCCCGAACGGCGAGTGGATGGTGCGCACGATCAAGAGGAAGGCCAGTACCACCACGACCAGCGCGACGTAGTACATCGTGAGGTCGTTCGACAGGTCGATCACGCCGAAGAGCTTGCCGCGCGGCACGCCCTGCAGGCCGTCCTCGCCGCCGGTGAACTTGGCCTGCAGCGCGACGAAGAACATCATCTGCGCGAGCGCCAGCGTGATCATCGCGAAGTAGATGCCCTGTCGGCGAATGGCCAGGATGCCGAAGATCCAGCCGAGGAAGGCGCCGCTCAAAGTGCCGGCGATAAGGCCGAGTTCCGGGGTGAGCCCCCAGACCTTGATGGCATGGCCCGCCACATACGCGGAGCCGCCCAGGAAGGCCGCGTGCCCGAAGGACAGCAGACCCGTGAAGCCCAGGAGCAGGTTGAAGGCCGCGGCGAACAGCGCGAAGCACATGAGCTTCATCACGAACACCGGGTAGGCGCCGAAGAACGGCGCTGCGATGAGCGCGACCAGCAGCAGCGCGTAGACGACGGTGGATATCTTTTTCATGTTCATGCCGTCCGCCTTATTTCTCTTTGCCGAACAGGCCGGCGGGGCGGATGAGCAGCACGATGACCATGATCACGAACACAACCGTAGACGATGCTTCTGGATAGAAAACCTTGGTGAGCCCTTCGATCACGCCGAGGCCCAGGCCCGTGAGGATGGCACCCATGATCGACCCCATGCCGCCGATCACGACCACCGCGAACACCACGATGATGAGGTTCTGCCCCATCAGCGGCGACACCTGCATCACCGGCGCGGCCAGCACGCCCGCGAAGGCCGCGAGCGCGCAGCCGAAGGCGTAGGTCAGCGTGATCATCAGCGGCACGTTGACGCCGAAGGCCTCCACCAGGCGTGGGTTCTCGGTGCCGGCGCGCAGGTAGGCACCCAGTCGCGTCTTCTCGATCACGTACCAGGTGGCAAAGCAGATCACCAGCGAGGCAACGACCACCCAGGCGCGGTAGTTGGGCAGCACCATGAAGCCGAGGTCGGTGGCGCTGGAGAGCGCATCAGGTGCGTCGTAGGGCAGGCCCGAGACGCCGTAGACCGAGCGGAACACGCCTTCGATCAGCAGCGTGAGGCCCAGCGTCAGCAGGAGGCCGTAGAGGTGGTCCAGCTTGTAGATCCAGCGCAGCAGCAGCCGCTCGATCACCACGCCGAAAAGGCCGATGACGATGGGTGCCGCGATCAGCATCACCCAGTAGTTGATGCCGAAATACTCCATGGCCATCCAGGTGAGGACGGCTCCGAGCATGAACAGCGCGCCGTGCGCGAAGTTGATGACGTTGAGCAAACCGAAGATCACCGCCAGCCCGAGGCTCAGGATGGCGTAGAACGAGCCGTTGACCAGCCCCAGAAGGAGCTGGCTCAACAGGCCCGGCAATGAGATACCGAAGATTTCCATTTTTTTGAAAGATGCGAAGGGGGAGGGATCTGGTCAGAACGGCGGCGCCATCACTTCGAGAGTGGTGATTGTTATCACCCGTGGTGGTGAACGCCTGGTGGCCGGGCAGGCACCGGACGACCTAACCTGGACCAGGTACATGTCGTGCACGCAGCTTCCAGAACGGGCCACTGCGTTGACGTAGAAATCTAGGGGCGGCCCTTCATGCTTCTTTCCGTAGTCTTGTCGACGCCTGCGGCCCAGTGCCGGGATCTTGAATTCGTATCGCATCGTTGTCTCCTTATCGAATAGGAAGTGTTTGAACGAAGAAATCTGTTCGCTCAAACACCCAACAGTTCGGTGAGCACGGGCATCTTCGCGTCAAGCTCGGCAGCACCGAACTTCTCCACGATGCGCCCATGCTCCATCACGTAGAAGCGATCGGCCAGCGGCGCGGCGAAGCGGAAGTTTTGCTCCACCATGACAACCGTGTAGCCTTTCTCGCGCAGCATCGTGATCATTCGCGCCAGCACCTGCACGATGACCGGGGCCAGGCCTTCGGAGATTTCGTCAAGCAGTAGCAGCTTGGCGCCCGTGCGCAGGATGCGCGCGACGGCCAGCATCTGCTGCTCGCCCCCCGACAGGCGCGTGCCCTGGCTGTTCCTTCGCTCGGCCAAGTTGGGGAACATGGCGTAGATTTCGTCGATCGGCATGCCGGGCGTGCCGGTATTGAGCACGGGTGGCAGCAGCAGGTTCTCCTCACACGACAGGCTCGAGAAGATGCCTCGCTCCTCGGGGCAGTAGCCCACGCCCAGGTGCGCGATGCGGTGCGTGGGCAGGTTCACCGTCTCGGTACCGTTGACCTTGATGGAACCCTTGCGCGCACCGGTCAGGCCCATGATGGCGCGCATTGTGGAGGTGCGGCCCGCGCCATTGCGGCCCAGCAGCGTGACCACTTCGCCGGGCTGCACGATGATGTCCACGCCGTGCAGCACGTGCGATTCACCGTACCAGGCCTCGAGGTTCTTTATTTCCAGTGCTGGGGCAGCCATGTTTCAGTGCGCTCCCTGCAGTTGACCGTCGGTCGTGCCCATGTAGGCCTCCACTACTTGCGGGTTGTTCGATACTTCCTCATAGAGGCCTTCGGCCAACACAGCGCCGCGCTGCAGCACGGTGATGCGGTCGGCGATGGTGGAGATTACCTTCATGTTGTGCTCCACCATCAGGATGGTGCGGCCTGCCGAGACCTTCTTGATGAGTTGCGTGACACGGTCCACGTCCTCGTGACCCATGCCTTGGGTGGGTTCATCCAGCAGCATGAGTTCGGGCTCCATGGCCAGCGTGGTGGCGATCTCCAGCGCGCGCTTGCGGCCGTAGGGCAGGTTGACCGTCACCTCTTCGGCCATGTCTTCCAGGCCCACTTCGGCCAAAAGCTCCAAGGCACGTTCATCGAGTTGGCGCAGGCTGCTCTCGCTGCGCCAAAAATGGAACGAGGTGCCCAGCTTGCGCTGCAGGCCCAAGCGCACGTTCTCCAGCAGGGTGAGGTGCGGAAACACGGCCGATATCTGGAACGAACGGATGACGCCCCGGCGAGCGATCTGCGCGGGCTGCTCGCGCGTGATGTCGTGCCCGTTGAACCGGATGGTGCCCGAAGTGGGCTTGAGAAACTTGGTCAGCAGATTGAAGCAGGTGGTCTTGCCTGCACCATTAGGACCGATCAGCGCATGAATGGAGCCACGGCGCACGGCCAGGTTCACATCGCTGACAGCGGTGAAGCCCTTGAACTCTTTGGTCAGGCTGCGGGTTTCGAGAATAACGTCGGTCATCGCGTAAATAAATCCGCCAATCGGCTTGCAGTGACAATTTCGCGTCACGGGTTTCAGTGAGCGCCATTTCCGAAATGGCTGCGCGAAATCCCCGGGGACAGCGCAGTGATCTCGCAAATAGCTGGTCAGGAGTTGACATAAGAGCCTGGGGACCGCATCGGTATGGTGCACATCATCGAGATGCCGTGATCCCAATTACCCAGTTTTTCGTTTTGCCCCCAAGCGCACCTGAGCGAAACACTGGAGCATCTACCCTGGAGGCAGCGGCATACTTTTGCTGCCATCCGTAGAACGTGCCGACGCTGACACCGTGCCGCCGACACACCTCGGTCACCGTCAGTCCAGACTTTCGGTCATCCAGAATTGCAGCAATCTGCGCAGGTGTGAATTTCGCTCCTCTCATCTGCTTGTCCTCCTAGTTCGACATCGGTTTTTCCCCCAACTTCCTCGCCAAGGCGTACCGCCTGTTTCAGCCCTCAGCAGGCGCCGCTCGGTCATCCACTTCTAGATAGCTCCGCACGATGGGCACCACTTCCGTATTGAGAACACTGGTGGAAAAATCCACGAGCCCGTGAGCACACGCCACCTTCATTTCATCTAACCAGAGCGAGAATCCCAACAAGGCGTCGTTGCGGCTCACCTTGGTCAAATCAATGGACATGCAGAGCTTGGCAATCTCCTCTGTATCCAGTCCGACCTGAAGAAGCCCGTTGGCCAGCGCCTCCAGGCTTGCATTTCTTGAAATTTCTGTCGGCATATTGCGCTCCAATTGAATCGTCAATGAGGGACGTCGTCGGTCATGAGATACCGCCCATGCACAGGTACTTGAGTTCAAGATAGTCATCCATTCCGTACTTGGATCCTTCCCGGCCCAGTCCGCTCTGCTTGACACCACCGAACGGCGCTACCTCGGTAGAAATCAATCCTTCGTTGATTCCGACCATTCCATATTCAAGAGCCTCCGCCACACGCCAGATGCGGCCGATGTCACGTCCATAGAAATAAGAAGCCAGACCGAATTCGGTGTCGTTTGCCAGAGCAATGGCCTCTGCCTCCGAGCTGAACCGGAAGAGCGGCGCGACCGGGCCGAACGTCTCCTCACGGAAGATCAGCATGTCTGGCGTCGCGTTCGCCAGCACCGTGGGCTCGAAGAAGTTGGCGCCGAGGTGATGAGCCTTCCCACCCAGAAGAACCTTCGCTCCCTTGCTGACCGCGTCCGTCACATGCTCCTGCACCTTGGCGATCGCCTTGCCGTCAATGAGGGGGCCGATCTTGCTGTTCGGATTGCTGCCCGGGCCAACCTCCAATGCGGCGGTCGCTGCAGTCAGCTTGGCAGCGAACTCGTCATAGACCGCGTCTTGCACGAACAACCGATTCGCGCAGACGCAGGTCTGGCCTGCGTTCCGGAACTTGGAAATGATCGCGCCTTTCACCGCGGCGTCGATGTCCGCATCGTCGAATACGATGAAAGGCGCATTGCCGCCAAGTTCCATAGATGTCTTCTTGACGGTGCCCGCACACTGCGCAAGCAGCACCTTTCCGATCTCTGTTGATCCTGTGAAGCTGAGTTTGCGAACCAGCGGGTTCGAGCTCAGCTCCCCGCCGATGGCACCGGCATCACCCGTGACACAGGAGAGCACGCCGGCTGGAATGCCGGCCTGCTCAGCCAGCACACACATGGCCAATGCCGTGAATGGCGTCTGGCTCGCCGGCTTAATGACCATGGTGCATCCCGCCGCGAGGGCAGGACCGGCCTTGCGGGTGATCATCGCTGCGGGGAAGTTCCAAGGGGTGATCGCCGCGCACACGCCAATAGGCTGCTTGATGACGACAATCCGCTTGTCGGGCGCATGGCCAGGGATCGTGTCTCCATAGACGCGCTTTGCTTCTTCCGAGAACCACTCGATGAACGACGCGGCATAGGCGACCTCACCTCGGCTTTCTGCCAGCGGCTTGCCTTGCTCGGCGGTCATCAGAACAGCCAAGTCTTCCTGATGCGCCATGAGCAGCGTGAACCAGCGGTGCAATATGGTCGCACGCTCCTTACCGGAACGCTGACGCCAGGCCATGCCTGCTGCATAAGCTGCGTCGATCGCTTGCCGAGTTTCCCGAGTACCCAGGCGGGGCACCGTGCCGAGCACCTCACCCGTCGCCGGGTTGCGCACAGGAATAGTGTTGTCGCCATCGGCCTCGATCCAGGCCCCGCCGATAAAGGCTTGCTGCCGCCAAAGAGACGGGTCTTTGAGTTCAATGTTGTTCATCATCATTCGGCCAAAGGCCGCGGTTTCATATCAGACGGTGGGAGATGAAGAAGTCGCAGCAGCATCAAGGGCCTCTCGCAACTTGAAGCGCATGATCTTTCCCGATCCGGTCCGTGGAATCGCCTTCACGAACTCGACCGACTGGGGGACCTTGTAGGCTGAGAGCAGTTGCCCGCAGTGCTGGCGGATGGATTCGCCATCGGCGCTCTGGGCTTCCCTGAGCACAACACAAACCACAGGGACTTCGCCCAGATGGGGGTGCGCCATGCCGAGCGCTGCGCAGTCGAGAACTGCCGGATGAGACAGAACTGCATCCTCGACTTCGGCGGGAGCGATGTTTTGCCCGCCTCTGATGATCAGTTCCTTCAACCTCCCGGTAATGGTCAGAAAACCATTCCGGTCACTACGGGCGAGGTCGCCGGTGTGATACCAGCCTCCCCTGAGCGCCTCGGCCGTTTCCGTTGGCTTATTCAGGTAACCCTGCATCACGTTCGGCCCGCGTACGATCAACTCCCCTTCCGCATCAAAAGGAACGTCGCCGCCCGAGGCGTCAACGATTCGCACCGCCAGACCGGGAATAGGCAGTCCGCAAGAGCCCGGGACCCGCGATGCATCGGGCCAGTTCAGGGTGACCATCGTCGACGTCTCCGTGATCCCGTACCCGTCTAGTAGCGGAACACCGAAGAACGCCTCGAATTCCTTGTTGAGGACCATCGGCAGGATGGCTCCCGCGGAAAGAAAGCAACGGACGCCCTCGGCAGCCCTCTTTCCACCGGAGCGGGCGTTCTCCAGCAGATAGTGGAACATTGTGGGTACGCCAGGGACAACCGTGTACCGCCCGCTCTCCAGTTGCCTCGTCACTTCCTGTGTCGAGAACTTCTCCACAAAATACTCCGTCGCTCCCACGGCCAGCACGCCGAGCACACACAGATTGAGCGCATAGGAGTGAAAGAGCGGCAACGCGGAAAGCAGCACATCCTTCTCGTTCAACCCCGCAATGGGAGCCCAAGAGGCGGCTACGACCCAGAGCATGCTGTGCTGCGACAGCATGACGCCCTTTGCGCGCCCTGTAGTTCCAGAGGTGTAGACCAGGAACGCCGTGGCATGCATGTCTTCAGGATCCCGAGGGCTCGAGCGCGGCACACTCTGGGCCATCAGCGCCAAGGAAAGCTGATCGGTCGGGTCATCGCTGCCCGCGACGATCACCTGGATCGTCCCCGGCAATTTTTCGCGCAACCGTTCGATCATCGCAAGGTTGCGGGTCGAGACAATGGCGACCTTGCAGCGCGCGTCCTCCAGACGGTAGCAAACCTCCGCCTCGGTGGCATCATGACTGATCGGAACGCTCACGCCGCCAGCGCGCACGACGGACACGCAGGACAACGCCCAGTCGACGCAGTTCGGCAGCATGATGGCCACCGCATCTCCCGCCTCTATTCCCCGGTCCTGGAGATGGCCCGCAATCGCGGCACTTTGGCTATCGAGCTGACCATAAGTGAGCTTTGCGCCCGTCCAATCCTCGAACGCAAGTTTGGCCCCCCGCTGCTCGGCATGCCGGCGTACCAGTACACCGAGTGGCGCGATCAATTCGGTTTGAATCACGGATGTCCCCTCCTTTGTTGGTTTGTTGGTTTGTTGTCCTAGCGCTGCCTAAGGCATGCCTCAAACCATGCTGAAACCACCGCTGACGCTGATGACCTGCCCAGTGATCCAGCCGCCTTCGTCAGAGGCCAGAAGCACCGCCAGCGGCGCAACATCGCTCGGCTTGCCCAGGCGACGCAGCGGGTAGAGTTTGGTCAGCTTCTCGCGGTTCGCCGTGATGAACTCGGGGTCATGCGCGGTTTCAATCAGCCCCAATGCCAAGGTGTTGGCGGTCAACGCGGTTCGGGTTTCACGTGCCACCGACTTCATCAGTGCGATGTTCCCAGCACGCGCCGCGGCGCCGATCGCCAGACCGGACTCCCCTACGCGCGAGGAATCCCCTACGATCGTGATGATCCGGCCTGCACCTTTCTGTGCCTCCAGGTGCGGGAGGGCCGCGTGGGTGCAGTGGATCGTGCCGTAGAGGCACACATCGATCTGCCGCCGCCACTCCTCGGGGGTCGTGTCGGCAAAGCGCTTGCGGATCACCAGACCTGCGTTGTTCACCAGGATGTTGAGCCCGCCAAATTCAGCAACCGTCTGCGCCACCATGGCCTGAACGGCATCCAGCTTGGAGATATCGCAGCCAATCGCAAGCGCCCGGCCTCCGTGTTCACGGATCTCGGAGACAACCGCCTCCGCGCCGGCCTTGGAACCGTGGTAGTTCACGACCACGGCCGCGCCTTCGGCGGCCAGCCCTAGCGCAATCTCTCTTCCAACATCACGCGCGCCACCGGTGACGAGCGCCACCTTGCCTTGTAGACTCAGTTTCACTTTTATTCCTTTGTTGAAGTTGCAGACGAATTCGAATGGACGAGCCGGAAAATCCGCTCGGGAGTGATAGGCAGTTCAGCAATGCCGATGCCCAGGTGAGACAGAGCATCAGAGACAGCGTTGGCAATCGCGGCCGGTGCCCCGATCGTTCCGCCTTCCCCCATGCCACGAAAGCCACCCAACGTGTTCGGCGCGACGGTTGGCAAGTGAACCAGCTCGATGGACGGAACCTCCGGCGCCGAGGGCAGCAGGTAGTCCACAAGGCTCGCCGTCAGCAACTGCCCGTCGGCGTCATAGACCACCTCTTCCAAGAGCGCGGCACCGATCCCCTGAGCAACTGCCCCGCGCGTCTGTCCCGTCACGATCATCGGATTGATGACGCGGCCGCAGTCCTCCGCGATCACATACCGTTGGATGTGAACTGCGTAGGTCTCAGGATCGATCTCGACCTGCACCATGTGGGTTGAGGAGCTCGTCGTTCCGGTCACTGGGTCGTACATGCGTATGACGCACAGTTCTTCGCGCGCTTCGACGGGCAGTCGCCCCATTTGCGAATAGAGGGCCCGAGCGAGTTCCTTGAAGGTCAAAGACGCATCCCCAAGCCGGGCATGGATAACTCCGTCTGAGATTTCGAGGTCCTCCGGCGCGGCATCTAGCAGAGCCGCAGACACCTTTAGCATTCGCTGACGCAACTCCCTTGCTGCCAAGATGGCGGCACCACCACTGATCACGGCCGTCCGGCTTGCATAGCTTCCAGTTCCGTGAGGCACGGTGGCGCTATTGCCAGTGATCACGCGAATATCTTCGAATCGCGCTCCAAGCTCATCGGCGAGGACCTGGGCAAGTGTCGTTTCGTGTCCCTGACCATGGGAAGCGCATCCAAAAGAGGCAGTAATCGAACCCGTCGAATCCAGTTGGATCGCGCATCTGTCTGTCCCCGTATTGATCGGCATGCCGGGCGACGCCGAGATGCGTGAACCGATACCAGACAGTTCGGCATAGCTGGCCACTCCAATGCCCACCCAGCGCCCGGCGGCCCGGGCCTTGGCCTGCTCCTCCCTCGCTCGCTCGTACCCGAACTCCCGAGTGGCCTCTTCGAGGCCCATGATGAATGCCGATTGATCCCACACGATCCCGACTGCCGTCTTGTACGGGAACTCGTGCGGCTGCACCAGGTTGCGCCGCCGCATTTCGACAGGGTCGATCCCCAGCTTGACGGCCGCCATATCCATCAGGCGCTCCATCACGAAGGTGGATGTCGGGCGGCCCACACCCCGGTACGGTCCAGTGGGCGATTTGGGTGTCGTAACGCCTCGGACATGACCGAAGTAGCATGGGAGCCGATAGGGCCCAGGCAAGAAGCTGATCACCTGCACTGCTTCGATACCCGCGGTCCACGGATAGATCGAATAGGCGCCCACATCGCTGATAACTTCCGCGCGCAAGCCAAGGACATGCCCCTCTTCATCGAAGGCAAGCTCCGCGACCACGCGCTGATCAAAGGCTTGGCTCGTGGAAAGCAGATCCTCCAAGCGATCGCCCGTCCACTTCACCGTCTTGCCCACATGCCTGGCCAGCGCGCAGACCAGCATTTCCTCCTGATAGAGGGAGGTCTTTCCTCCGAACCCTCCGCCTACGTCCGGCGCAACAACAGTGAGGCGGTTACCCGGCATGTCCAGTAATTCCGCCAACGCATCCCGCACGATCCCCGGAACCTGACTGGAGGTATAGAACATCAGCGCATCGCGCCCCGCGTCGTACTGCGCCATATAGGTGCGCGGCTCCATCGCCATCGGCGCCTTGCGATGAAAGCGAAAGCGCCCGGACACGGTCAGTGGAGCATCCGCAAAGACCGAATCAACCTCGCCCCTGCTGAATGTGCGCTCGACCAGCACATTGCTGATCAGGCTCGGGTGCAGGAGGGGGGCATCCGGTGCGCAAGCGGCCTCCGGATCCGTGCAGACGGGTAGCTGCTCGTACTCGACTTCGATTACGTCGCACGCATCCTCCGCTAGGTAGCGGCTTTCCGCCAACACGGCCACTACTGGCTCCCCCACGAAATGCACGACGCCGTTGGCCAGCGCATGGATCGGGGTGGGCTGATAGCCTGCCATCCGGGAGGTCGCCAATGCAGGCTTGATGATTCCCGCGATGTCCGCCCAGACATAGACACCGCGCACGCCCGGCATGGCTCTCGCCGCATCCAGATTGATTGCCAAGATCCGCGCATGCGCTTGATCGCTGCGAAGCACAGCGAGGTGCAGCGCGTGCGCATGAGGCAGGTCATCGACGTAGCGGCCATTACCCGTCAGCAGCCGTGCGTCCTCCACGCGCCGCACGGGCTGGCCGACGTGCTTAGCGCCCACCCCCGGCCGCAATCCTGCGTCCGCCTGATCCGAGCCCGAAGTCCTACTCATAGCTTTCCGGGCCCTTGCGCAGGGAGTCCCACTGCTGGGCGTCGTGTCCAAAGACAACCGTGGCGCCAGAAGACTGGATCCTCTTGATCTCCCGTAACGAGTGGCTTGCCAGATCAGGGTTCCAGGTATTGCGGGGCATCACCTCTTCGTCCAGGTTGGCGCGCAGCGCCACGGCATCGGCCGTCAGCAGGAAGCTCCCATCGCGATCCAATCCGACGAGCGCCCCCAGGGTGCCAGGCGTGTGCCCCGGCAAAGGCAGCAGAACGAGCTTTCCGTCTCCGAAGACATCGTGCTCCTCCTCAATCGCTTCCGTGGGCATGGGATGCAACCAATCTGCGGGAATGTAGCCCCGCTGAACCGCATCCGCGCCCTGCGCGGCTTCCAGTTCCTTGGCATGGCATATCACGGTGGCACGCTTGAAGAATTCGTTGCATCCGCAGTGGTCTGAATGAAAATGCGAGTTCACCACCACGTCCACGTCATCGGACGTCAGGCCCAACTGCGCCAAGCCGCTGACCACGTTCTCGTCGGGCGCTCCGATAGGCACCATTGCCTTGGCCATCGTTCCCCATCGCGAAGTTGCATCCACCGCGGTGCTCGGATGGCATCCGGTGTCAAACAGAACATTGCCCTGACTGTGACGGAGCAGCACGCAGGAAACCGGTAGATCGATGGTCTCTGCTCGATCCGCGTCGGGTAGGTACACGCTCTTGCGCATGCGCAAGCGGCCGCCGCTCAGGAAGTGCATCTTCATCGCTTCATCTCCTCTTTGTTCGCTCCGACATCCGAAGCCGCTTGCAACGCGTTTCTTGCTGCCACGCAGACCTTGACTGCTTCGACGATGCCCTGGTAGCCGGTGCATCGGCACAGGTTTCCCGACAGGACGTCGCGAATCTTCTCTTCGGTATCGAGGGGATACTTCTGCAGGGCATCGGTGCAGGTGGCCAGCATCCCCGGCGTGCAGAAGCCGCACTGAAGGCCATGACGTTCGCGGAAAGCCTCCTGCAGAGGACTCAAGGCCTCGACGCAGCCCATGCTCTCGACGGTCTGGATCTCTGCGCCATTCGCTCGCACTGCGAGCATGAGACACGAGCGCACGCTGTCGCCGTCCACCATGATCGTGCAGGCACCACAGACGCCGTGCTCACACCCTACGTGCGTTCCAGTCAGGCCCAGTCGTTCGCGCAGGAAGTCAGAAAGCAGCATGCGGGGCTCCACCTCGTGCTCCTCTACCTTTCCATTGACGAGCATCCATACGGGATGAAGAACAGTTTGTTTTTCGCTCATCTCGATACCCTCAGTGATTAACCGACAGAGCCCGCTCTCGCGCCCTTCGGATACATCGGCGCACCAACACAGCCGACAGATGACGCCGGAACTCTGGCGAAGCGTGCAAGTCCTGGCGTGGCTCCAGCCCTTCACAAGCGGCCTGCACTGCTCTTTCGATGACGGCGTCGGAGAGAACTTCGCCTTTGAGAGCCGCCTCCGCCTCACTGCGCCTTAAGGGCGTGTCCCCCACACCCATCATGGCGACACGTACATCCCGAACGCAGTCCTCCTCCAAGCGGACGAGAACACCGCAGGCCGACAAGGCGAAATCGCCTGCCCGACGCGCAAACTCCTCGAAAGCCCAGCCGTTGTGCCGCATACCTGGCAATTCGATGCGCACCACGAGTTCGTCGTCTTCCAGAACCGTGGACAAAGGCCCGACGAAGAAGTCGTGGGCACTGACCGTTCTTTCCCCTTGTGTGGAACGCGCCACGATTTCGGCATCCAGGAGCCGTACCAGCATGGGCAGTTCGGCGGCCGGGTCCGCGTGGGAAAGGCTTCCTCCGATGGTTCCTCGGTTGCGGATGGCCAGATGCGCCACGTGTTGCATGATGTCGGGAATGATCGGAAAGCAGCGCGCCACGAGCCGCGATGTCTCCAGTACACGGTGACGGGTGAGCGCCCCCACCGATAACCCTCCGTCCTTCCGCTCACGCACGAAATCCAGTTCCAGAATCCGGCTCACATCCACGACGAGGCCCGGCCGTACTACGCGGAAGTTCAGCATGGGCCCGAGGCTCTGCCCTCCGGCCATGATCTTCGCTTCGCCCACGTTGGCCGCGAGCAATTGCACCGCCTCCTCCACGGAATCGGGGCAGCAGTAGTCAAAGGGAGCAGGCTTCATCGGATTCCCTGTTTACTGGCCCTGGAATTGCGGCGCGCGCTTCTCGGCGAAGGCTTTTCTTCCCTCGCGATAGTCCTCGCTGGCAGACGCGGCCTCGATCAATTTTTCCGCGCGTTGAAGATTCAGCGCCCCCGCGCCCATTGCCATGCCGTTGAGCAAGGACTTCGCGCCCGCGATACTCAAAGGTGCATTGCCAGCCATGGACTTGGCGAATTCCCGAGCATCGACCATCGGATCACCCGGCTCGATGGTGGGCGCGCTGCCTCGCAGCCGTGACCACCATCCGCCCGAGCTTGCTGCCTTGACGGCCACATGGTCGACGAAGCCAATCCTCAGCGCTTCGTCGGCGGGGAAGCGTTGAGCGCCATAAAGAATCTTCTTGGCCATAGGCAGGCCAACCAATGAGAGCAGCTTCCTGGTGCCACGTACCCCATAGATGATGGACAGTTTGGCCGCAGGAATGCCGAACACGGCATCGGTTGCCGCGTACCTGAAGTCGCACGACATCGCCAGATGCGCACCGCCTCCGAGGCAATAGCCCCGGAGCACTGCGATAGTGGGCTTGCTCACATTGGCAATGGCGTCGCAACAAGCATCCACCGCCACTTCGTAAGCCGTGGACTGTGCTGCATCGCACCGAACCCTCTCGAACTCCGGTATGTCTGCGCCGGAGCAAAAATCCGTCCCGGCACCAGTCAGGATGATGGCGCGCACCTGCTGGTTGCGCTCCATGGCCCCCATGATTGCCGGGAATGCCCTCCACATGGCATAGGTCATCGCATTGCGATTGGCAGGACGGTTCAGTGTTACGACCGCAATGCCATCCGAGATCCAGATCTTGACTTGTTCCGACGTTAGGACATCCATGACCTCGTCGGCCGTCCCCACACCAACGACCGCTACGTCGGCGCTCGCCGACGGTAAGGATGCTTCGACCGCCTGGCCGGCTCGGGACGGCACCGTCTCCTGAGCGACCGCGGCGGGCGCTGAAGACGCAATGGCCGCAGCCAACAACTTCGCGGCCTCCTGACCTGCATTTCCACCCGCGCTTGCACCCTCCACATTCCGGCCTTCAACTTGCTTGCCGAATAGTTCGAAAAAGTCGTCCGCCGATTTCCTCGCAGCCGAATCGATCATTCGCGACCCGAGTTGCGCCAGCTTTCCGCCCACGTTGGCCTTCACCGTATAGCGCAGGAGCGTCAGTTGTGGCTCGAGCGCTTCCAAAGCAACCCCGATGTCTGCCTTGGCGAAACCAGCGGCTCCACCCGAACCCTCGCCCGTCAGCGTGTAGCTGCGGGGCGGCTGGATATCAGAGAGAGTTACCTTACCGGTGAATCTCGCCTTGATCGGCCCCACCTTGCTAACAACTGTCGCGGTGAAAGCGTTGTCGGCAGTCCGCTCCAATGCCTCGCAGCCCGGGATGCTCGCCTGCAGAATCGCTGGGTCGTTAAGGGCATCCCACACGCTTTCTCTGGATGCCTTGACTCGAGCTTCGCCTACCATTTCCATATACTTCTTCCTCTCGTCTATAGAAGGTCAGTAGGTTCAAACCGTAATTTCGGCCAAAGCGGCGCGAACAGCAGCGGGAATTTCGGTGGGCCGGTTGCTCTGCCGGTTCACATACACGTGCACAAACTGCCCGACGGCCGACGCTTCCTGCGCGTCGTTACGGAACAGTGCAATCTCGTATCTGACACTGCTGCGCCCAAGGTGCACGACCTTCATCCCCACGGCTACGTCATCTGGGAATCCGATCGACGAGAAGAACGTGCATTGCGTCTCAATAACCAGGCCCACAACCTCGCTCCTTGCAACGTCCAGCACACCGTTCTCGATCAGGTGCTTGTTCACCACGCTGTCGAAGAATGAGTAATACACGACATTGTTCATGTGGCCGTAGGAGTCGTTGTCCCCCCAACGCGTCGGCATGACAACGATGCGCGGATAGTCCACCTTTGCGCTCGGCGATTTCTTCTGCATCACAAGACCTCCGCATAGATCGCCGCAGCATCGCTCTCAGCGAGTTCCCGTCGATTGTTGACAAGGAGCCGCGTCTGCTTCATCGCATCAGAAGCGAGCATCGGAATGTCCTTAGCGCCGATACCAACCTCCCGCAGCGTCGTCGGCAGTCCCACCGAAGGCGCCAAACCTGCGAGGTATTCGACAAAGGCTCCGGCTTTGTCTGCCTCTTCACCCTGGTGACCTGGATTCACGATGTCCAGGAGTTCCGCATATTCCTTGCGAGCCGCCGGCAGGTTGAACCTTGCCACGGCCGCGAGCACGAGAGAATTCGACAGTCCATGTGGCACATGAAACTGCGCACCGATAGGGTACGCCAGCGCATGTACTGCCGCAACGGGCGCATTGGCAAATGCGATTCCGGCCAAGCAAGCCCCCAGCAACATGTCTTCGCGCGCCTGAACGTCACTGCCATTCCGGCACGCTCGGAGCAATGACCCCGACAGCAGCCTGAGCGCATCCCGAGCCAGGCAATCAGAGATCGGATTCTTCAATCGCTTGCTGGTAAATGCCTCAATCGCATGCACCATGGCGTCGATGCCTGTGGCTGCCGTCACGTGAGAAGGAAGCCCCAGTGTGAGTTCGGCATCAAGCAAAGCGAGATCGGGCAGCAGAATGGGTGAGACGACCCCCTTCTTTTGCCCTTCGCCCGTGGTCACGATGGAAATGGGCGTTACCTCAGAGCCAGTGCCGGCGGTCGTGGGGACCAGGATGAGCTTAAGCCGCGGCCCCTTCACCAGCCCGACGCCGTAAACGTCGCCAAGCACCTCATCGCCGCCCGCCAGCAATGCCGCGAGCTTTGCAGCATCCATCGAACTGCCACCGCCAAAGCCGATGACGCAATCTGCAGCAACCTCTCTTGCAGCTGCTGCGGCCTCGTGAATCACGAACTCCGGAGGATCCGCTTGCACACCGGAGAACACAGAAAACGGAATTCCGGCCGCCTTCAGTCCATCCATCGCAGACTGAAGAGCACCCGAACGCAGCAACCCCTCGTCCGTCACGACGAGAACGGATTTGCACTTCATCGCGGACACCTTGCCCGCCAGTCTGGCAGCGCCTCCGCGCTCCACGCTAAGCGTTCCGCATGTAGAGAAATCAAAGTTTTGCATAGCCGCCTTCTTTTCCATGACTTGCATTATTAGACTATGTAGCTCATTCGGCAAGTGCTTTTTGAAGAGATCCGCCTCAAGTCAACAAGATAGACTGCATGAATCTTCTCGCTTGCTTGCTTGCAGGACATAGATTTCATGACCCCAGAAACCTCACGAACTCATGCTGAGCGCGGCTCGGCCCCTTCCATGCAACCACCGCTTACACCGAACGCCGAAATTCAAGAAAGAAACTGCTCTGTCGGCCGCACGATCGACGTCATCGGTGACGGATGGAGCTTCATGATCCTCAGGGAGTGCTACTTCGGCGTGAGACGCTTCGAGCAGTTCAAGGAAATTCTCGGACTGCCCCGAACGACACTCGCAGACAGGCTTCGCACGTTGACGGCCAAGGGTTTGTTACGACAGGTCCTCTATTCAGAGCGGCCACCCCGGTTTGAGTACCAACTTACACGCCTAGGTATTGACCTCTATCCAGTCATGATGGCGCTCATGAGTTTTGGCGATAAGTGGCTAGCTGGCCGCAGGCGCAAACCCCTGCAACTCATCCATCACAACTGCGGGCAGCCTTGTAGCGCCATCGTCATCTGCTCGAAGTGCCGAGCCGAAATTCTTCCCAGCAACGTCAGCTACCGCGACGGACCAGGAGCAGGGACCAGCGTCATCCATACGAAGCGCAAGAGTCGCCGCTCCGCCGATCCCACCGCCCTAGAACACCGCCGCCCCAGTTCAGTCGCGCGTGCCCTACAGGTCATCGGCGACCGCTGGAGCTTTATGATCATCCGCGAAGCATTCTTTCGGGTGCGCCGATTCGACCATCTCCAGAACAACCTGGGCATCGCTCCCAACATCCTCATCGACCGGCTCAATCGCCTGGTCGACAACGGCGTGTTTCGAAAAGTGCTGTATCAGTCCGGACCCAACAGGTATGAGTACCGATTCACCGACAAAGGTCGGGACTTGTTCGGATCGATGATCGCCATGCTTCGCTGGGGAGACAAATGGCTATCGGATGGCGCCCCCCCCCTCATCCTCACCCATAACGACTGCGGCAAGGACTTCGAGCCCACAGTTGCCTGCGACCAGTGCCGCGAGGCCCTGAACGCACACAGCATGCGCTTCACCATGAACTACCGCGACCCCAAACCGTCCGAATAAGGCACACAAGCCCCCAGTCGATGCAACTCGGGGGCAATGGCGACCAATCTACTTATTTTTTCGCCACTAAGGGGCAGGCACTGTCAGAGAGTGACCTGAAGGCCTTATTGGCCGGAATCGTGGCCACCAGCTTGTAGTAATCCCAGGGATACTTTGATTCAGAAGGGCTCTTCACCTGGTAGACGTACATGTCGTGAACCATGCGGCCGTCTTCCCGGATTCGCCCACCCGTGGCGAAGAAATCGTTGACCGGAGTCTCTTTCATCTTGGCCATGACGGCGCCTGCCTCGTCCGTCCCAGCTGCCTGCACCGCCTTCAGATAGTGCATGGTGGACGAATAATCCCCGGCATCACCCATGTTCGGCATACGTTTCATTCGTTCGTTAAATCGCTTGGCGAACGCCCGTGTCTTGTCATCGTGATCCCAGTAGAACGCCGTCGTAAGCAGCATTCCCTGAGCCGTTTTCAGTCCCAGCGAATGCACGTCGGTGATCCAGACCAGAAGGCCTGCGACCGTCTGCCCACCACCAGCAAGATCAAACTCGCGAGCGGATTTGACGGCATTGATGAACGTTGCTCCCGATCCTGCGATCGCAACCACTTTCGCCTTGGAGTTTCGAGCTCTCAGCAAGAAAGAGGAATGGTCATTGGAGTCCGGCGGATAGCGCACGCTGCCTACAACCGTCCCGTTACTGCTTTTGACGACTGCTGAAGCGTCGGCTTCCAGTGCATGTCCGAAGGCATAGTCCGCGGTAAGGAAATACCAGCTGTCCGCGCCCTTGTCTATCAAGGCACCAGCGGTTCCCTTCGCCAGGGCATAGGTGTCATATGCGTAGTGGATGCTGTTGGGCGTGCAAGCGTCGTTCGTGAGCCGTGACGAGCCAGATCCATTGATGATCGCGATGCGGTTGCGCTCCTTGGCCACACCAGCGACTCCCAAGGCGATGGCCGAATTGATCAGATTGGTGACCATGTCGACCTTTTGAGTATCGAACCATTCCCTAGCCTTGGACATCCCAACGTCCGGCTTGTTCAAGTGGTCCGCGAAGATTACCTCGACAGGCTTGCCCAGCACATTGCCGCCAAAATCCTCCACGGCCATCTGAACCGCCGTTACGGAGCCCTTTCCTCCTTCGTGAGAAAACTGGCCAGACATGTCGGTCAGCACGCCAATGCGCACGACATCATCCGACACCTTGCTCTGCGCCTGCGCGCCGCTGAAAAATAGCCCGCCTATCGCGGCAAGACTCCATGCCAGGAGATTTGAAACTTTCATAAGGGACCTTTCGATATGAGTTGACCCGTGGATGCAGATTGCCGGATAGTCAATCCAGTAATGCAAGTATGCAAGTCCATTTGTGCAAGTAATATCCGAGCTTTCCCGAATTATTCAGCGACAGAGGGCGAAGCCAGATCGGCCGTGAACCAGCAGTAACCTCTACGGACCAGCAGGCCCATCCATTGCCCGCGGGGCCGGCCGAGTTCAACCCTTGTGTGCAAGCCACGGCAGGGGCGAGCACAGGTGACGAACCTTCTCCCAGTGGTACGAGCCGTCGTGGATGAGCGAAGACAGACCGAACCGGGCAAGCATCAGCTTCTGCGCCGCGAGCTCCCTATCCTCCAGATCCCGGGCGGCGGTGGCGATGCGACACCAGGCCCATGCCATCAAGGTGTAGCCCACACCCATTAGGAAGTCATCGGCAACAGGCAACATCGCCTCGCCCCCCTCTTCTCCGGCCTGCAGCACAACCGCTAGCCCCTTCTGGGCTTGGGCATATGCGCGTCCAAGCGCCATCCCCAATGGAGCCAGTTCACCCTCGCACTGGCTCGCCGATGCCTCGAACTCGCTGAGCAATTCCTGCAGCGCCCCGCCGCGGTCGGGCAGCACCTTGCGCATGAGGAAATCGACCGCCTGAATCTCATTGGTGCCTTCATAAATCATCGTGATCCGGGCGTCCCGCAAATGCTGCTCGATGCCGTATTCGCGTACATAGCCGTATCCGCCCAGGACCTGCAGGGCCGCGCTCGTCCCGTGAAAGCCATGGTGCGTCAGGAAGGCCTTTAACACCGGGGTCAGCAACGCGCTGCGGCGACTGGCCCCATCACGGCGCTCTATATCGGGGTGAGGGCCGTCCTCCATCAACGAATGCCTGATACGCAGCAGCGAAGCCTGCGGGCGTGTGAACATCCCCATCCTGCAGGGTGCAGCCTTCGCGATCACCAACTGCATTGGTGGAGGCCAGAACCTCCGCAGCGAAGCGCCCTGCCTGATTCACAATCTGCCATGCCGTCTCTTCGTCGAGGTCGGCATAAGCTGGCAGATTCCTCCACTGCTTTGGCGCCTCTAGAACATGGTGGATCACGAAGTGAATGTCACGAAGCGGAGGTAGGTAAATGGTCATCGAAAGGCCGGATCCCAAGCAATAGGTTGCAAGTTCTCGGAGTGCTCAAGCGCATCAACAGGCGCTTCCGAAGTCCATCCGGCATCACCCATCTGATCGAAAGCTGCGTCCAGATCGATCGAGAGTGTCGGTGCACCCTCGGCCCTCGCGCGGGAGGCTTCCAGGGCGCGCAGTTCAAGCAGACAACGTCGAAGCAGTGCCATGGCCAACGCACTTCAAGCAGCCGCGCCCAGATAGCTTTCAATCACGCGTGGATCGTCAGCCAACGAGGAGGCTGTTCCGCTGAGGGCGACGTCGCCCGTCTCCAGTACGTAGCCGTACTGCGATATGGCGAGTGCCGCTCGGGCGTTCTGCTCAACAAGCAGAACTGACACGCCGGAGGCCCGGAGGCCATCGATGGTTTGAAGAATCTCGCCCACGATGCGCGGCGCCAAGCCCAGACTCGGTTCGTCGAGCATCAACAGCTTCGGCTGGCTCATCATCGCCCGGCCAATCGCCAGCATTTGGCGCTCGCCGCCGGAGAGCGTTCCGGCCAATTGCGACTGGCGCTCATGCAGCCTGGGGAACAGGGCATAGATCTGATCCAGCGTGTCGCGCCAGCGCCCGTTGCCTTGGCTCCTGGGACGCCAGCCGCCAAGCAAAAGGTTGTCAGCCACCGTCATGGAGCCGAACAATTCGCGCTTCTCGGGGACGAGCGAAATGCCGCGCAGAACACGTTGCTCCAGTGACAGGCCCGTGATGTCCTCCCCTTCGAAGAGGATCTCTCCGCGTGCAGGCAACAATCCCATCAAAGCCCCGAGCAGGGTAGATTTTCCAGCTCCGTTCGGACCGATAACGGAGCACACTGATGCGCAGTCCACTTCGATGCCGATCCCCCGCAGCACCTCAGCGCGTCCATAGCCAGCATGCAGTCCGGTGACCTTGAGAACTGTAGTCATGGCTCAATGCTCCGTTCCGAGGTAGGCAGCTCGCACAGCCGGGCTGACTCGGACCTCATGCGGCAGCCCTTCGATCAGCTTGGTGCCGAACTCCATCACCACAATGCGATCGGTGAGTTTCATCACGAAATCCATATCGTGTTCGACCAAGAGCAGGCTCAGCCCCTCGGCCTTGAGTTGCCTGAGGATCTCAGTCAGGGCCCGCTTCTCCAGATGCCGCAGCCCCGCGGCAGGCTCATCCAACAGCAGCAGGCACGGATCGCTGACGAGTGCCCGCGCGATTTCCACGAGCCGCTGCTGTCCCAAGGCCAGATTGCCCGCCAGATCGTCGAGGTGCGCGCCCAGCCCGATGCGATGCAATTGCCGCTCGGCCTCGCGCAGAACCCTGCGCTCTTCCGCCCTATCCAGCCGCAGCATGCCGCGCAGCGTCCCAGCGCGCGAGCGCACGTAGCCGCCGATCGCGACGTTCTCGAGCACCGTCATGTCCGGGACCAGCTTCACGTGCTGGAACGTCCGCGACAAACCCAGGCGCGCCAAGGCACGTGAACCCAGTTGATCGACGCGCTCGCCTCGGAACACGACCTCGCCCGCGGTCAGCGTCAGAACGCCCGAAACTAGATTGAAGGTGGTCGACTTGCCCGCCCCGTTGGGACCGATCAACCCTACGATCTCACCCGCCCGTACCAAGAAGCTCACATCGTTTACGGCGACGAGCCCGCCAAATTGCTTGCGGATGCCCCGGATGTCCAGCAGTTCCTCGCCTCTGCCGGGCTTCTTCCGGTCCTCCAGTGCAACCGCCTCGGACCAATCCCTGCGGCGCGCCACGGGCTTCACCCAACGGCCGAAGACCGACCACAGTCCCTTGGGTGCCAGTTGGAGCACCAGCACCAGAACGATGCCGAACACGACGAGTTCATAGTTGCCACCGCTGCCCAGCAGCCTGGGCAACAGAACCTGCAACTGGTCCTCGGCCAACTTCACGACCACAGCGCCAATGAATGCACCATAGACGCTTCCCAGGCCGCCCACGACAGCCATGAGCAGGTACTCGATGCCCATCTTGATCCCGAATGGCGACGGATTGACCATGCGCTGCATATGGGCGAAGAGCCAGCCCGAAACGCAAGCCAACAGGGCCGCGACCATGAACATGGCCACCTTGTAGCGGAACGTAGACGCCCCCATCGCTTCCGGCATCGTCACGCCGCCGCCATTGCTGCTGTTGATGGCGCGCATGACGCGCCCCGGCCGGGAGTCAAGGAGAAAGGAAAGCCCTAAAGCCGCGAGGATGGCACAGCCCCAGATGAGGTAGTAGATCCGCCCGACTGGCTGCAAGCTCAGTCCCCCAATCGACAAAGGCGGCACGCCAGCCAATCCGTCAAACTTGCCGAGGACCTCCAGGTTGCCCATGGTGTAGTACAGCGCAAGACACCAGCAGATCGTGGCCAGCGGCAAATAGTGCCCCGACATCCTCAAGGTCACGAGTGCCAGGATCAGAGCTACAGCGCTCGTGATGAGCAAGCCTGCAAAGAGCCCGGACCAGGGAGACCATCCAAGTTGCGTCGTGACATATCCCGTGGCGTAGGCACCAATGCCCACGAAGGCCGCTTGGCCAAAGGAGATCAGCCCCCCCACCCCGGTCAACAGCACGACACCGAGTGCGACCAGCGCGTAAAGACCGATGTAGTTGAGCTGCGTGATCCAGAACTCTGGTATCGGCAGTTGGGGCAGCACGAGAAGCATCAGGCAAACTGCCGTGACGCCCGTGCCGCGATGCCAACCCTTGGCCAGAAAGCGCTTCGCAGTACCCTTGTGCTCGAAACTCACATGCGTCATGTCAGTGTTCCTCCCCGTGCGGGTCGGTGAATGATCGCCATAGCAGCACCGGCAAGATGATGGTGAAGACGATGACCTCCTTGTATGCGCTCGCCCAAAATGAGCCGAATGCCTCGATGCCCCCCAACAGGAGCGCTCCGAGCAATGCCAGCGGAAAGCTGGTCAATCCGGCAAACACAGCTGCCACGAAGCCCTTGAGCCCCACCAGGAACCCGGAGTCGTAGAACACCGTGGTGGTCGGTCCGATCAGCACGCCAGACAACGCGCCGACGAAGGCCGCGAGCAGGAAGCTCAGTTGGGCTGCGCCATCGGCCGAAATCCCCAGCAGCCGTGCACCGGTGCGGTTGACCGCCGTGGCGCGCAACGCCTTGCCGCGCAGGGATCGATCAAAGAACAGGAACAGCCCCGCAATCAGCGACGTGGCGGTGGCAAAGATCACCACGGCTTGGCCGGACACGGATACCGACCCGAGGCTGAATTGCTCGTTCCAGAAAGATGGCGTGCGCGACCCCTCTGCACCGAAGAACAGCAGCCCGAGGCCCGTCAGCGTAAAGTGAACGCCGACGGAGACGATAAGCAGTGCCAGCACACTCGCGTCGGCTAGAGGTCGGTAGGCTAGTTGGTAGATCAGCGGCCCCATCGGCGTGACCAGGGCCAGCGTCAGCGCGACCTGCAAAGTCAGAGGCGTCTGCATCCCGGCGAACCACCATCCGGCCGCGCAAATTAGCAACGGCAAGGCCAGCCGAGTCAATGCATGGCCCAGAATCCGGGTCCACCGCTCACGGCGGCGCCATGCTTGGATGGACTCCACGACTTGCGCCGTAATCGCCAGTGCCAGCAGCAGCCAAACCGTTCCTGGTACCTGCTGTGCCTGGAACGAAGCGACCGTCAACGCCGCAAAGGCGACGTACTCGCCCTGCGGAATGAAAATAACGCGGGTCACCGTGAAAACCAGCACAAGGGCCAGCGCCACCAAGGCGTAGATGGCTCCGTTAGTAAGTCCATCGAGCATCAGGATGCTCGCAATCGAAAAGTCCATAGCGGATGTTCCTCGTGCTGGGTTACCCGATCAGGGCTCGACCTTCCAGTCGCCGTTCACGACCTTCAGCACCACGCCGCCGGAGCGCTGAAATCCCCAGTGATCGGTCGCGCTGAACGTCACCCATCCCTGAGGGACAAATACCGAGCCCGTCGACTCGACGGCTGTCTTGAGCGCGGCCCGGAATTCGGGCGTGCCCGGCTTTCCCTTCTTCAGGGCCTCGGGCACGGCCTTTTCGAGAATGAGGGTGATGCCGAAGTTGTCCGCGGCAAACAGATTGCGGGAGTTCGGGCCATATTGCTTCTCATAAGCTTGGACAAAGCTGGTGGCCACGGCCTTGGAAGGATGGGTGTCCGGCAATTGCTCGGGCGCCACGGCGGGCCCCGAAACCACGAACGTCCCCTCGACGGCCTTGCCGCCGACGCGCATCAGGTCGCGCGTGGCCGCCGACTGACTCTGGTAGATCTTGCCCTTGTAGCCACGATCCACAATTGCAAGCTGTGGCATGGCCGCACCGCTGCCGGAGGCGACGATAAATATGGCATCGGGGTTGCCCGCCGTAACGCGCAGCGCCTGCGCAGTGACGCTGGTGTCCGCACGCGCAAAGCGCTCCACGGCCGTGATGGTGATACCCGCCGTCGGCGTGGCTGCTCGCAGTTCCTTCAGCCAACTCTCACCATAGGTGTCGCTGTAGCCGATGAACGCGAGTGTCTTGATGCCCTGCTTCTTCATGTGCGCAATTGCGATGCCCGCCATGACGGCATTGGAATTGGTCAGACGGAAGGTCCATGCATCCTTGCCCGTCGGCAACTCTGCCGGCGAGAGCGCAAACTGTGGTGTCTGCGTCTCGGAAGCCACGTCGGCAATGGCCACCGCAACCGGCGTGGCGACCGAGCCCACGATCAGATCGACCTTGTCCTCGCTGACCAGCCGCCGAGCATTCTTCACCCCGGTGCTCGGATCGGAAGCGTCATCCAGAATGACCAGCTTGACGGGTTCGCCCGCAATCACCTTCGGCCACAGGGCCATCGCGTTTTTTGAGGGAATGCCCAAACCGGACGCGGGGCCACTCAACGGCAGGATCGCCCCGATCGTGATCTCGGCCTGCGACGCTCCGGCCAGGATCAGGCAGGCGCTCACCACTATGGTCTTCAACATCTTCATCACTTGTCTCCTTTTCTTATGATTGCCCGGCGGGGCCGGACGGTCCAACGTCCCGGACGCCATGTCCACGACGAAGCAGGACTCCCCGGCCAACGCGATCGCGGTTTTGGCGCCAGGGGAGAAATTCGCACCGCCCACTCAGTTGCGAAGCGGCTTGCCGGTTTGGAGCATGTGCTCCATGCGCGCCAGCGATTTCGGTGTCTTTGCCAGAGCGACCATGCGGTCGACCTCCAAGGCAAGGATGTCCATGTCCGTGACGGCTGTTCCCGCAGCGACATCACCGCCACTGAGGACTTCCGCAATCGCACGCACAACAACCATGTCGTGCTCACTGAACCCAAGGTTCGTGCGCTGCTCATCCACGCGGGCATACAGCTCCGCGGCGCCATCGGCGCCCAGTACAGACCAGTGCAGCACGGAGGCCGGCCGGTAGTCGCCATCGGCCAGCTCGAGCGCCAATTGCCGGGCGTCTTCCAACAGGCGATCCCGGTTCATCGTGATCCTGTCGGTGCGACGCAGCAGGCCACGGTCGACCGCGACGAGCGCCGAGCCGCTGGGTGTCCCGTCGATCAGTACCTCCAGAACTTTGGACGCGGCAAGATGCGCATCGCCTCCTGAACGCTCGATCCATCGCTCCAGGAGACGGGTGCAGCCGCCCCAGCCAGGCAAGATGCCGACCTTGAGTTCTGGAAGACCGGCATTGAGCTCTGCATGCGCCACGCTGGCATCGCAGCAAAGCTGGAGCTCACACCCCCCGCCCAGCGCCAGTCCGAACGGTGCGCCCACCACGGGGAAATGCGCCATACGCAATGCCCGAAGCGCCGATTGCCCACGCTCGACAAAACGCACAAGCCCTGCCCAATCTCGCCCTTTCACGTATGTGACGAAACTTCCAATGTCGGCGCCTACTGAGAACGCACGCGGGTGGTCATTGGCGATCACGAGCGCGCGAAAGCCCTGACTCACATGGCCCGGAGCCGCTTCGATCAGATCAACCACCTGCTCGTTGCAGGCATTCATCTTCGTATGCACTTCGAGCGCCAGAACACCCTCACCGATGTCCCACAGCGAAGCGCTGTCGTTGCCGGCGACGCGAGGGGCGAGCCGCCGGATCGCTGAGAACGCGAGTGCCCCAGACCCCGCCACGGCCCCCATCCACTGTCCCGTGGTACTGAGCCAGCGCTCGCCGCTGTAAAAACCTCCCTGTTCGACGGCCTTCTTCAACAGCGCAGGCACGGGACGGCTTTCAGCCGACAGCCGCTCGGCCAACCAGGCGACCCCGACGCGGTCCGCCAGTTCAAAGGGGCCGAAGCTCCAGTTGTATCCCAGCCTCAGAGCCACGTCGATCGAGGCCACATCGCCGGCGATCTCAGGGCCAATCTCCGAGGTGTAGGAAACCAGGTGCGAGAGAACGTTCCAGGCATACCTGCCACCACGATCCGGCTGCTCGCAAAGCGAACGGAGGTCTCTTCCCGCCGCATCCAGGCTCGCCAATTGGACAGCCCGAACAGCCCGGTATTCACCAGACGAGAGATCCAGCGCTTCCCGTATCTTCTTCCCACCCTTTTCGGTAGTGCGATAGAAGCCGGAGCCGACGGCCCGGCCCGTTCGCCCCAACTCCAGCATCCGTGTGATGAAGGGGTCACGCGTTACGTCGTGTTGGCGGTGCGCGTCGTCTGCGGACAGCGACTTCATGAAACTGCCCCAGACGAGCGGCACCAGGTTCACGCCCACATAGTCGAACAAGCCGAAGATGCCCGTGCGCGGAATGCCGAACGGTGCGCCCATCACAGCATCCGCTTCCTCGACCGTCAGCCCCAACGACTTGGCCTCCAGGGCTGCGACCGACATCCAGTAGTTGCCGATGCGATTGGCGATGAAGCCAGGCGTATCGCGGCAATGAATTACCGTCTTGCCCAGCAGACGGTCGCACCAAGAAGCCACGCGTTCGATCACATCCGGGGACGTCTTCTTGCCACCCACGAGTTCCAGCAATTTCATCACCCGCGGCGGGTTGAAAAAGTGCGTGACGACAAAATCCCGTGCGAAGGCATCTCCCAAGCCTTCAGTCAGGTGTGCCAGAGGAATCGTCGAGGTGTTTGAAGAAACCACCGACCCCGGCTTGCGCAAGCGCTCCAGCTTCGCATAGAGCTCCCGCTTGATCTCCAGGTCCTCGAACACGGCCTCGACGATCCAGTCGGCTTCGGACACGCGTGCCAGATCATCTTCAACATTGCCCGACTCAACCAGCTGGGCACGGTCGGGGTGCATGAAACCAGCGCCACGCAACTGTCGTTCGACGGCCTGTTCGGCCAGTTCATTTCTCGAACGCGCATCCACCATGGGGCGGTCCAGAAGTAGAACGCTGATACCGGCGTTGGCAAGGTGTGCTGCGATACCAGCGCCCATATTGCCTGCGCCGATGACAATGGCGCGAGAGAGTTCGACATGCATAGTGTGCTTACTCACTGGGCCAAGTTCTCGATCACCAGCGCAATGCCCTGACCGCCACCAATGCACATCGTGACGATGCCGTATCGGCCCTTGATCCGCTGCAGCTCATATAGGCATTTGATGGTCAGGATCGCGCCCGTCGCGCCCAACGGATGACCAAGCGCCACAGCGCCTCCGTTGGGGTTGACCTTGGCGGGGTCGAGCCCAAGCCCATCGATCACCGAAAGTGCCTGCACGGCGAATGCTTCGTTGGACTCGATGACGTCGATGTCGTCGAGGGCAAGCCCGGCGCGCTGGAGTGCCACCGGGACGGCATGCACGGGGCCAATGCCCATGATCTCCGGCGGGACGCCTGCCAGCCCCCACGCGATCAGACGTCCGATCGGCTGCAAGCGACGGCGATCCACTTCCTGGCCGCTTGCCAGGATCACCGCGGCGGCACCATCGTTGATGCCAGACGAATTCCCCGCAGTCACAGTGCCACCCTCGCGAAAGACTGGCTTGAGCTTGGCAAGGTCGGCAGTGGTCGTTCCGGGACGCACATGCTCGTCGGTATCGAAGACCTGGACGCCCTTGCGGCTCTTGATCTCGACCCCAATGATCTGGCTTTTGAACCGGCCTTGCTCAATCGCCTCTGCGGCACGCCGGTGGCTTTCCACGGCATACGCATCTTGGCGCTCCCGGTCGATGCCGTACTTGGTCGCCACATTCTCCGCCGTGCATCCCATCGCACCATGGCCGAACGGATCCGCGAGCGTGTTCGACAGCCAATCATAGAGAACGCCGTCTCCCATGCGCTGTCCATAGCGCATGCCCTGCACCGAGTACGGCGAGCGGCTCATCGCTTCGGCGCCGCCAGCCACCGCGATATTCGACTCTCCCAAGCGGATCATCTGGGCCGCGTTGACGATCGCTTGCGCACCCGATCCACACAGTCGGTTGACGGTCAATCCGAGCGATTCGACAGGCATTCCCGCCTCGATGGCCACGGTTCGACCCAAGAAAAGATCGGCAGCCTCGGTCGGAATAACAGTGCCGAACACGGAGTGATCAACATCTTTCGGCAGCAGTCCGGCGCGCGAGATTGCCTCGCGCACAGCTACCGTGCCGAGCTTGGTAGGCGAAAGGTCCTTCAGCGTTCCGCCAAACGTGCCGATTGCTGTACGGGCTCCGCCCAGAATGAAGATATCAGTACTCATGCAGTTGTTCCTTGTTCGTCAATAGGAAATGATTCGAGTAGCTCACGCCACTACACGGTGTCTGCGGCCAGGATCACGTCAGGATGCAGAGGCTCGGCATAGAGCCGCTCCACGTCTTGTGCACGGCGTTGGAGCGCCGCGCGCTGATTGAGATAGCCTTTGTCAGTCATCTCGCCGGACTCCATGGACGGCGCGCTGGCCAGGAGCAAGGCGCGGCGCACTTGCATGGAAGAGCCGCCAGCACCACAAAGCTGCTGAAGGGCCTTCCGTACGGCATCACGGACCACGGGCAACTTGACGAGATTCGGCAGCGTCTCCACGTCACCCTGAGCCAGAGCTCGACAGGCCATCAGGCTCGGAAACACCAGCAGACCCACTTCATCCCGGTCGTGGCCCGTCACGACCACCTCGTCGAACAATGGGGCGGCAGCATTGATGGCGGCCAGCCGCAGCGCTCCCACACTGACCCAGGTGCCACTGAGCAGCTTGAAGTTCTCGGCAACCCGCCCATCAAACAGGATGCCGTCCTGCTCCCAGCGGTCGGGGTCCAACTTGCCGGCGTCGCCGATCGCGTAGTACCCGTCATCATCAAAAGCTGCCGCGGAAAGGTCAGGCCGGCGCCAATACCCCGGCATCACCATAGGACCCTTAACCCGCAACTCGAGCTTGTCCTGGTTGGGCACCAGCTTGATGGCAGCCCCAGGCAGCGGCAATCCAATGGAGTCATGGCGGTCAGCATTCGGACGCGTGATGCTCACCACTGGAGCTGTTTCCGTCGAACCCCATCCGATGAAGAGATTGAGTCTCCTGCCGTTGACGCGCCTATAGCCGTCGTGCAGGGCATCCCAGGTTGCACGTGGCAACGAGGCGCCCGCAGAGAAGATGACCCGAATATTGGCGAAGAACGCACGCTCCAGTGCCGGATCAGAGACGAACGCCTTCACCAACTCGTTCAAGGCCTTGGGCACCCCCAGGTAGACCGTCGGGGGATGCGAGCGCAAATTCTCAAGAGAGCGCTGAATGTGACCAGGAAGTGGCCGGCCATCGTCGATCACCATCATCCCGCCGTTGCGCAGGACAAGGTTGAAATTTAGGCAGCCACCAAAGGTGTGATTCCATGGCAGCCAGTCAACCATCACTGGCGGCTCGCTTTCCAGAAAGCGCCAGACTTGCGCCATTCCAGACTGATCGCTGCACATCATGCGCTGAGTCACGAGAACACCCTTGGGTGTGCCCGTCGAACCAGAGGTGAACAGGATCTTGGCAACTGTATCGGCCGTCACGGCTCGTCGAAGAGCATCGCAGTCCAGTCCAGAGCCGTTTTTCATCAGAAAGGACAACTCAATGCTATTCAACGCCCGCGGAGGGGCTGCTCCAACCGCGATTTGGGCGCCCAACTCCGCGGAGAGGCTCAACGCTCGCTCGAAGGCCGCACCGTCACCCGCGAAAACAAGGCCCGGACTGAGTAATTCCAGGATGCCGCGCAGCCTGGACAGGTCTTGAAACTGCGAATACGCCACCGAGATCGGCGCCACCGGAATGCCGACCGACATCGCCGCCAGCGACAGCAGTGCGTGGTCGATAGAGTTGCCCGACAGAATCGCCAGCGGCCGATCAATGCCGAGCCCAAGCGATACCAAGGATGCCGCCAGACGGCGCGTTAGCAGGGACGCCTCGCCATAGCGAAGGTCACGCCAGCCAGTCGGAGTCGGCTCACGCAGGAAGACTTTCTCTGCGGAGTCAATCGCATGCCGATCCAGCATCTGCGTCAAGGTGGCGTAGCGCTCGGCGAGAGGCGTCGTCGCCGCAATCACGTCACCTTCCGGCGACGTGGAGCGCCTCACCTCTATGCGGCCAAAGTCATCTTGCCAAGTGTTCACTGTTACCTCTGAAAGTTTATACTTGCTCTATTAGACTGACTATAGATAACATTGTTATCTATTTAACGTGGGGTTTACCCTTGAGCCGCCCTCGCGCATCACACTCTCACGCCACAGGAAGCCGCGCACCGCGCAGCCATCACATGCATGCAAGCACCTAGACAACCCCGGGCAGGCAACACCCGAGTCATCGACATGAGCTACCTCGAGAGCACGATCGGATACTCGATTCGTCGCGCGCAGATCGCGGTGTTCCAAAGCATCTACGGATCCTTCGATGACAAGGCGGTGACGCTCGTGCAGTTCTCGGTGATGGCGGTCGTCGCAGACAACCCGCAGATCACACAGGCAGAACTCGCCGAAGTGCTGGCCGTCGAACGGCCTCGCATCGTCCCTCTCCTCAACAAGCTCGAAGAGATGGACCTCGTCCAGCGCCTCGTCTGCGACACCGACAAGCGCAACCGTCGGATCGTTCTAACCACCGAGGGAGGCAAGGTCCTTGCGGACCTCAAGCGTCGCTTCGACGTGCATGAGCAGCAACTAGACAAGCTCATGGGGAAAGAAAAGGAAGTTTTACTTTCGATGCTTCATAGGGTCAGCAAGCTCGCTGACTGATTCACGGTATTGATTGGAGTGAACCCCTGCGGCTGGACCACCGGGCTCATGCGAACTAAGCCGCCTTCCGAGCAAGTTGGGATTCGAATTCGTTGGGTGGAAGATAGCCGAGCGCCGAGTGAAGCCGCTTTGCGTTGTAGACCTCTTCAATGAACCGTGGAAGCCGGCTGGCGACATCACCGAAGGTCTCGTAGCCGCCGATGTAGACGTCCTCGACCTTGAGCGTCTTCATGAAGCTCTCGGCCTGCGCATTGTGGTACGGGTTGCCGGGCGAGCTCATCGACCCGCGCAGCCCCGCGTCCTGCAGGGCTCTGCGATAGGTTTCACTTGCATAGTCGGCGACCCAGACCACGTTCGGCCGCGTCGGGATGACGTTGCGATAAAGGTTCGAGAAGATCGGCGAGTCGTGCTTGCTGTCGGTCGTTCGAACGAATCGCCTGCGAAGCTTGATGCCCAGGCCTTGTGCCCTCATCACGCGTGCGACCCGCTTGTGATTGACCACGTGGCCGCGGCGGCGCAATTCATGAGTCACGCGCCGGTAGCCGTAGCCTGGCACCTCGTCCTGGATGGACCCAATCAACTCGGCGAGCCGGGCGTCTCAGATCTTCGCCCACTGCCGTCGACCGGTAGTAGAACGTGCTGCGCGGAAGATCGATCACTTGGCACCCCCGTCGAATGGAGCAGGCTTCGGGCCAGTGACGATTGATAAGTTCTCGTTGTCGCTCACGAGGCGAAGGCGTGGAGTTTTTTTAACAAGGTCGAGCTCCATGGTGAGCTGGCCGACCTTGCGTTCGAGCGCCGCGATCTTGGCCTCGTATTCCGTGATGACCGATGCCTCGGCCTCTTCAGCGCTCAGCTCTCCTGCTCATACCCGTGTCATCTCTCCAGCGGGTTCTGAGACCGGCTTACATTTCCGAGCACCACCCTGCGTCTGCAGTCCTACCGCGACGCTGGGCGTATGAGCCGGGGTCAGCTGCGTGAAGGCACGGCACGACACGCCCAGCACCGAATGAAGCGCGAGTCTTCACGCCTTTTGGGGCGGGCATTCACCATAGCTTCCACCAATGCCTCTGTCGCTGCCGATGCTCAAGGGGCCGCAGATCGAGCACCCCGTAGTCGGGGCGCAGAGCGCCCGCGCGCCGCCGCAGTTCCGCTTCCAGTTGGTGAGCGATGCCGCGAGCGTGCAGATCACCCCGCAGCGCGCGTTGGCGCCATTCGGATGCCAGCGCTCCCAAGTCTCCGTCGGGCAGTGTCTCTGTATCGATCATGGTCTAGATTGTGGCGGGCGTGGGCCGCTGATATTTGCCGTGAGGGGCTCTCACGAAGCCCGTCGAAGTTTCATCACTCCAAACGCAACCGGACCTGACTGAAGGATACGGGCTTACACCAAGCGCTATCGCGCGAACGTGGGATTCCGAGAACGTAGTTATCTGCAGCAAAGTGCCTTACCCGGTCTAACAATTGCCCGCCTCATGTGTGGCGAACGACTCGCCAGGAAGGCGAACTTCCGGGGATTTGCAATGGGCATCGGAATCGGCGCGAAACAGTTAGAACCGACGGATGAAGGAAACACGAATCACTGACCATTTGGGGGAAAGGCAACGCTTCATCGCGCCCCTACGAGCCTCGGCGAGGGTTGTGTCCATCGGGCGGATTTTGCAACTTTGAGCGCAGCATGTCTTTTGGGTTCTGACTGTCACTTTCCAGCTCCAATGCGCCGAAGTCGGTGGAAGCGAACTCCGGAGGGACGTGGACCCCACCAGCCTCGTCGCGCCGAACGAGGCCGCGATTCTCAAGTTCTCGCATTGCTTTGTTCACTCCCTCGCGTGAGAGCCCCACATACGAAGCAATCACCGCTTGGGTGATTCGTTTGTCGTAGCCGCTGGGGCCTGCCGGCGCCAGATGAGTAAGCTCATGAAGCACCCGGCCCACCAGCTCGATGGGTGAAAGCGAAGATATCCGTCTCAGCTGACCATGAACCATGGAAATGCGCTTGACCGCCAATTCCAGCAGCCCCACCGCGACATGTGGGTAGAGCGTGCAAAGACGGTGGAGCACGCCGATCGGAATGAGATAAATGGAGGATGGAAGCGCTGCGATCAACGTCGCTTGCGCGATATAGCTTTCCTTGTTCAAGGAGGGGCTAAAGAAGAAATCGTCCTTACTGACGAAATCGGTCGTCACGCCCTCGCTGTCGCTATCGCTGCCGTGCACCACAACACGCAGCAATCCGGTGCCGACGCAGTAGACATGCTCGGATTTCTGGTCCACCGCAAGCACTACGTCGTTGCGGCGGAAGCTTTTGAGCTCACTGCTTTGAACAAGCAACGCACGCTCGCTGTCGGGCAGCTTGGTGATAAGAGGATGCAGGTACATGCTGGAACTAATGCGGTCTCCTCCTTCGTACGCCTGCGCGTCCCCAAGGGGCTGGCATCGCTGGCTTTCAGGGTCCCGGATTTTCCGTGGTTGAAGAAATGAAGTCGGTCAAAGCGAAGCCTGCTCTTTCTCTTTGCGGTATTTGAGTGCGACCGGAAAGGGTGACGAGTTGGTATGACAATGAATCGCCCCGGATTCCCTAGACACTTTTGAGCCGTTGGAAATGGCGTCGCTCGAACTCTACGGGCGACAAGTCGCCAGCGGTGTTGTGGCGACGCCTGGGGTTATAGAACATCTCGATGTAGTTGAAGACATCGGCTCTGGCTGACCTTGCCCCTGGAATCCGTACCCCATAGCCAAGCTCATGAGTTGACTTGCCTCGGCTGATTGGCAAGCCAGTCCTGCTCGAACTGCATCGGGCTGACGTAGGCCAGCGTCGAGTGCAACCGAGCGCGGTTGTACCAGAGCACCCAGTCGATGATCTCGTCCTTCGCCTGGCGCCTGGTCTTGAAGCGTTGCCCATGCAGTCGCTCCACCTTCAATGAGCCGAACAGCGTCTCGTTGCACGCGTTGTCCCAGCAGTTGCCTTTGCGGCTCATCGAACTGGTGATGCTGTACTCGGCGAGCACGGCCCTGAAGTCGTGGCTGGCGTATTGACTTCCCCTGTCGCTGTGGAAGATCAGACCGACCTGCTTGCCCGGATGCCGCTTGAACCACGCCATGCGCAGTGCGTCGATCACGATGTCGCGCGTCATGTCGCCCCGCAGCGACCAGCCCACCACCTGGCGGCTGAACAGGTCGACCACCACCGCCAGGAACACCCAGCCCTCGTCCGTCGCGATGTAGGTGATGTCGCCCACCCAGACCTTGTCAGGCTCACCCACGGTGAACTCGCGGTTGAGCACGTTGGGCGAGATCGGCAGGTCGTGGCGGCTGTCGGTGGTGACCTTGAAGCGGCGCTTGCCTCGGGCGCGGATGCCGTGCCGCTGCATGAGCTTTTGAACCCGCTCCTTGCCCACGCGCACGCCTCGGGCCAGCAGCTCCTTCCAGATGCGTGGCCAGCCGTAGCAGCCGTGTGTCTCGGCATGGATGGCCTTGATATGCACCAGCAAGGCATCGTCACTCAGGTGGCGCCGCTGAGCGCCGCAGGCCCTGCGAACGAAGTGCTCGTGGTACCCCGCCATGCTGATTCGCAGCACCCGGCATTGCACCGAGATCGGCCACACCCGGCAGTGGCGTCGGACGAAGGCGTACTTCACCGCTGCGCTTTCGCGAAGTACGCCGTCGCTTTTTCCAGGATGTCGCGCTCCATCTTCACCCGGGCCAGCTCGGCGCGCAGCCGGCTGATCTCCATCTGTTCGGCACTCACCGCCTTGCCGTCAGCGCCGCTGAGCTTGCCTTCGCGTTGCGCCTTCACCCAGTTGAACAAGGTCTGCTCGACCACACCCAATGTGCGCGCCGCCGCAGCGATGCTCTGGCCGCCCTCGACCAACCGCACCGCCTCCTGCTTGAATTCGAGCGTGTAGCGCGCCCTCGTTGTCTTCGTCATTTCCGTTCTCCTTGCTTGAATTGAAACACTCAGCAAGGGGTACGTTTTTCGGGGGCAAGGTCAGGCCTCATCGCGCGTCGAATAGATTTGTCGGCGAATGCGCTCTCGCTTGAGCAACTGGAAGAAGCTCTCTGCGACTGCGTTGTCATGGCAGTTGCCGCGCCGGCTCATGCTGCTCACCAGGTTGTGGTCGCGCAGGAAACCTTGCCAGTCATGGCTGGTGAACTGGGCGGATTCAACCGGTCGTCGCAACACCTTCAATCATGGAGGTGTTATGGGAA